>CALKFF010000023.1 GCA_938084585.1 uncultured Flavobacteriales bacterium
CTTGCCCCAAATCAAGCACACCGGCACATCCATGCTGGGCAGGTCTTTGGCCATGTTGTGGCGGATGGCCGACTTCGCGATGCTCAAAATGCGGAGCACCTTGTTGCGGTTGTTGACCGCTTCGAAACACTCGTCCACCAACTCGGGGGTCGCGTGCTTGGGATCGTGGAACGTCACCGCCACCTTGTCCTTGATGTAGCTTTTGTCTTCCCGGCGTGGGAAGCTGGAGCCAAAGGCGTTCTCGTACAGCCCGCTGCTCGCCGTCAGCGTCAGGGACGCCACGCGGTCGAGGTGGTCGCGGGTGTAAATCAACCCGACATGTCCTCCCAAGCTGTTGCCAAGCAAGTGGACCTTCTCCAGGCCCAGCTCGTCCAAGAAACCGGCAATGTGCTTGGCCATGTTTTTGGCATTGGTTTCCAACATGGGCAACTCGTAAATGGGCAGCATGGGGGTGATGACCCGGAACTGCTTGCTGAAATGCGCACGCACCTCGGCGAAGTTGCTCAACGCCCCAAACAAGCCGTGAAGCAACACCAGCGGGGTTCCCTGGCCTTCTTCCACGTAGCGGTAGGGCCCGATTTCGAGAATGTTTGAATCCATGGGGACAAAAATGCACCACGCACGCACCCCACTTCCCGTGCCCCGGGCCCGCCATCCACGCTGCGTTGTTCACATCGGCTGTTGACAACGTGTGGATAGCGCATTTCCTCCACTTTATCCCACTTTCCAAACCCCGCGCCATTCCTGGGCTTTTTCCAGACCAATGTCCAAACTTTATCCACAAAGTGGGAGAAAGTGTCAATGAGTGGGAGAAAGTGGGAGATTGAACGTACTTTTGATTGACGGAAACGCCACCATGCTCAACCTGCTCGGAGAACACCCCTGTCGCATCGACGCCAAAGGCCGCTTGATGTTCCCCGCCAAACTGCGCAAGCAGCTTGACGGTGTGATTCATCATGGCCTCGTGGTGAACCGCGACATTTTCGAGGGGTGCTTGGTGCTCTACCCCAAGCCGGAGTGGGACAAAGTCAACGACGAGATGGCTCGCTTGAGCCGGTACAACCGCAAGCACCAGCTGTTTCAGCGGAAATTCATGAAGGGCGCCACGCACGTGGACGTCGATGGCGCCGGGCGCATCAACCTGCCCGCCGCCCTGCTGGAATACGCCGGGATTGACCCCAAGAACGCCAAAGAGGTGATCGTGTCTGGCTTGGGCGAGAAGGTGGAAATCTGGAACCAAGAAGCGTACAAAAAGCAAGTGATCCAGGACGAGGACGACCTCGACTTCGGAGACTTGGCAGAGGACGTGCGCAAAGACCTCGAAGGCAGCGACGCAGAATGAACCAGGCCTACCACGTCCCCGTCATGCTGAACGCCTCGCTTGAGGCCCTCAACCTCGGCGGCGGCGACGGGGTGCAAGGCGGCTGCTGGATGGACGCCACCTTCGGCGGTGGCGGACACAGCCAAGCCATGCTCAACGCGGCCGGGCCGGATGCGCGCTTGTTCGGGTTCGACCAGGACCCCGACGCGCACGCAAACGCCCTGGACGACCCCCGCTTCACCCTGGTCGCGGCGAACTTCCGATTTGCCCCTCAATTCTTGCGCGCCCACAAGGGCCTCCCCCTGAACGGCCTGCTGGCCGACTTGGGGGTCAGCTCCCACCAGTTCGACACGCCTGAACGCGGATTTTCATTGCGCCACGACGGGCCCCTGGACATGCGGATGAACACCGCTTCGGGTGAACCCGCCAGCGCCTGGCTGGCGCGCGTTGAGGTTGGTGAATTGACCCAAGTCCTCCGGCGCTACGGAGAAGTGACCCGGCCAGACCGTTTGGCCCGCCGAATTGTGGAGGCCCGCGAGACCCAACCCTTGGCCACGACCCACGATTTGATCCGGGTGTTGTCCCCCACCGCCCCCCGCGGCAAGGAAAACAAGCACTACGCCCGCATTTTTCAAGCCATTCGGATCCACCTCAACGACGAGCTGGGTGCCTTGGAAGACTTGCTGACGAACGCCATCGGCATGCTCGCCCCAGGCGCACGTCTTGCCATCATGAGCTACCACAGCCTGGAAGACCGTTTGGTCAAGCACTTCATGCGGTCCGGAAACTTTGACGACGACGTGAAGCGCGACATGAAAGGACAGGTGCTTGCCCCCTTCAAGCCACTGGTGCGCAAAGCCATTGTGGCGACCGACGAAGAAATGGAGTCCAACCCCCGCGCCCGGAGCGCACGCCTTCGCGTGGCGGAACGAACCGAATGGATGCCATGAAGCTCTTCGAACGATTCCGCCGCACCCCGAAGGAGACGGCCAAGGGCAACCGCACCTTGAGCGCCTCCGAATTGCTCGCACGCGAAGCCAAGGCAGAAGCCGAGGCCGCGAAAGCCACGGCCGCGCGCCAACCCACCGGCCCCAACCGCCTGCGCACCTCGGAGGAATTCAGGGCCGAACAGCGCGAGAAAAAGAAGCAGCGCCAACGCCAAAACCAAATTGGAAGCGTCCTCCGCGAGGTGCTCAGCGGCGAAGTCTTGGCGCGGGAAGCCTTGGTGCGCCAAGTGCCGTTCATGCTCTACCTCTGCCTGCTCACCATCCTCTACCTCGGACTTGGCTACCAAGCAGAACGCATCCTCCGGGCGAAGCAACGGGTGACCGAACAACTCGAGGAAGCCGTCGCCGAAGAAAAAACGTTGCGCTCGGACTTCGAATCCCAGCTCCAGCAAAGCCGCCTGGCCACGTCCACCGCCGAGCTCGGCCTGGAACAACCCACCAACCCTCCAACCCTGCTGCGCGTCGACGATGAGTAAGATGCCCAACAGCGGACGCATTTGGCTCGTGTTTGTGGGCTTGACCTTCGTGGGGATGGGGGTCTTTGGGCGCATTGTCTACATCCAGACGGTGGAGCACGACAAGTGGCAAGCCCGCGGAGAGCAATTCTCCACCAGCGTGCGCACCATCGAACCTGCACGAGGCCAAATCCTGGCCGACGACGGAAGCCTTCTCGCCACCAGCGTACCCGTGTACGACCTGAGGTGGGACTCCAAATGCGAAGGCATGCGCTGGGACGATTACTTCAGCACCGTGGACACCCTGTGCCAGTTGCTGGGCAAGGCCACCGACAAATCCAGCGAAGGCATCCGACGCAAATTCGACAACGCCAGACAACGCGGACACCGCGGCGCCCTCATCGCCCGAAACATCCCCTTCACCGCCTACAAGGAACTGCGCGAACTCCCCTTCGTGAAGTTGGGCCGGTACAAGAGCGGTTTGGTGTTCGAGCGTCGTGAAAACCGCCGTCGCCCCTTCGGCAAGCTCGCCGCACGAACCGTGGGCATCGACCGTGAGCAGCAACGCGTCGGCATCGAGCGCGCCTGGAACGAAGAACTCTCTGGCGTGGAAGGCCAGCAACTCTCGCGCAAGGTGGCCGGCAACCAGTGGATGCCCGTCACAGACGACTACCTCGTGGATCCGGTCGAAGGGTTGGACGTGGTCACCACCCTGAACCTGCACCTCCAAGACGTGGCGACCACCGCCCTCGAGCGGCAACTCCGCAAGCACGACGCCGCGTGGGGCACCGTCATCGTGTGCGAAGTCCAATCAGGACACATCCAAGCCATTTCCAACCTCACCCGCCACGAATCCACCAACGGCACGGTGGAGTACTGGGAGGACTTCAACCACGCCATCGGCACGGCGGTGGAACCCGGCTCCACCTTCAAACTGGCCACCCTTTTGGCCTGCATGGAAGAAGGCATGCTTCCCACAGACTCGGTGGACACGAAAGAAGGCGAAATCCACTTCCACGGCAAGCGCATGCGCGACAGCAACTACAAGGACGGCGGCCACGGGGAGATCGACCTGCTGAAAGTCTTCGAAGTGAGCTCCAACATTGGCTCCGCGCTGGCCGTGAAACAAACGTTCGAAGCCAAGCCTTCCGCGTTCACCCAGCGACTTGAGGGCCTCGGCGTGACCACCAAAACAGGCATCCGCTACGTGGGCGAGGCCAAACCCAAAGTCAAAACAGACCCCAGCGCTCGGGATTGGACGGGCATCACTTTGACCCAAATGGCCATCGGCTACGAGCTGACCCAAACGCCGCTGCAAACCTTGACGCTGTACAACGCCATCGCCAACAACGGGAAGATGATGCGCCCCCAGCTCGTGCAGGCTTTGCAAAGCGGCGGAGAAACGGTGAAGACCTACGAGCCATTCGTCTTGAATCCGCGCATCTGCAGCGCCTCCACGCTCGCCGCATGCAAACAAATGATGGAAGCTGTGTGCGAAGAGGACGGCGAAGGCACGGCGAAGCAGCAGTTCAAGGGACGCCCCTACACCGTGGCCGGAAAAACAGGCACGGCCCGAATCGCGACTGGCAACGGGTACGCCGAGGGCCGCTACCGCGCGTCCTTCGCAGGGTATTTCCCCGCCGATGCGCCCCGATACTCCTGCGTCGTGGTCATCGCGGACACCAAGAGTGGCCGGTACTACGGCAGCACCATCGCCGCCCCCGTGTTCCGGGACGTGGCCGACCTGATCTACGCCACAGATCCGGCGTTCCACACGTTGGACGATCGGGACTTGGCCGAGGAAAAATCCATGCCTGCCGCGAAGGACGGCGCCCGACATGCGCTGGCCGACATCTACACCGCCATCGGCATGACCCACACAGGAGAAACCGCCGCCGATTGGGTGAACGTCACCACCGGAGAACAAACCGCGACCCTGACCGCCCTTGAATTCCCCGAATCGGGCATCCCCGACGTCCGCGGCATGGGCTTGCGCGACGCCCTTTACCTGCTGGAAAACGCAGGATTGCAAGTGAAATACAACGGCATCGGCACCGTCAAATCTCAGTCCATCGCCCCGGGCACCCCATTGCGCCCCGAGGTCACCACCATCCAACTCCGCCTCTCGTGAAATTGCTCTCCGACCTTCTCTACGACGCGCGCATCCTCGAGGTGCGAGGCACCACCCACGTGGCGGTGGAACACATCGCCCTGGATTCTCGGAAAGTTCAACCGCTTGGCTTGTTCGTGGCTGTGCCAGGCGCCACGGTGGATGGGCACGACTACATCGACACGGCCATCGCATCTGGCGCCACATGCGTGGTGTGTGAGCGGATGCCTGAAAACACCCCCGACCACGTCACCGTGGTCCAGGTCAAGTCCAGCGCGGCCGCCCTTGGCCACATCGCCTCCGCCTTCCACGACCACCCCTCCAAGGACATGAAGGTGGTGGCCGTCACGGGCACCAACGGCAAGACCACCACGGTCAGTCTGCTCCACCAACTGTTCCGGCTCTTGGACCGCAAGGTGGGCATGCTCGGCACCGTGGAAAACAGGATTGTGGACCGCGTGGTGCCCGCGACCCACACCACCCCCGACGCCCTGAACCTCCAAGCGTTGTTGCGCGAGATGGCCGACGAAGGGTGCACGCACGTGTTCATGGAGGCCAGTTCTCACGCGATTGTGCAGGAACGCATCGCAGGCACCTCCTTCACTGGGGCCGTGTTCACCAACATTTCGCACGACCACCTCGATTACCACGGCGACTTCAACGGGTACATCCAAGCGAAGAAGCAGCTGTTCGACCGGTTGCCGGCCTCGGCGTTTGCCTTGGTGAACGCCGACGACACCCACGCTGAAGACATGGTGGCCGACACGAAAGCCAAGGCTGTGACCATGGCCATCCAAGGGGTCGCCGACGAGCGGGCCCGGCTCGTGGAAAACCAAATCTCAGGGTTGGTCCTTCACCTCGACGGCCAAGAACTCTACTCGCAACTGGTGGGCGGCTTCAACGCCAGCAACCTCTTGGCGGTCTACGTCGTGGCCAAACAGCTGGGCACCGACCCCATCCACACACTGACCCAAATGTCGTTGCTCCAACCGCCTGCAGGACGCTTTGAGCGCGTGCCCGCGCGGGACGGCATCACCGCCATTGTGGACTACGCCCACACCCCGGATGCGCTGGACAACGTGCTTCGCACCATCGCCCACGTGCGAAGCGGCGGAGAGAAGGTCATCACCGTGGTGGGCTGCGGAGGCGACCGCGACACGGCCAAGCGCCCTGTCATGGCGTTGAGCGCCGTGAAAGGCTCAGACCGGGTCATCCTCACCAGCGACAACCCCCGCAGCGAAGACCCCAACGCAATCCTGCGCGACATGGAGGCTGGGCTCGACCCCATCGACCGACGCAAGTGCCTGAGCATCGTGGATCGTCGTGAAGCCATCCGCACCGCAGCCGCATTGGCGGAGCCTGGGGACGTCGTGTTGGTCGCAGGCAAGGGTCACGAAACCTACCAGGAAATCCACGGCGAGCGCCATCCCTTCGACGACCGCGAAGAACTGAAATCTGCCTTCCAACCCACCGCCTGAGCCGTCCCCATGCTGTACCACCTCTTCACCACCCTCCGCGAGCTCTACGATTTGCCAGGTGCCGGCCTGTTCAACTTCGTCTCGTTCCGCGCAGCCATGAGCTTGCTCACGTCGCTGGTGGTGGGCATTGCGTTTGGAAAGCGCATCATCGAGTGGCTGCAATTGAAGCAGGTGGGCGAGATCGTGCGCGACTTGGGCCTCGAAGGCCAAATGAACAAGCAGGGCACCCCCACCATGGGCGGCCTGATCATCCTGGGCGCCATCCTCCTGCCCACCCTGTTGTTTGCCGACTTGACCAACGTGTACACCCAATTGATGGTGTTGAGCACCGTTTGGCTCGGCGCCATTGGGTTCGTGGACGACTACATCAAAGTCTTCAAGAAGAACAAAGAAGGTCTGGCCGGACGCTTCAAGGTCATTGGGCAAGTCGGCATGGGCGTCATCCTGGGCGCGGCGATGATTTGGCACCCCGACATCGCCATCAAGGAAATGGCGGCGGACGGCACCTGGACCACCGTGCGCTCCACCGCCACGACCATTCCCTTCATCAAGGACAACCACTTCGACTACGCGTGGCTCTTGTCTTGGGCCATCGAAGACGCCGCCCAATACGTGTGGCTGGTCTTCATCCCCTTGGTCATCGTGGTCGTGACGGCCGTCAGCAACGGCGCCAACCTCACCGACGGCATCGACGGCCTAGCCACAGGCACCAGCGCCATCGTGGGCATGGCCCTGGCGGTTTTGGCCTACGTCAGCTCCAACACGGTCATCGCCGACTACCTGAGCATCATGTACATCCCGGGTTCGGAAGAACTCGTGGTGTTCATCGCCGCATTCGTTGGGGCGTGCGTGGCCTTCTTGTGGTACAACGCGTTCCCCGCCCAGGTCTTCATGGGGGACACCGGATCGCTTGCTTTGGGAGGCATCATTGCGACGTTCGCGATCGCCATCCGCAAGGAACTTCTGATCCCTGTGCTCTGCGGCATCTTCTTGATTGAAAACCTGAGCGTCGTCATTCAAGTGGGGTGGTTCCGCCATACCAAAAAGAAGTACGGCGAAGGCCGCAGGGTCTTCCTGATGGCGCCACTCCACCACCACTTCCAGAAACAAAACATGCCGGAATCCAAAATCACGGCGCGCTTCTGGATCGTCGGCATCCTGTTGGCCGTCGTCACCATCGTCACCCTGAAAGTTCGCTGACCCCAGTCCCATGAACCTCACAGATCCCATCCTGATTTTGGGCGCCGGCGAAAGCGGCGTGGGCTCCGCCTTGCTGGCGAAGTCCGTGGGCGCGCGTGCGTTCGTGAGCGACGCGGGGGAAGGCCGCGGCCCGGGTTCTGCTGAAATGAAGGCCCACGGCATTGGCCACGAGCTCGGCGGACACCGCCCCGAGGCGTGGATGGACACCGAAGTGGTGGTCAAGAGTCCGGGCATCCCTGACGACGCTCCCATTGTCGACACCTGCCGCGCGCAAGGACGGGAGGTCATCAGCGACATCGAATACGCCAGCCGCGTCTTCACGGCGCAAGGCCACACCACCCCGGTGGTGGCCGTCACAGGCGCCAACGGCAAGACCACCACCACCTCGATGATTGACCACATGTTGCGTCATGAAGGGTGGGACGTGGACTGCGTCGGGAACATCGGCACGAGCTGGTCCCGCCGCTTGGCCGAGCGGCACGAAGCTGGCGACGCGGCGGCACAAGCCACCGTCATTGAGGTCAGCAGCTTTCAGCTCGACGGCACATCCACGTTCAGCCCGGACGTGGCCGTCCTGCTCAACATCACCCCGGACCACTTGGACCGGTATGGGAACGACATGTCGTCGTACGCCGCTTCGAAGTGGCGCATCACGCAAGCCCAAAAGGCGGGCGACCACCTTATCTACAACGCGGACTGCGACTGGACCGGTCGCATGCTCCACGACCGCGGCACCGCCGCCCAACTCCACCCCCTGTCTGCCGAGCGCCCGTTCGACGAGGTCGCCCACGAAGGCCGGGGTGGCGGTTTGCACCCTCAAGACCCTAGAAAATTCAAACTCCAACATCTCAATTCATTCACCATGACCATTCAAAAATTGGCCGTGCAAGGGAAGCACAACCTCTTCAACTCCATGGCGGCCGGCATGACAGGACGCATTTTGGACCTCCGCAAGGACGGGATCCGCGAGAGCCTCCAGAGCTTCGAAGGCGTCGAGCATCGCCTCGAGTACGTCTCTGAAGTGAACGGCATCACGTTCATCAACGACTCCAAAGCCACCAACGTCAACAGCGTGTGGTACGCCCTGGAATGCGCGACATCTCCTGTGATTTGGATCGCCGGCGGCATCGACAAAGGCAACGACTACAGCACTTTGGTGCCCCTGGTCCGCGACAAAGTGAAGCACATGATCTGCATGGGCAACAACAACAAGCCCCTGCACGACGCGTTCGACGGGCTGGTGGAGAGCAGCCACGACGTGGGCTCGGCCGAGGAAGCCGTGGCCTTGGCGTACCACCTCGGCATGCCAGGCGACCAAGCGTTGCTGTCCCCGGCTTGCGCGAGCTTCGACTTGTTTGGCAGCTACGAGCAACGTGGCCGCGCCTTCAAAAACGCCGTCCGCGCCCTCTGATTTGAGCCGATGAACGAACTCATCGCAGGGATCCGTCAGCGGTTGGAAGGCGACCGCGTGCTCTGGGGCATCGCCCTGGTGCTGACCATGGCCTCGTTGGTCACGGTGTACAGCGCCATCAGCACGCTCGCGTACAAAGCCGACGGCAACAGCGCCAAATTCCTGTTCAAGCAGGTGGGGTTGTTGTCCTTGGGGTGGCTCGTCATGTTTGGTGTGCACCGCATCCATTTCAAGTATTTCAGCAAACTCGCCAACCTGGTCATGGTGTTGGCGGTGGCCGCGCTGGTGTTCACGTTGCTCTTTGGCACGGACATCAACGACGCGCGGCGCTGGATCAAGATTCCCTTCATTGGATTGACAGTGCAGACCTCGGACTTTGCCAAGCTCGCCCTGGTCATGTGGGTGGCGAGGCAATTGCAAGTGCGCCGGGACAGGCTGCATGATTTTTGGCAAGGGGTGGCACCCATCTTGGCCGGCATTGGCCTCGTGTGCGCCCTCATCTTGCCCTCGGATTTTTCCACCGCCGCCATGCTCGGCGCCATTTGTTTTGCCATGCTGTTCGTTGGAGGACTGCCATGGCTGCAAGTCGCGAGGGTGGTGGGCATCGCCGCCTCGGCGCTGGTGATGCTCTACGGACTGGGCAAAGCGGCCCCCGAGGCATTGCCCCGATTCGGAACGTGGGCGAGCCGCATCGAGAGCTTTGCGGGCTTCGCATCAGGCGAAGGCGGTGGCGAGTCCAGCGCGGAAGACTATCAAATTGAATTGGCCCAAATCGCCATCCACAAAGGCGGCATCCTGCCGTCTGGGCCGGCGTCTGGCACCTCCCGGAACTTCCTGCCCCACCCCTATTCCGACATGATCTACGCCTTCATCGTGGAGGAGTGGGGCGCGGTGGGGGGACTCGGGCTGGTCTTGCTCTATCTCGCCTTGCTGTTCAGGGCCTCCCAAACGGCGGTCCGCTGCGATTCGCTGTTCGCCCGGAATCTGGTGCTCGGCCTGGGGCTGACCATCGCCGTGCAAGCCCTCATCAACATGGGGGTGTCGGTCCGGCTGTTCCCCACCACCGGCCAACCGCTGCCTTTGGTGAGTTACGGGGGCACCTCGCTCCTGTTCACGTGCATGTCGATCGGCATGATGCTCGCCGTGTCCCGCGTGGTGGCGGGTGAAGGCGTGAAAACGCAAGGCAACGCGCTCAAGCGATGACCCCACTCACCAACGTCATCGTTTCCGGAGGCGGCACAGGCGGCCACATCCATCCTGCGCTCGCGATTGCCGATGAGATTGTGCGCCGCAACCCCGAGGCCAACGTCCGCTTTGTCGGCGCCTTGGGACGCATGGAAATGAACAAGATTCCTGCCGCCGGGTACGACATCGACGGCCTTTGGATCACCGGGGTGGAACGGAAGCTGACCAGCACCCGCAACCTGGTGTTCCCCTTCATGCTCCTGAGCAGCCTCTGGAAGGCGCGACGCTTGTTGAAACGTCACCGACCGCAGGTGGTGGTGGGTGTCGGTGGGTTTGCCAGCGGCCCCTTGTTGGACCAAGCCGTGCGCTTGGGCCTGCCCACCCTCATCCAAGAACAAAACAGCTTCCCCGGGGTGACCAACCGGCTTTTGGCCCACCGCGTGCGCCTGGTGTGTGCCGGCATGCCTGGCATGGAACGCTGGTTTCCCGCCAAGCGCCTCGTCGTCACCGGCAACCCCCTCCGGCACCACGTCGTCCAACTTGCCCAGCCGCACGACGGACAACACCAAGAAGCCCTCGACCATTTTGGGCTGAGGGACGACCTGCCTGTGGTGTTTGTCATGGGCGGAAGCTTGGGCGCCGTGTCCATCAACGACGCCGTGAAAGCCATCCTGACCGCGGAACCCTCCGCGGCGCAGCGCGGGTACCAACTCCTGTGGCAATGCGGGGGACGGCATGAAAAGGAGGCCCAAACTTGGCTCAACGCCCATCCCTGCGACGGGGTCGTGTGCAGGGGGTTTGTGGACCGCATGGACCTGGCTTATGGAGCGGCCCGCCTGATCGCATCCCGTGCCGGGGCGATGTCGGTGGCAGAATTGGCGCTGGTGGGCAAGCCCGCCGTGCTCGTGCCTTCTCCGCACGTGGCTGAGGACCACCAAACCCACAACGCCCGAAGCCTGACTGAACTGGGTGGCGCCGAATTGTTGCCAGACCGTGAGGTGCGGAAGAAGTTGGGCGAAACCGTCGCCCGGCTGCTCCACGATCCGGAAACGTGCGCAGCCATGGCCGAGGCCATGAAGGGCGCGGCCAAACCGCACGCCGCCGCCGCAGTCGTGGACGAACTCGAACGCCTGCTTGCCTGACCCATGACAGTGGCCCAACACGTCTTCTTCCTTGGCCTTGGCGGCATCGGCATGAGCGCGCTCGCCCGGCATTTGCACAGCCTGGGGCATGTGGTGGGCGGGTACGATTTGACCCCTTCCCCCCTCTTGGATCGGCTGAAGGAAGAGGGCGTCTGGGTGGGACATTCGGACGACCCTGACGACCTGCCAGATTGGGCACGACAGAAGACTCCGACCCTCGTGTGGACCCCGGCTGTGCCCGCCGATTTCAAGCTCAAGCGTCATTTCGAATCCCGAGGCATCCCGGCCCTGAAGCGGGCCGAACTCTTGGGCGCCATCGCCCGAAACAGTCCCACGTTGGCGGTGGCTGGAACCCACGGCAAAACCACCACGTCAAGCTGGTTGGCGGACATGCTCATGGCGCATCCCGCAGGATGCCATGCCTTCCTCGGCGGCATCGACGCAGCCACAGGCACCAACCTGCTGTCCAGGCCAGGCGCAGAATGGCACGTGGTCGAGGCCGACGAATTCGACCGCAGCTTTCACCAACTGCACCCCACGCATGCCGCGGTCACCAACTTGGACCCAGACCATTTGGACGTGTACGGCACAGAGGAAGCGTTCCGCGAATCGTTTCACGTGTTTGGCTCCCAAGTGGGCCAGACCCTGATCGTGCCCCACGACCTCCCTTGGCCGCACCAAAAAACCCTTGAACGGTTCGCCGTGGTGGACCTCGGCGAAGACGTGCCTGAAGGGGTGGACCACCTCGCCACCCTCCGCCCTCACGCCAAAAGCGTCACGTTCGAATTGCATCGAAACAACCCCGACAAAATCTGCTCGTTTGAGGCCGCGCCCGCCCTTGCAGGACGGCACAACACGGCCAATGCGCTTGTGGCCGCCGCCTTGGCCTCTCACGCCCATGTGGGTGCCGACGTGTTGGCCCACAGGGTCGAAAGCTTCGGCGGCGTGAAGCGTCGGATGGAGGTGCATTGGGACACGCCGGAAGCCACGTACATCGACGACTATGCCCACCACCCTTCGGAACTCGAAGCGCTGTTGTCCGCCGTGCGAAGCCGTTGGCCAGACCGCCATGTGACCATGGTGTTTCAACCGCATTTGTACTCCAGAACGCGCGACTTCGGTGCGGAATTTGCCCGGGTGTTGGGCCAGGCCGATCGGCTGTTTTTGCTCCCCATTTACCCCGCCCGGGAAGCGCCCATTCCCGGGGTTGATGCACAATGGCTGTTTGATAACATCTCCAGCCCTGACAAGCATCTCGTTGCTTCAGATTCCATCTTCACTTCCTTGAAGGCATGTCCTGTGGACGTGCTGGTGACGGCAGGTGCAGGCGACATCGATCGCTTGGTTCCACAAGCCCTCCAGCACATGCAGGACCGCCGGAAGTGAAACCATGATTCTGCGCACACTCATCTCCCTCAGCTTGATGGCCCTCCTCGGGGTTGTCTTGGGCTTTTCCTCTGCCGAGGCGGCGGGACGTCGGGTGCGCAAAGTCCAAATCGAAGTCAAGGACGAAGCGCGGGCCGGGTTCTTGGACCCCAGCCGGCTGGCCGACCAACTCGGCACGAACCGACTCGAAGGAGAACTGCTGGTCGACGTGGACTTGCAATCGGTGGTCACCCACCTCGAAGCCCTCGACGCTTGCGCCAAGGCGGAAGTCTACCCGCACATGGACGGCACCCTGCACATCGACGTGTGGCAACGCCGCCCTGTGATGCGCGTGCACGTCAAGGGTGGCGAGGACCATTACCTGGACCGGGACGGGGAGCGCATGGCCCTGGACCCGTACCACGCGCCTCACCTGCCTGTCATGCACGTCACCCAGGCCGACCAAGCCAAGATGGGCTTGCAGTTCGTGAACGACACCCGAGGTGACGCCTTTTGGAACAACCTCACCGACCAACTCTCTGTGAACGACCAAGGAGAATTGGTCCTGCATCCGCGACTTGCGGGACACCACATCGTCTTGGGAGACGGGAGCGAGGCGGCGCACAAGAAGCGCAACCTGCTGACGTTTTACCGCGCACAAATTGAGCGTGGCAACCTGAGAAACTACAAACGCATTGACCTCACCTACCGCGACCAAGTGATCGCACAACGCTACCCATGATGGACAACACACACGCACAACCCTCCGGGGAAATCGTCGTCGGCCTCGACATCGGGACCACCAAAATCGCCTGCTTCATCGGGCGCAAGAACGAATTCGGGAAAATTGAATTGCTCGGCTTCGGACGCAGCGAGTCTGTGGGGGTGTCACGCGGCGTGGTGGCCAACATCGACCGCACGGTGGCGTCGATCAAGCAAGCGGTTGAGGAAGCTGAGATGAAGGTGGGTGCCCAAATCCAACTCGTGAACGTGGGCATCGCCGGGCAGCACATCAAGTCCCTCCAACACCGCGGCATGATCACCCGCGAAAACCTTGAAGCGGAAATCAGCCAAGAGGACATCGAGGCGCTCATCCAAGACATGCGCAAGCTCGTGATGCAACCTGGTGAGCAGATTTTGGACGTCATTCCCCAGGAATTCACCGTGGACAACGAGCAAGGCATCAAAGACCCCATCGGCATGTCCGGCGTGCGTTTGGAGGCCAACTTCCACATCATCACCTGCCAAACGGCCGCGGCGCAGAACATTTACAAGTGCATCAAAAAAGCCGACCTCGAAGTGGATCAGTTGATCCTCGAGCCCCTCGCCTCTGCCGCCTCTGTGTTGTCTGACGAGGAAAAAGAAGCGGGCGTGGCGCTGGTCGACATCGGCGGCGGCACCACCGACATCGCCATCTTCCAAGACGGCATCATCCGCCACACGGCCGTCATCCCCTTCGGAGGCAACGTCATCAGCGACGACATCCGCCAGGGATGCCAAATCATGAAGAAGCAAGCGGAACAATTGAAGAAAAAGTTTGGCTCCGCCCTCTCGCAGGAAACCAAGTCCAACGAGATCGTCTGCATTCCAGGGCTGACAGGCCGCAAGCCGAAGGAAATCGCCTTGAAGACGTTGGCGCAGATCATCGAGGCGCGCATGACCGAAATCATCGAGCACGTGCACTACGAAATCCGGAGCTCCGGGTTTGGCGACCAACTCATCGGCGGCATTGTGCTCACCGGGGGCGGTTCCCAGTTGAAGCACGTCACACAGCTCTTCCAATTCGTCACTGGCTTGGATTGCCGCCTGGGCTTCCCAGCCGAGCACATCGCCAGCGCTCCAGAAGACACGTCCATCCCGTCATACTCGACCGGGGTCGGCCTTGTCATCAAGGGCTACGACCACAAGTGGAACACGTCGGACAACGAATCCACCGCCTCCAACTCGAAGCCTGTGATTGACTTCGGTTCCAACTTCATGAAGAGCATCAAGAACTGGTTCGAAACCGACGACGCCTCCTGAGCCCCTTCACCTCTCCCACTCCTGAAAACCCCATCCCATGCACTTCAACCTTCCTCAATCCTCCAACTCGCCCATCAAAGTGATCGGCGTGGGTGGTGGCGGCTCCAACGCGGTCAACACCATGTACCAAAAAGGCATCAACGGCGTCGACTTCATCGTCTGCAACACGGATGCCCAGGCACTGGACATCAGCCCCGTTCCACGTAAAGTCCAGCTCGGGGCCACACTCACTGGAGGACAAGGCGCAGGCTCACTCCCAGAAGTGGGCAGGAACGCCGCGATTGAAAGCCTGGACGAAGTGTTGAACTTGTTGGGGACCGACACCAGCATGGTGTTCTTGACCGCCGGCATGGGAGGCGGCACAGGAACGGGTGCAGCCCCGGTGATCGCCCAAGCGTGCAAAGAGCGCGGCATCTTGACTGTGGGCATTGTGACCGTGCCATTCATGTTTGAGGGTCGCCGCCGCAACCAACAGGCCACCGAAGGCCTCGAACAGATGCGGGCCGCAGTGGACACGCTTTTAATCATTCGCAACGACAAGCTTCGGGAGCTGTTTGGCAACCAGACCATCCGCAGCGCGTTTGCCAACGCGGACCAAATCCTCTGCACCGCCGCCAAAGGCATCGCTGAGGTCATCACCCTCACAGGGGAGATCAACGTCGACATGAACGACGTCAACACCGTCATGCGGGACAGCGGACGTGCCATCATGGGCTCAGGTAGCGCATCTGGCCAGGGACGCGCAGCCAAGGCCGTGACCGAAGCGCTCGAGAGCCCGTTGCTGAACGACAGCGACATCACTGGTGCGGACCACGTGCTCCTGAACATCACTTTCGGAACCGAGGAGATTCTGATGGACGAGATCATGGAAATCACCGACCACATCCAGGAGGCCGCAGGCCAAACCGCCGAAGTCATTTGGGGATACGGCACCGACGAGAACTTGGGCGAAGACCTTTGCGTCACTGTGATTGCCACAGGGTTTGAGGGCAAGGACCTCGCATCTGGCGCCACGCCAGCCACCCCTAAGAAGCACTGGCTTTCCGGAGAAGACAGCGACCAAGCCCAACCCGAAGCGCAGGCCGCACCCACCGAAGCGACACAAGCGCCAGCAGAACCCTTCTTGCTCACGCCGGACACCCCCACTGCCGAGGAGCCCACGACGACCGACCGCCTGAACTGGGACGTGAGTGCGCCCCAAAAGGAATTGTTCCCCAGTGCGGAACAAAACATCGAAAGCGACGTCCCCACGGATGCACACCTCACGAACCTTCCCCTCAACCATTTGAGCCATGCGGAGGAAGAGGCCACGCCCGAAGACACCACCAACGAGACAGCTCCTGAAGCGGCCCCAGAGGAAGGGTTTGTGATTTTCAACTTGGACGACGCCCCAGAGCCTCAAGACTTGACGCCAGAAACACCGCAAGGCTCCCAACCGACAGAGGCCCCAGAACCGCAGGCTCAGCCTTCTGTTCAGCCTTCACGTGAAGCGTTTGCAGAACGCCAACGGCAAATCACCCGCAACCTGGCGGACTTCAAGAGCAAGCTGAACTTGCCGGGTCGCATCGCCGACTTGGAAAACGAGCCTGCGTACAAGCGCCGCAACATTTCCATCGACGACACCCCGCACAGCTCCGAGTCCCAAATGAGCCGGTTTCAGCTGAACGAGGAAGTGGACGCAGAAGGCAACCGCCGCTTCGAGCTTCGTGACGACAACTCCTTCTTGCACGACAACGTCGACTGACATGGGCCAACTCGCAGACTCCATTGCACAGGGCATCAAGGACGCCATGCGCGCCAAAGACAGGGACCGCCTGGCGGCCTTGCGTGACATCAAAAGCAAACTGATGCTCGAAGCCACGAAAGACGGCGCCAGCGACGACGTGGACGACGCCACGACCCTGGCCATTTTGAGCAAGTTGTTGAAGCAGAGAAACGAAACGGCCGCGCTGTACACGGAACAAGGCCGTGCAGACTTGGCGGCCGAAGAAACCGCCCAAGCTGCTGTCATCCAGGCCTTCCTCCCTGCGGCCTTGTCCGAGGCCGAAATTGAGGCCAAGGTCAACGCCATCGTGGCCGAGACCGGAGCCAGCTCCATGGCGGACATGGGCAAAGTCATGGGCTTGGCCACCGCTGCCATGGCGGGACAAGCCGACGGGAAGGTCATCTCCGGATTTGTCCGGAAGGCGTTGACCTCCTGACCCTGGCTTTCCCCCTTTGAACTGCGCCTCCGAATTCCGGGGGCGCAATTCATTAAAGATATTTTTATTGTATCTACATCTATTGTGACTACATTTGTAAGGTGAAAACGCCTCAAGCCATCCAAATGACCTCCTTCGCTTCGCCGCAGGAGCAACTGGCGTTGACAGTTCTCCACACAGCCAGCACCATGTTGAACCACCATCGTGCGCTGCTGAAGCCGCATGGCATCACGCCTGAACAATTCAACATACTTCGGATCCTCCGCGGCCAACACGGCCAACCCCTGGCGCTTCGGGACATCAGCGGACGCATGATTGACCGGAACAGCAACACGTCGCGCCTCGTGGACAAGCTGATGGCCAAAGGCCTCGTCCGACGTGAAACGTGCCCCAGCGACCGCCGCCGGGTCGACATCGCCCTGACGGAAGAAGGCGACGCACTCACCACCCAACTGAAAACGTTGATGGACGAGAACATGCGTTCACTTCAATCGGTTTGGTCTGAGGAAGACGCGCTCAAGGCCATCGACCTCTTGGACGCGTGGAACGACACACAACCCTGAACATTCAAACTCAATTCAACCTGCAATGACCAAACTCATGACCCTCTGTGCCACTGCTACGCTCACCCTCACCGCCTTCGCAAACAACGAAGAAGGCACCACCCGCTACAAAGTCGACGCCGCGGCGTCCGAAATCACATGGCACGCCACAAAAGTGACTGGCGAGCACATGGGCACTGTCGGTCTGCTCAACGGATACATGTCTGTGGAAAACGGTGAACTCATCGCCGCCAACGTCATTGCAAACATGGAGGCCATTGCCTGCACCGACCTCGAAGGAGAGTGGGGCGACAAGCTCATTGGACACTTGGTGAGCGAAGATTTCTTCCACGTGAGCGAGCACAAAACGAGCGCATTCTCGTTGCGTGAGTTGACCGCCACCCCAGACGGCGATGCGACACACTCGGTGACAGGCAACTTCACCATCCGCGGCATCACGCAAAGCGTGACCTTCCCTGCCAACGTGACTGAAAAGGACGGCACCCTGTCCGTCCAGGGCGAAGTCGTGCTCGACCGTTCTCAGTTCGACGTGAAGTACGGCTCAGGCTCGTTCTTCGACAACCTCGGAGACAACCTCATCCACGACAACTTCACCGTGGGCTTCAACCTGGTTGCTGCGGCGCAATAAAGCCTGCGAATCCGCATTTTCAAAAGCCTGCCCTTCGGGGTGGGCTTTTTTCATTCAGGCAGGACAAGCCGGAGGTCCACTCCCGTCACCACTTGGGGCAGCCAAATCCTGGACAAGGCCGACACCGATCCGGATGTCCACGTTGTTTCCGCCCACGTGCCCCGTCCCATCGGACTCGACCAAAACCAACCGATGTACCAACCAGGTGTCTCATTCCCGGCGGCCTTTTGAATGCCGATCTCCGCCAACACCGGCACCGTCACAAAACGCGCTCGACCTTGATAAGCCTGCAACACCCGGTCGTCTTCGGCGGTTTGGACCAACATGGATGCGATGGTCTCGCTGGTCTTCCATTCCAACGCAACCCCACCGCTCGCCTGCAACTCCGTTCCGTTCCATCCCAACGGAATCCGAATGCCCCCCAACACAGGCAACCGGTACGCCAAACTCCTCAACTGAGGCAGCGTGTCCACGGTGGCAACGCCCAAGGTGTCGTTGGCGTAAGTCGACACCACAAGATGCTCCCGCCGCACCCACTCGATGCCCCCGCCCAACGTCCACCCTTCACGCAACCGACGGTGAATCCTCAAGCCAAATTCTGTGCCCACCCGCGGCGTCCATGTGCTGGTCAATCCCTGGGTGGTCCCGTCCGCAGGCTCCATGCCCAACGCCTCGACGGGCACATGCACCCTTGACACCACGTCCAACTCCCAAGGCAACCCTGAAGGTTGGGCATGTGCGGTGGTGGAGGTCAACCATCCCAACACGGCCAGTCCGAGCACTGCGGCTGTGAACACGAGCAATCCCCATCGCCATCCCTTGTGTGGAATGAACGGGTCGCGGAATTCTCCATGCACCAAATTGTTCTCTCGGATGGTCACGCTGTCGTAGGTCTTGGCCACCCCAAACATCACTTCTCCGTCTTCCTCATGGCGTTCAAAGCCGATGCCCGCCGCGGTCAGCCGCTCGGCAAACCGCGTGGCGTGCTCTGCCTCACGAAAAACGAACACCCGGTACCGGTTGTCTCCTGGATGGCTGTGATGGTTGACCCACCTCATCGTCATCCTTTCAAGGTGGGCTTGAGCTCGTGCGCCTTCATGGCCGGTGCCTCTCCATCCTGCCATCGGGTGACAAATTCAAGCGGCATTCGGTGGCTCTTGGGCCAGTCCCCTGCGGGATAGCCCACGTAAAACAGGCCCATCACGGTGCCCTCCTCCGGGAGGCCAATCGCCTCCTTGACCTCAGGCCGGGTTATGAATTTGGGCGTCGTCCACTTCGCACCAAGGCCGTAAGCCGTGCACATCAAATGCATGTTTTGCACCGCAGCTGCCACCGCCCAGGCGTTGTCTTCCTCTGAAATCCGACCTTCCGGATCGTGCACACGCCCCAGGCCAATCACACAGTTGCACGTGTCGAACCTGGCTTTCAGCCTGGCGACACGGGCCTCGTTCACCTTGTCGGGACCGACATGGCTGGCGTACCACAGCGGCAGCCCTTCCCGCAACACATTCAGTCCCTCCCCGGAAAAGACGGTGAACCTCCAAGGTTGGGTCATGCCATGCGTGGCCGCCCAAGTTCCTGCCCTCAAAATCTCTTCGACGATGTCTCGGTGCACTTTCCGTGGCCCCATGGCCTCCGGTGAAAAAGAGCGGCGGTCCTTCATCAAGGCCGCCACATCGCTCAGGTTGTGTCGCATGGTTCAAAGGTAGACCGACAACCCGGACTCAACCCATCCAAGAGCCACTGTTGACGTCCAAGGCTTGTCCTGTGAACGTCGCCAGCCTCGGCTCAACTTCACCCTCGCCCAAGCCAGTAAACACGAAATCGACCCATTGTGCCATTTCCGCTGGCGTGGTCATTCGCAGGCTTGGCAAAATCGCCTCCTGCTGGGCCTTGCACTCCTCGAAGGACAGGCCCTGTGCGTCAGCCATCGACTGAATGCTGTTTCTCGCCATGTCGGTGTCCACCCAACCCGGGCACACCGCATTCACCATAATGCCTTGAGGCGACCATTCCACAGCCAAAGACCTCACCAAGCCCAACAGCCCGGTCTTGCTGGTCACATACGCACTCTGTCCAGAAACCCCAAAACGCGCCAGGACACTGCTGGTGACAAGCACCTGCTTCACGCCTTTTGACCGGTCCAAAAACGGCCGACTCGCCATGAGCGTGTTGTACGTACCCGTCAAATTCACACGGATGATGTCCTCCCAACGGTCGTCCTCGCCCCATTGGTTCCCTCCTCCGATGCCCGCATTGGCGAACACCCCGACAAGTGGATGCCTGCCCAATCCTGCCGTCTTGGTTTCCAACGCTGCCACCAAGGCTTGGGCATCCGACACATCCACAGAAAGGGCTGCGTGCATGGCCGGCCTGTGCATGGCCGACCGCACCTTCTCCAACGCTTCCATGCGACGTCCCACAAGAAGGACACGAATTCCCTCACGCTGGGAAAGTCTCTGGGCCACTGCGGCCCCAATGCCGCTTCCCGCTCCTGTGATGAGTATTGAGTTCATGAATTCAAAGAAACAAAAAGGCCCGGCTTGCGCCGGGCCTTTCCATTGTTTCAGTCGTTCAGATCAGCACTCCTGACCGAATGCAGTCAAGAATTCGAGCAAGTCAGCAGTAGACACTGAGCCGTCGCCGTTCAAGTCTGCAGGACATGGGTTTGCGATTTCGAAGTTGCAAGAACCGTCGTCAATCACAGCGCCATCGTCGTAGTTGGTCGCAGTTGCGTAAGTGCAGCCAGAGCATCCGTCGAACACACAGAGTGTGATGTCGGCAATGTTCGTGTCGGCGTTGTAGTTGCACGCTGATGGGATGTCACATCCCACAACGCACTGGTCGCCTGAACCCACGTTGAACGTTGCCACTTCACCAGCGCCACCCTGGACGAGTCCAGCAAACGCACCCGTGATGTTCCAAGAAATCTCAGATGGCCAAGAGCCCTCAGAAACTTCGATCACGTAGCAACCATCTGCCAAGCAGTAGCTGTCGGCGGCTGAAGTGCCCGCCACAATTGTGCCGGAACCAATCACATCGCCGCTCACAGAGCTCAAGATGTACTCAGCACCGTTCCAACCGTCTCCAAAGCTGTCCTCCATGTTGATGGTGACGCAGTTGTCGAAGCAGCAAGAGCCGTCCTCGATCGTGGCATCCGCATCGTAGTTGCACGCTGTGTTGTCCGTGCAACCCGCGCAAGACTCGTACTCACAAGAGCCGTCATCGTCGGTTGCAGTCGCATCGTAGTTGCAAGCACCTTCTTCAGTGCAGCCGCAGATGGCGCCTCCAATGGAAGCGGTCACAGGCTGGTCGTCAGAACCGAACGATGAAGTTGAACCTCCCGCGGCGATGATGCCACCGTCGGCGTCAAGCAACTGCCATGACACCTCGCTTGGGTAAGAGCCTCCTTCCACAGAAATCTGGTAGCAGGCTGGAGCCAAGCAGAAGTAGTCGTAACCGTACTCCGCACCCTGGTAGTTGTCGTTGTCAACCGACCATGCGGCTTCCTCCAAGCTTCCGCTGGCAACCACGTCGCCGGCAAAGTTGGTCACAGAGTAAGTGGCTCCGTTCCAACCGTCGCCGAAGCTGTCCACCATGTAGAACGCCACTGGGGTTCCAGTTTCGTCTGGGCAGACGCAGCTGAAGAAATCACACTCCGTAGACACGTTGGCTTCTGGGTTGTAATCGCAGGCGACAGAGTTGGTGCAACCCTCCACAACTGGAGCACAGTCGAAGGTCAAGTCGAACGTGCCCGCTGGTCCTGTTGAGCCCACGTAGACGTAGTACAACACACCTGGTTCAGAGATGAACTCGAAGTTCACGTCGTCCGAGTCAAACAAGTCGCACGTGCCGGTGCCATCTGAACCGTCTGCAGTCGCGAAGCAAGTGAAGTCGCCTGCAACCACGATTGGATCCATGCTGTAAGCAGCCACAGAGATGGTGGTCGACGCAGAAGAAGAACCGGCCCCCACAGTGCCACCTCCGAGAGGGTTGCCAAGGGCGTCAGAGAAGCTGGCATAGCCAGAGTCCCATCCGTCGCCGTAGCTGTCAAACATGTTCAACGTGTAGTCGCCTTCTGCCAAGCAGATGCTGCCTGAGGTCTCGCTGCCTGAGGCCACGACCACGCTGTCCGCGTCAATCAAATCCCAAGACACCTCGCTTGGCCAAGCGCTGCCTCCGATCACGTAATCCACAGTGACGAGAGAGTCACACGCATCCATTGGAGGCACCTCTGTTGAAGCGCCGCCGCACACGGTGTCTGCAGTGAAGATGCTGATCTTGCTGTCGATGGCAGATCCGCAAGTGCTGAGGTTGTGAAGTGAGCTGTCACCCACGAAGGTGTACCACACACCTGGGCCCACAGCCGCTGGGCAACCCGTCACGCCGTTGGGCGCGCCGCTGATGGTCGCACCACCAGTCGATCCAGTGACCACAGTGTTGCACTCGAGTTCCACTGCGCCTGAGCAATCGTCGTTGGCAGGAATGTTGGAGAACAAGCAAGAGCCGTCGTCCTGGTTGGCCTCAGCGCTGTAGTTGTCGGCAGTGACGTCCGTGCAACCCAAGATGATGCCAGTTGTGGTGAACTCAAACTCACCGCAGGCAGACTGATCGGTGGTAAAGATCAAGAAGTAGTAGTCGGTGTTCGGCTCGAGGTCCACGAAGGCCTCCACTGAACCAGCACAAGTGCCAGTCACCAAACCACAACCCACGAAGTCCTCGATGTCTTCACACGTGTTGCCCTGGAGCATCATGAAGCCGAGGTTGTCGTTGCTGATGTTGGTGGCGTCGAACAGGAATGTGTCATAGTTCGAGCTGTTGAAGG
This sequence comes from uncultured Flavobacteriales bacterium, assembly GCA_938084585.1. Taxonomy (GTDB): domain Bacteria; phylum Bacteroidota; class Bacteroidia; order Flavobacteriales_D; family Sanyastnellaceae; genus UBA11663. The sequence continues at coordinate 22,914 of CALKFF010000023.1, forward strand.
TGAAGAACACACCGTACGCAGTCTCAGATCCTGCGTTCCAAGTGTAGATCTCTTCAGCGTTGGCACCGCAGAGGTTGCCCACGAACGTTTCACCAGTGACCTGAGCCACGGCGTTCTCACACTCGTCGTTGGATGGAGAAGTGGTGACTGAAGCGTCACAAGAAGCAGAGATCACGAAGTCGCTTCCGCCGTTTCCTTCCACGCGGACGTAGTAGTCCATGCCAGTCATGGCAGACCATGCGATGGTGCTGTGGAAGCCAGTCTCACATCCGTTGCCGTTGGTGGCAATGCAAGTCAACGCTCCGTCCATGTCTTGGGTGAAGATCGCGATGTCAGTGCCGGTGGCGTAGTCTGTGTCCGCGTCGTTCAAAGGGGTGTCGCAAGTGCTGACCGTGATCTGCTGATCGGCGTCAGAGTTGAGGACGTACCACACGCCTGCAGCGCCCAACACGTCGTTTCCGTACTCGAAGCCTTCCAATCCTTCACCGTCTGTGGCGTATTGGATGGATCCGGAGGCACTCAAACCGCAAGCCAAAGCTTCCGCGTCGGCCACGTCGTCGTTGGCAGGTGGCAACTGGCAAGAGCCGTCGTCCACGCTCGCTGAAGGATCGAAGTTCAATCCAGCAGGATCGGTGCAACCCTCGAAACCACACTGGCCCGTGAGGGTGAAGTCCAATTCGTAAGTGACGTCGTCACCCAATGAAGCGTAAGACGTTCCGAATTGGTCGGTCAAAGAAATGCCCACCTCTGTGCTGAACTCGTTGTCCGCAGTGACTTGGAAGTTGTAGCATCCTGGTGCCAAGCAGATGTAGTCTGTGCCCAAGCTCAAGCCGTCACCGGTGAACGCTGTCTGAAGAGAACCGCTGTCCTCCAAGGCTCCAGAAGACAGGTTGTACAAGTAGTATTCTGCATCGTTCCAGCCGTCGCCGAACGAGTCGGTCATGTCCACGGTCAAGATGAACGTTCCGGGATCGCAGTACACGCATGTGCCAGGCAGGGTGGCGTTGGGGTCGTAGTTGGCAGCAGAGCTGTCCTGGCAACCGATGCAGCTGTAGTCGCAAGACTCGTCGTCGATGTCTGCGTCCATGTCGTAGTTGCAGGCAGAAGCGTCGATGCAGCCGAACTGGCAATCGCCGAAGTTGCTTGACTCGTTTCCTGCACTCACCACTTCGTTTCCGTCGAGGTCGAAGATCGCCCAAGAGTTCTCGGAAGAGTATGCGCCATCTGCGTTGTAGGTCACCACGATGCAACCGGTCGTGTCGATGCACAACTGGTGTGAGTAAGAGTCACCCGCGAACGCGAAGTTGGACGTGGTTGAGCAGTCGCCGTCGGCGTCTGGTGAGCAGTATGTAGAATCACCAATGGTCAAGGTGTTTGCGTTCCAACCGTCGCCGTAGCTGTCGTACATGACCAAGGTCAACGAAGCCAACTCGCAGTACACGCAGCAATCGTCACACGCGATGGTGGCGTCGGCGTCGTAGTTGTTGGCAGTGGTGTCGAAACATCCCACACAGCTGTAATCGCATGATCCGTCCTCAAACGTGGCCTCCATGTCGTAGTTGCAAGCGCCGTCGTCGGTGCAACCTGCGCACGTCACGTATTCGCAAGTCAAGTCGTCAAAGTTTGCGGCTGGATTGAAGTTGCATGCGTCCGACGTGGTGCAACCAAACACAACGCAATCGGGTGCTCCTCCACCAACTTCATTGGCGTAGAAGAAGAAGCTGCCTTCAAACGTGGTGCCGAAACCGCCCACACCGTTGCCGGAGTTGATCAAGTTGCCGTCGGCATCCAAAGCTTCCCAAGAAGCTTCAGAACCGTACGCACCCATGGAGATTTGAGCTTCGTAGCAGCCAGCCTCCAAGCAAAGGTCGAAAGAGACAGTGCCTCCAGTCACCTCAGTGGAGTCGCCGTTCAAAATGAAACCGCCCCACTGTGCAGCAGTGGTCCAACCGTCGTTCCACTGGTCGTAGAGGTTGATGGTGACAATGTTGCCGAAGCAGCATGAGCCGTCGTCTTCGTTGGCGTCCGGGTTGTAGTTCGACGCCGTGGCGTCGGTGCAACCGGGAATGGCGTTGCTTACAGAGAGCACGAAGGAGCCCGTGGAACCGTCGACCGTGAACGAAGTCGTTTGGCCGTTGATGGTGAACAGGGCCACAGCACCGTTCCAGCCGTCGCCGTATGAATCTTCACCAATGAAGGTGTAGTCGCCTTCAGCGAGGCACCACTGGCCAGAAGTGGGGGCTGCCCCGTCAAAAAGGTTGTTGCCAGCTGCGTCGTTGAGCAGCCAGGTGATTTCGGAGTCGTAGGAGCCTCCACCGATGGAGTAGTCCACGGCGAACTCTCCATCTGCGCATTGACCCCATGCGCCACCAGAGAAAAGAAGAGCGAAGGCACCGAGCGCCGTCGTCAACTTTGTGTACATGTTGAACATAAGAACAGGTTTTGGTTTAGAACAAATAAAAATTTTCAATTCGGAACGCTTGATCGTCAACGTTTTGACGGCGGAAAAGCGATTTGGTTGCCTCGGTCACGCCCCTTCACAAAAAGTGAGAAGACACACCTCAACGGGCTAAAAGTAGACGAGTGTTGTGAAAAAACCAACCTTGGGTTAAGAAATTTTGTCGGGCGACTCAATCAATTCATCGGGCATTCCGAGCTATTCATCGGATGGTTTTCCGTTAACGCGTTGAATTTCACAAGGTTTTTCAACAGACGTCGTGGCCGTCGAAAACAACCTGGCAGGCAGCGCCTGAACAAGACCCGCTCACCACATTTCGGCGTGCCACGACGCCCCCATGGGAGCCACTCCCCTGGTTTTCAGTTCTCCCAAGGTGGAAACTGTGGTGTCGAACACCTGCTCGGCGTCGTCCACAAGCCCCGCTTTGCGCTGGGCCCAAAACGTCGACAGCGGTGTCCTCCTCCACGAAGCATCTGACTCCTGACGGTGCAAGACGGCCATTCGGTCGAACACGTCGAGGTCGACCATGCTCGGGCGCAAACTTGCGATTTGCTTGAGCGCAGAGACAGAAGCGTCGATGCTGCATCCCGTGGCTTTTTGGGGGCGTTCGTCCACGGCGAGCAGCACCATCCACCCATGCACGACCGCGGCTTGGGCCTTGAGTGACGCCCCGTGGGCTTGCCAGCCCGCGACAAATTCGTCCAAGTGCGACTGAACGGCTTGGGCCTCGTCCAAGGTCATCCTTCGGCTGGCCACATGAACCCAAACCCGGGCTGAATCGTCCAGCGTCCAGTCCTTCACAGCCTCGTCCCACAATCCTTCGTCGTAGCGCATGCCGCAAGGTCGTCAATTTCATCGGGGCGCCGTCCACCACCGCATGTGAGCAACACAAGACGTGGACCTGCCATGCAACCGAACCCTGGCATACTTTGGTCTGTCTTTCGAGCGTTGCAAGATTTGATGTGCAAAATTCCATGACGACCCAAACGGCATTCCTCCCTCAGCCTTCCTTGACGCGTGCTCTGTCAGGCATGGTGTTGGCGATGGCGATCCTGACGATGGGGGCGCCGGTGGCCGCCCAGTTGCCACCGCCCAACCTCACCCACGTGAACAACGTGAACGCCGCGGGGAACGCCACCTTGCATTGGGACGTCTTTTCACCCGTTGGCGAAGAGGAGTTCTTGCAGAACGAGATCAAGGTGTTTGACCTGCAGACCAACCCCTTGGGCAACCAATGGCACCTCATCACCTCTGAAATCATCAATGGCAACTTGGTTTTGCCCACCGGTTGGGTGATGCCCTCCTTCCTTTACGACGCCAACCAACTGGCCCATTGTTACGTGGGCATCCAAAAGACCGAGGAAGACGGCGTGGTCTCCGTATCGGACATGTCAGGGTTCCTGTGCTCCATTCACGTAGACATTTCGGAAGGAGCTGCGCCTGGGACGGTGGACTTGGTGTGGAACAGCCCTTACGCGATTTCTGGAGAAGTCGCCGGCGGCCCCTTCATCTTGGAGCGACTCAACGAGTCCAACGCGTTGTGGGAATACGTGGCCGACTTGCCTGACGCGCAGGAAGGCGCCAGCTACACCGACAACCCCGGACCGTGCGTGCAGGCCTTGGTGTACCGCGTGCGTCAAATGGCATCCAACGGCGAGGACGATAACATGAGCAACGTGGCCAACCTCGTGGTGGGCACGGTGGGCGGTGAAACTCCGGTGGTCTCCCACGTCGACGTTGCCAACGGATTGGCCCACGTGCATTGGGACTTTGAACCGGCCGAGGAAACGCTTGGCTACATCGTCTACAAATGTTTGGGCAACGGCAGCGGGGCCATCGTGGGCACCGTCAACGACCCTGACGCCTTCGACTTTGTCATCCCCACGTCCTTGGCGGCGACGGAGCAAGAGAGCTACCAAGTGGCCGCCTACGATTGCGTCGACGACGACGGCATGCCCAACCCGTCTGGCGCAGGAAATTGCGTGCGCACGGTCTTCCTGGAGGCCAACCAAGTGCCCTGCACCGACCGCGCGTTGCTGGCCTGGGGCTATCCAGTGGGCATCGCTGGGGACGTGGACCAATTCATCCCGCAAGTCCGCGAAGGCGGGGGCAATTGGGTGAGCTTGGACACGTTGTCGGGCACCGCCCAAACCACCGTGCACGAAGGCGCCGCCTTGGATGTGACCGTGGAGTATCGGGTGTTGGCCGTCGGTGGAGAAGGCCAAACCGCCACCTCCAACCTGGTCGAAGTGTCGTTCGAGTACCCTGACGCACCTGAAGCCCCAGTCATGAAGCGCGTGTCCGTCCTCGACAAGGCGAGTGTGGAGCTGGTGCTGGCCACAGATCCCCTGGCCCAAGAGGTGGCGATCTACGAATTCCAACGCTGGAATGAGGTCGACAGCACCTGGATTCCTTTGACGCCGAAGTACCCTTCGAGTTTGGGCTTCCCCGTCAACCACACCGACCAAGGACTCAACACCGACGAATTCCAATACCGCTACCGCGCCGTGGCCTACAACGGGTGCGAAGCCGTGGTGGGTGAATCCCAAGAAGCCGAGACCATCTTGCTCCGGGCGTTCCGAAGCACCACCCCAGGGATGTACGAGAACAGCTTGGTGTGGACCCCCTACGACAGCTTCAACAACGGGCTGGACCGCTACGAAGTCTTGCGGAAGGAAACCACGGACGCCGGCGTGTTGGGCCAGCCTTTGGCCACGGTGCTTGCCTTTCAGGAAACCCACGAGGACGAAGTCGGCGACGAATTCGATTCTCCGGGCACGTTCTGCTACCAGGTGTTGGCGTTGGAAGTGCCAGATTCCAATGAAACGCTTCAAGGCTCCGCGTCCAATTGGGTGTGCCTGACCGAGGATCCCATCGTGTGGATTCCCAACGCCTTCACGCCCAACCAAGACCAAACCAACGACTGGTTCCCCTGGCCTCCCGAACAGGCCCAGGTCGGCTTTTTGGGCGAGCCTCAAGGCGACAACCCCAACTTCAAAATGGACATTGTGTCTCGTTGGGGAACCTCCGTCTTCTCGTCGCAGTCCATCGACGACCCTTGGAATGGACGCGTCGACGGAAGAATGGTCGAGCAAGGCTTGTACATCGCGCACATCCAATACTTGGACGGCGCGGGGTCGTGGAGAAGCCAAACCGTCCCCTTGACGGTCCTTCCCGGAAAGTGATTTCCTGTCCGCAGGCCGTGTGACTGCGGGGCATCTGCACTAAATTTGCCCGAATCGCGGACCGAACACACGTTTGACATGTCGAGGCCTGCGACCCAATCGCGATTCAAAACATGCCCATGGCCTCCATGCAAGACAAATTTGTTGGTGAAGGATTGACGTACGACGACGTGCTCCTCGTGCCCAACTACTCTGAAGTGCTCCCCCGTGAAGTCAAGCTTCACGCCCAATTCTCTCGGAACATCCAACTCAAGGCGCCGATTGTCAGTGCCGCGATGGACACCGTCACAGAAAGCAACATGGCGATTGCCATTGCGCGCAACGGCGGCATCGGGGTGGTGCACAAGAACATGTCCATCGCCGCGCAAGCCAACGAGGTCCGCAAGGTGAAGCGCTCCGAGAGCGGCATGATCCAAGACCCCGTCACCTTGGCAGAAGACGCCACGTCTGGCGACGCGTTGGCCATCATGCGTGAGCACAAAATCGGAGGCATTCCTGTGGTGAACGCCAGCGGCAAGCTTGTCGGCATTGTCACCAACCGCGACCTCCGATTTGAGAAAAACATGTCCCGGCCCATCACCGAGTTGATGACCAGCGACAACCTCATCGTCACCCAGGACGGAAGCGACTTGTCCAAGGCCGAGCAAATCTTGCGGGAACACCGCATCGAGAAGCTGCCTGTGGTGGATGGCAACGGCCAACTGGTGGGCCTCATCACCTACAGGGACATCCTCAAGTTGAGCGAATTCCCCAACTCGTGCAAGGACCAATACGGACGGCTTCGCGTTGCCGCGGCCGTCGGGGTGACCGCCGACACCCACGAACGCGTCGCCGCCTTGGTGGACGCCGGAGTGGACGCCGTCATCGTCGACACCGCCCACGGCCACAGCCGCGGGGTGATTGACACCGTGCGCGCCGTGAAAGAGGCGTTCGGCAACATCGACATCGTGGCCGGCAACATCGCCACGGCCGAGGCCGCCTTGGCCTTGGTGGACGCCGGGGCAGACGCCGTCAAAGTGGGCATTGGTCCAGGTTCGATTTGCACCACCCGCGTCATCGCCGGTGTCGGGGTCCCGCAGCTACGTGCTGTGATGGAGGTGTCGGAAGCCCTCGCCGGAACCGGCGTGCCGGTCATCGCCGACGGCGGCATCCGCTACACAGGAGACATCGTGAAGGCGCTCGCCGGTGGCAGCAACACCGTGATGGTGGGCTCCATGCTTGCCGGGACAGAAGAAAGCCCAGGAGAGACCATCATCTATGAGGGCCGACGGTTCAAAGCTTACCGTGGCATGGGCTCGGTGGAGGCCATGCAGAGAGGTTCCAAGGACCGCTACTTCCAAGACGCGGAAGACGACCTCAAGAAACTGGTTCCCGAGGGCATCAGCGGCCGGGTCCCGTTCAAGGGCTCCATCCAAGAGGTCATGCACCAAGTCATGGGTGGGCTCCGCGCGGGTATGGGATACTGCGGAAGCGCCGACCTTCAGCAGCTGCGTGAGAAGGGCAAATTCGTCCGCATCACTTCCGCAGGTGTGAAAGAAAGCCACCCCCACGACGTGATGATCACCCGCGAGGCACCCAACTACAGCTTGCGTTGAATCGAATTCAGAAGACCATGAAGACTACCACATTCTTGTCCCGATTTGCCGGCTTGGCCATGGCGCTGACCCTCGCGGCCACGACGGCCGTTGGGCAGGGCACCGACGTCCTTGACATCGCAGGTGAGCGCGTCTCGTTGGCCGACTTTCAGCACGTGTTCGGCAAGAACAACCGCGACAGTGTGTACACCGTCGAAGCCCTCGACGAATACATGGAGTTGTTCATCAATTTCAAGCTGAAGGTGCGTGAGGCGGAGGCCTTGGGCATGGACACCGCGGAAGCCTTCAAGAAAGAACTTGCTGGGTACCGCACCCAATTGGCACGTCCCTACTTGGTCGACACGGAGTTGTTGGACGCCCTTGTCGTGGAAGCCTTCGAGCGCAAGAACCAGGAGGTCCGCGCAAGCCACATCCTCGTGAGCGTGGACGCCAAAGCCTCCCCCGCCGACACCTTGAAGGCTTGGAACCGCATCCAAGCGCTGCGCTCGCGCGTGGAGGCTGGGGAAGACTTTGAAACGGTGGCCCGCTCCAAGGGCGGCAGCGAAGACCCTTCCGTGACCAGCAACGGCGGCGACCTTGGTTGGTTCACCGCCTTCCAAATGGTGTACCCGTTCGAGTGCGCGGCGTTCAACACCGAAGTTGGCGACGTGAGCAAGGTGGTGCGCACGCGTTTTGGCTACCACATCCTCAGGGTGGATGGCAAACGCAAGGCCCACGGCGAAGTGCAAGTGGCGCACATCATGGTGCGGATGCCGAGCGACGCGCCACAAGACCAAGTGGCCAATGCCGAGGGGCGCATCCAAGAAGTGCTCCGCCTGTTGCGCAGCGGCGAGGACTTCGACGCCTTGGCTTTGAAATACAGCGAGGACCCCTCCACCGCGGCCAAAGGCGGTCTCCTCCCTTGGTTTGGGACGGGCAAGATGGTGGAACCTTTTGAAGAAGCGGCGTTCGGATTGGAAGAGGTTGGCGATTTGGCCGGGCCCGTCCGCACGAATTACGGCTTCCACATCTTGAAACTGATCGACAAGAAAGAGTTGCCTTCCTTCGAGGAAAGCCAGCGTGAGCTGACCAAAAAGGTGCGCCGCGACAGCCGCGCTGAAATCACCAAAACGTCGTTCGTGCGCGGCTTGCAAGCCGAATACGGCGCCGAAGTCAGCAGTCGTCGTCGGGCCGCCTTGGTCCGTGCCGGATCGGGCCTCGACAGCCTCTTCCATCAAGGCCACCCACTCACCGGGGTGAAGTCGAGTGAACTGCCCCGCACCCTGTTCAGCGTGGCTGGACAAGCCCACACGGTCGGCGATTTTGTGGACTGGGTCAACGCCAGCCGGGTTCGGAATTTGGACCTCCCTTCGGCCGACAAGGTGAACCAAGAAATCGACCGCTATTTGGAAACCATGCTGCTGGCCCACGAGGACACCCAATTGGAACGCAAGCACAACGATTTCCGGTTGTTGATGGAGGAATACCACGACGGCATTCTGCTGTTTGAATTGACCGACCAAAACGTGTGGAGCCGCGCTGTGAAGGACACCGCAGGCTTGGTCGCCTACCACGAGGCGCACCTGGACGACTTCATGTGGGAGGACCGCTTGGACGTGGCCATCTACACGTGCGAGGATGCCGACATCGCCAAGAAGGTGCGCAAGGCCCTTCGGAAGAGTGGCGACGTCGAAACCCTTCGCCGCGAATTGATCTCAGAGCGCCCGCTGGCGTTGCGTGCCGAAACCGGGCTGTTTTCTCAAGGAGAGAATGCGTGGGCCGACCGCGCTTTTGCCGCGTTGGCCGACGGTTCCTTGACCGCCGACAAAAAAGGCATGTTGTTGCTCGAAACCTCAGAAGGTGGAGCCCAAGTCATTTTGGTGCAAGTCAAAGCCCAACTGGCACCCACCCCGAAAGCCTTGGACGAGTGCCGAGGTCAGGCCATCGCCGCGTACCAGGACCACCTGGAGCAGGTTTGGATTGAGGAATTGCGCGTGAAATACCCGCACGACATCAACCGCGAAGCCCTGTACAGCCTCGTCCGAAAATGATCTGTAGCCTGCGCTTGTCGGGTGGGGTGGGCCTTCTGGCGCTGTCCCTTTCGCTGGGCGCAGGGTGTGGCCAAACCACCTTCACAACATCCGGCTTCGGAGAGGACGTGGTGGCGGAAGCCTACGGCGAAGTGCTTACGTGGGACAGCCTCGCCCTGAGGGTTCCCGATGAACTGGGCCTGGAAGATAGCGCGGCCTTTGCGGAGCGTCTGATTGACCGGTGGATGCGGGAGCATGTCATGCTCGCCCAGGCCGATGCCCAACTGAAAGAAGAACGCTCCAACCTGGACGCCGCCCTGGAAGCTTACCGCAGAAGCCTGCTGATCAACACCTACGAAACCCGGTACGTGGAAAGCCGGCTTGACACGGAAGTGGCCGACGTGGAAGTCCAGGCCTACTACGAGGCGCACGCCGAACTGTTCACGCTCCACGACCACGCCGTGCGCGTCCTGTACGTGCACCTCCCCGAACCCGAAGCCTCCGCCAACGCCCTTGGGGCCCCTTGGACCAAGCGCGACGCCAGAGCCTGGGACAAGGAAGTGGACCAATTGCGCGGGTGGCTTGCCTCGGCAGACTCCGTCAGCATCCCCCAGCTGGAGCGTTGGTGCATGGAACACGGCGCCGTGCACCACGTGGACCACGAGGCTTGGTGGCGCGTCGCAGAACTGTTGGACGAGGTGCCGCTCTCGTTGTACCGCGTGGAAGATCAAATCCAGCGCACCTCCCCCCTCACCTTCTCGGCCGAGGGCCGCGTGTACTTCGTGCGCTTCCTGGACCACGGCCTGAAAGGAAAGGTCGCGCCCCTGGATGTGGCCCGTGACCAAATCGAAGAACTCGTCATCCAAGGTCGCCGCCAACGCATGCTTGACGCGCTTCGGGACACGCTGCTTCAGCAGGCGTGGGCCGAGGGGGAACTTCGACGTGAAAATTTGTGACATCTTGCCTGGGCGCCTCCCTGCCTGAACAAGGTCGAGCCGTACCTTTCGATCCATGACACGGACCTTGATTGCGGGCTTGTTGGCCTTGCTCAGCCTGACGAACCTTTGGGCCCAACCCACCTCCGACGACTACCAGCGCATCGATGGAATCGTGGCTGTGGTGGGCGACGAAATCGTGTTGGCCAGCGACGTCCGCGACCGGGTCACCCAGGCCCAACTTGAGGGACGTGAGGTGTCCGACGACAACGAATGCGGCCTGATCGAGTCCATTCTGTTCGAAAAGCTCCTCCTCCACAACGCCAGACTCGACAGCCTTGAGGTGACCGACGCCGAGGTGATGGGGGAAATTGACCGCCGCCTGACCTACTACCTGCAAATGTTCGGCTCGCTCGAGGCGTTTGAAGCGGAATACGGAAAAACCGTGGCCGAGTGGAAGGCGGAATTCCAGGACCCTGTGCGGGAGCAGATTTTGGCCCAAAAAATGCAGGCCAACATCGACCAAAGCGTGCGCTCCACCCCGGCCGAGGTCCAGGACTACTTCGGCGCCATTCCCGCCGACAGCCTGCCCCTCATCCCAGAAGAACTCAGCTACAGCGAACTGGTGATGCAGCCTGAGGTGGGGGAAGCCCAAAAAATGCGGACGCGCAACACCCTGGACTCCATCCGGACCTTGGTGTCCACAGGCAAAATCAGCATGACGCTAGCCGCCACGCGGTACAGCGAGGACCCTGGCTCGAAATACAAGGGTGGCTGCTACAAGAACATTGTGCGCGGCCAATTCGTCCCAGAGTTTGAAGGGGCGGTGTTCGAGACGGCCATCGGGGACTACTCGCCCGTGTTCGAGTCGGACTTTGGGTTTCACTTCTTGCGGGTGACAGACCGACGGGGCGAGCAATACAGCGCCTGCCACGTGTTGATGAAGCCCACGTTCGACCCACGCGCGTTGGAACTCATGGAGGCCACCATCGATTCGGTGTCCGTCCAATTGGCGCTGGGCGAAACGTCGTTCGACGCGGCGGTCCTTCGGCACAGCACACGCGAAGCCACCCGCAACCAAAAAGGCCAGGTGGTCAACCCACGGGACGGCGGCGCACGCTTCGGGGTGGACGAACTGGACCCCAACGTGTTCTTCCTGCTCCAAGACCTCCAACCCGGCGAGGTGTCTGCGCCTGTTCAATTGGTCGACGAAGACAACCGCGCGTACTGGGCGATGATCCGCTTGGAAGAGCGCTTCCCGGCCCACCGCGCCAACCCCACCGACGACTACGCCCTGTTTCAGCAACAAGTCGAAGCAGAGATGCGCGAGGAAGCCCTGTCCAAGTGGATTGACAAGCGCATCGGCGAAACCTATGTCCGTGTGGACGGCCCCTACCGCGACTGCGCCATGGACATGCCCTGGCTGACCGAATCCATCAACGCATCTGGAACCCTGCGTCAGATGAAGAACCCTGCCCCCTGACGGCCGGTCCCGTTCGCAGGGCGCAGCCGTGCGATTCGTCCGACCTGAGCGCCTCTGGGCCGACGGACGTGGCTATCTTCGGGCAACAACCTTGAAGCTCCTGAACCGTGGCAATTTTTTCCGACGACAAATCCGCGCTTGACGCGCTCCGCACCCAGCACGAGGCCTTGCTCACTGAGGTGGGAAAAGTCATTGTGGGCCAAGAACACGTCATCCGCGAAGTGACGACCTCCATTTTTGCGGGCGGTCACATCCTTTTGGTCGGTGTGCCTGGCTTGGCCAAGACCTTGCTGGTCAACACCATTGCCCAATCGTTGGGGTTGAGCTTCAACCGCATCCAATTCACCCCAGACCTCATGCCCAGCGACATCGTCGGGGCTGAAATTCTGGACGAGTCTCGCCAATTCAAGTTTGTCAAGGGCCCGCTGTTCTCGAACATTGTCTTGGCCGACGAGATCAACCGGACGCCACCGAAAACCCAAGCCGCCCTGCTGGAAGCCATGCAGGAACACGCCGTGACTGCAGCAGGTCAGCGCTACGAGCTTCCCGGCCCCTTCTTTGTGTTGGCCACGCAAAACCCCATCGAGCAAGAAGGCACCTACCCCCTTCCTGAAGCGCAGTTGGACCGCTTCATGTTCAATACGTGGGTGGACTACCCCACGTTCGACGAAGAACTGAACGTGGTCAAACAAACGACTTCCGGTGGAAGCCAGAAGGTCAACGCCGTCATCAGCGGGGAAGAAATCTTGGCGTACCAAGATGTGATTCGCCGGATGCCCGTGGCGGACAACGTGGTGAGCTACGCGGTGAACTTGGCGGCCTCCACCCGCCCTGGACGGGACCGTGCGACGGCGGAAGTCAACCAATACCTCAGCTGGGGAGCAGGTCCGCGCGCCTCGCAGTACCTCGTGGTGGCAGCCAAAGTGCACGCGGCCTTGGCAGGCAAGTACAGCCCAGACATCGAGGACGTCCAAGCCGTGGCCACCCCCATCCTGCGCCACCGCATCGTGCGGAACTACAAGGCAGAAGCCGACGGCGTGACCGTCGAAGCCCTCATTGATCGATTGAAGTGATCTCCCTCATCAGGGGGAATCAAGCTGGCAGCAACGTTCCGCGCACCTCTCCGAAGTAAGGCGCCCGCATCACGACGGTGTCTCCGTCCTGGATGAATTTGCGCTCCGTGCCGTCGGGCATGGCCACGGGCTCCGTGCCGCGCCATGAGATTTCCAACATCGACCCGAAGGAGCCCTTTTCCGGGCCGGAAATCGTGCCGCTTGCCATCATGTCGCCGGCACGCAGGTTGCACCCATTGACGGTGTGGTGCGCCAGTTGCTGTCGCATGTTCCAGTACATGTGGCGGAAGTTGGAACAGCACACGACCTGTCCCGAGGCTTGGCCTTCAGGCACAATTTCCACCTCAAGCGGGACGTCGTAGTGGCTGTCGCCTTCGTAAGTCAAGTAGTCCAACACCGCGGGGTCCTGGCTGGGGCCAGCCACCCGCAAGTGATCCAAGGCCTCCAACGTGACGACCCACGGCGAAATGGACGACCCGAAATTTTTGCCCAGAAACGGACCGAGGGGCACATACTCCCACTTTTGGATGTCGCGTGCAGACCAGTCGTTGAAGAGCACCAACCCAAAGATGTGGTCCTCGGCTTCTGCCGTCGAAATCCGTTCGCCCATTGGCTTGCCCTCGAACGTGATGAAGGCCATTTCAAGCTCAAAGTCCAGCAACCGCGAAGGCCCAAAGACAGGCGGCGCCTCCGGGTCGGGGCGCGTTTGGCCCATGGGACGACGGATGGGGGTTCCACTCACCACAATGCTGGACGCACGGCCATGGTAGCCCACAGGCATGTGCTTCCAGTTGGGCAACAACGCGTTCTCCGGGTCGCGGAACATCTTGCCCACGTTCCGGGCGTGGTCCTCGCTGGAGTAAAAATCCGTGTAATCGCCCACCTCCACAGGCATGTGCATGTGCACCTCGTCCATCGACACCAAGCACGAGGCGTGGGCGTCTGTTCGGTCGCGCAACTCTGCACAGTCCGCGTGCAACAGCGCTTGGATGCGCTCGCGCAACGCGACGGTCACTGGCTTCCCGAGCTTTATCAGCGGGTTCAAGACCGATGCAGCCAGCACCTCCGCGTTGACCTCCACCTCGTTCAGGAAACCCAAGGCATGGCATGCGCTCAGGTCCACGACATGGTCGCCCAAACGCATCCCGGGACGGGCGCTTCGGCTTGAAGTGGAGAAGATGCCAAACGGCAAATTGGCGAGCGGGAAATCGTGTCCCGCAGGCACGTCAATCCATGAGGTCAGGGTGGCGTCGGTCATGGGACGAAATTAAGGACGGGTTTGCCGAACTTTGGAGGGATGGAATACGATTTGGAAGCGGAGAAGCAAGAGATCCTTCGGCGGTATCGGGGGCTGTTGCGCGCGGCCAAAAATTCCAAGAAACGCTCCGAGCGCAAGGCCATCCGGAAGGCCTTCGATGTGGCGTTGGAGGCGCACAAAGACATCCGGCGCAAAAGCGGAGAGCCCTACATCTACCACCCCATCGCCGTCGCCCGTGTGGTGGCGGAAGAAATGGGGCTGGGCACGACCAGCATCGTGTGCGCGCTGTTGCACGACACGGTGGAGGACACGACGATGACGCTGGACGACATCGAGCAGATGTTCGGGGTCAAGGAGCGCATCATCGTCGATGGGTTGACGAAGATGAGTGGCGTGTTCGAGCCTGGGACCAGCGCCCAAGCGGAGAATTTTCGGAAGATGTTGCTCACCCTCAGCGACGATGTGCGCGTCATTTTGATCAAGCTTGCCGACCGCTTGGACAACATGCGAACCCTGGAGCACATGCGTCCCGACAAGCAGCAGAAAATCGCCTCGGAAACGTTGTTCATGTACGCGCCGTTGGCCCACCGCTTGGGCTTCTACAACATCAAAACCGAGCTCGAGGACTTGAGCTTGAAATACAAAGAGCCCGAGGACTACGCGATGATCAGCGCCCGGTTGCGGAAAACGAAAGCGGTCCGCACACGGTTCATCAACACCTTCACCGTGCCCATCCGGCAATCGCTGGACGAGGCCGGGCTGAACTACCAAATCATGGGACGTCCCAAGAGCGTGTTCAGCATTTGGAACAAAATGCAGACCAAGAAGGTGACGTTCGAGGAAGTCTACGACGTTTTTGCCATTCGCATCATTCTCGACACGCTGGAAGGCAGCGAGAAAGCGGACATCTGGCGGACCTACAGCATGGTCACCGACTTCTACCAGCCCAACCCCGACCGGTTGCGGGACTGGATCAGCCTGCCCAAGGCCAACGGATATGAATCGCTGCACACCACGGTGATGTCGCCCACCGGCAAGTGGGTGGAAGTCCAAATCCGCAGCCAGCGGATGGACGACATGGCCGAGCGCGGGCTGGCCGCCCACTGGCGGTACAAGACCGAGGGCGGCTCTGAAGAATCGGACATCGCCATGAGTCCTTCGGAGCGTGCCGAAGCCCTCGCGGCCAAAGGCGGCGACAACATCGATTCCTGGTTGGGCCAAATTCGAGAAGTGCTCGAAGGCGGGGAGGCTGATGCGCTGAACTTCATCGACGAATTCAAGCTCAACCTCTTCTCGGAAGAAGTCTACGTCTTCACGCCGACAGGAGACCTGATCACCCTGCCGGCCGGCGCCACCCCGTTGGACTTTGCCTTCCGAATCCACACCAAAGTGGGGTCGCAATGCATCGGCGCCAAGGTGAACCACAAGCTTGTCCCGCTGAGCGAGCCTTTGAGCAGCGGCGACCAAGTCGAGATCATCACCTCCCGCAAGCAAGCCCCCAAGGAGGATTGGTTGCAATACGTGGTGACCGCCAGCGCGAGGTCCAAAATTCGATCTGCCCTCAACGAAGAAGAACGCATCCAAGCCCTCGAAGGCAAAGACAAACTCCGGAAGTGGTTACGCAAAGTCGGCGTCGAAGGCCACAGCGACAACGTGCTGGGCATGCTCAAACGTTTCAAAGTCGACTCGCCACACGCCTTGCACCATCGCATCGCCACAGGGCTGATTGACCTGGACCGCGTGGGGGGCTTCCACATCCGGTCGGGTCGCTTGGAATGGGACAAGGGCCCGGAGCCCGCATCTTCCAAAGCGTACGTCGGCAGCCAAGAAGAGGCGGCAAGCATCACCCAACTCAAGGAGGAAGCCGGGGACGTCCTGCTCATCGGGGATGGCCAAGACACGCTCGACTACGGTCTGGCGGCGTGTTGCAACCCCATTCCTGGGGACGACGTGTTTGGGTTCATCACGGTGAGTGGCGGCATCAAAATCCACAGGCAGAATTGCCCCAACGCCACCAACCTGCTCTCTCGGTACGCCTACCGCGTCATGAAAACCGAGTGGGCGAGCAAGGCCGCAGAGAAGTTTGAGGTCGGCGTCGGGTTCACCGGCATCGACGACATCGGCCTGGTGAACGCCGTGACCAGTGTCATTTCGGCCGACATGCGAGTGGACATGCGCGCAATCAGCTTTGAGTCCAAGGACGGCGTGTTTGAGGGTGCCGCACGGGTCATCGTCTCCGACACCGAACACCTGAAATCCCTGATGCGCGCCCTTGAGGGTGTCCCAGGCGTGCACACGGTGGAACGCTTGCAAGAAGAAGGGTGAGAACGTCGACGGCCACCTTCGCATGTTTTGCCCTGGTGCTTCTGTCCGTGGGACAGGTACAAGCCCAAACCGTGGACATCCTCGCGGCAGACCAAATCGTGCGCGACCCTGCCATCACAGAAGCGCAACGGCTCTTGGGGAACGTCCAACTTGGCCACCAAGACGGCGTGCTGCACTGCGACTCCGCGTGGCGGTTTGACGACGGGGTGGTCGAAGTGTTTGGCGAGGTGCGTATGGAACACCCCCCCTCCACCGTGCTCCTGGCCGACTACATCGGGCTGAAGCCCGACGATGACTGGGTGGAAGCGCGTGGGGAGGTTCAGCTCGACCATGAGGGCTCCACGTTGACGTCCCCAAGCCTGCGCTACCAAATGAACTCCAAGCAGGCACGCTACACGGAGGGCGCACGCATCACGGACGACGGTTGGACCGTCACCAGCCAAACTGGACTGTATTTCGCGGAGGCCGAATTGTTCCAATTGGGTGGCGACGTGCTGGCGGTGTCGGACAGAGACACGCTCCGCAGCGATTCTTTGCATTGGGTCAAGCCCGACGACCACTACACGTTTTTGGGCCCCACGACCTGGCATTCGCCCGAGTTTGAATTCACGTGCCAAGCAGGCGACCTGCTGCTCAACACCGAAGACGACGACATGCGTCCCACAGGCTGGCTCGCCGGGACGGTGCGCGTGGCCGACGGGGCAGGCACCGTGGAAGGCGACAGCCTCAGGTTTGGCGAACAGGTGCACGAGGCCCACGGGCACGTTCGGTTGGCCAGCGCAGACGACCAGACCGTGGCCCACGGGCAACGGGCAGAGCAGCACCTCGCCGACAGCCTCGACTTGGTCTTCGGAAACGCTGCGCATCCCGCCTGGCTGAGGCAGGTGGACGGCGAAGACACCCTGCACATTTCGGGCCTCGAACTGCGCCGTGCACCCAACCTGTTGACGGTCGTGGATTCGGTGTGGATGGACTCCGAAGACCTTCAAGGCGTGGGAGACTCGCTTGTGTGGGACGACCGACTCGGACAAATCGACGTGTTCGGTTCACCCCGACTGTGGTCCCACATGGACCTGCTTTCGGGCGATTCGCTGACGATGTTCCTGGACGACAACCGACCCGAGTTGCTCTGGATGCGTGGCCACGCCGTGGTCCTGTCCCCGGCCAACGACACCCTGTCTCATCGCATTTCAGGACGCACGCTTGACGCCCATTTCGTCGAAGGCCAACTTGACTTGGTCGATGTGCTTGGCAACGGCCAATTGAGCTACTTCATGGTCCCCGAGCCAGGCCAGGATGGGGACGTCCGTGTGAACCAAGCGGTGTGCTCCCAAGTCTCGCTCAACGTCAAGGACAACGCCATGGTCGGGGTGGCCCTGTCCCAAAGCCCAGAGGGCGGCATACGCACCGTGGGTGAAGGCTTTGATTTGGCCCCGTTTCAAGTCCCCCTGCGCCCCGTGAACCCACCTTGGGAAACTTCTGAACAGGAAGACCTCGCTGATTGACATGTCCTATCTTCGCCGCTGCATGGCGAACGACGACATCTTCGACCAAGTGGAGGGGCTTTTCGAGGCCTACCTCGAGCAAAACGGGCACCGGAAAACGCCCGAGCGTTTTGCCATCTTGAAGCAAGTGTACAGCCACGAAGGCCACTTTGACGTGGACACCCTTTACGAAGTGATGGGCAAGGGAGAATACCGGGTGTCGAGGGCCACGTTGTACAACACGTTGGACTTGTTGTTGGACTGCAACCTGGTGCGCCGCCATCAGTTCGGAGACCAAAGCGCCCAGTACGAGAAATGCCATCGGGTGAAGCAACACGACCATGTGATCCTCGCGGACACCGGAGAGGTGTTGGAGTTTTGCGACCCCCGCATCCAGCAAATCAAAGCGACCCTCGAAGAGATTTTCGACATCGAGGTGATGCACCACAGTTTGAACATCTACGCCCGCAAGCGGGCCACAACTCCTGCGCAACATGAAAGTTGATGTGCTCCTCGGGCTCCAATGGGGCGACGAAGGCAAAGGCAAAATCGTGGACGTGCTCACCCCCGAGTACGACGTGATTGCACGGTTCCAAGGCGGACCCAACGCCGGCCACACCCTCGAGTTTGATGGCATCAAGCACGTGCTTCACACCATCCCCAGCGGCGTCTTCCGTCCCGACACCTTGAATGTGGTGGGCAACGGTGTCGTGATCGACCCAATCATATTCAAAAAGGAAATCGACGCTTTGGTCGGCCTCGGTGTGGACGTGGCGGGGTGTTTGGCCATCAGTCGGAAGGCCCACCTGATCCTTCCCACCCACCGGTTGCTCGACGCGGCCTCGGAGGCCGCCAAGGGCAAGGCCAAAATCGGCAGCACGCTCAAGGGCATCGGCCCCACCTACATGGACAAGACTGGCCGCAACGGCCTTCGTGTGGGGGACATTGAAAGCCCGCACTTCGAGTCGCGCTACCACACCTTGCGCGACAAGCACGTGGCCATGTTGGGGCAATTCGACGGCTTCGAATTCAGCGTCGACGACGCAGAATGGCTCGAGGCCGTGGCGTTCCTGCGGACGCTCAAGCTGATCGATTCCGAGCACGACATGAACCGCGCGCTGAAGGCCGGTCAACGCATTTTGGCCGAAGGTGCACAAGGCACCATGCTGGACATCGACTTCGGGACTTACCCCTTCGTCACGTCGTCCAACACCATTTCAGCAGGCGCATGCACGGGCCTCGGCATCGCCCCGAACCGTGTGGGCCAGGTGTACGGCATTTTCAAGGCGTATTGCACACGTGTGGGCTCCGGCCCCTTCCCCACCGAGCTGCACGACGAGGTGGGCGAAAAGATGCGGGCAGAGGGCCACGAGTTCGGGGCCACCACAGGCCGTCCCCGCCGTTGCGGTTGGCTCGACCTGCCCCAGCTGCGGTACGCGGTCGACGTCAACGGCGCGACGCAACTGTGCATGATGAAGGCCGACGTGTTGGGTTGCTTTGACGAGATCGAGGTGTGCACCCACTACATCCACCGCGGAGAAAAAATCGACCATTTGCCGTTCGGCATCAACCCCGACGAAGTGGAGCCCGTGTACACCACCCTCCCCGGTTGGCCAGGCGACCTCACAGGCATCCGCTCCTTGAACGAAGTGCCTCAGACGCTGTTGAACTACGTGGCGTTCATCGAAGAAGCCGTGGGTGTGCCTGTCACCGTGCTGAGCGTCGGGCCCGATCGCGCCCAAACCCTCGAATTGAAACCCTAACCCGCCGTCATGATCTACTGGTTCACAGGACAACCCGGCCACGGGAAAACCACCTTGGCCAAGGCCATGGTGGCCCATCTCGAGGCACAGGGCCTGGTTGTGCACCACGTGGATGGAGACGATTTGCGGGCCCTGACTGTGAACGCCGATTACTCCCGAATGGGCCGTGAGAACAACATCCGCAAAGCCCAAACCATCGCCCAGTTCCTCCAATCCAAAGGACAAATCGTGGTGGTGAGTTTGGTGGCCCCTTACCGCGCCTTGCGTGAAGAATTCAAGTCCCGCGCCACCGTGACAGAAGTGTATGTGCACACCACGGAGCTGCGCGGAAGGGAAGACAAACACGCCTCAGATTACGAACCTCCCTTGGAGGGATTCATCGACGTGGACACCACGTCCAAAAGCGTGGAGGACGCCTTGGGCGTGGTGCTTGAACAAGTCCAAGTCTGAGCGCATCGCGGGTGTCGATTTCCCCACTAATTTTGTAGGCCATTATGGACGCCAGACAATCCCGAATTCGACACCTCGCCAAAACCGTCACCTGGCGGCTTGTGGGCACGGTCGACACGATTTTGCTCGGTTGGTTGGTGTCAGGAGACGCGACCGTGGGTTTGACCATCGGCGGGCTGGAAATGGTGACCAAAATGATTTTGTATTACCTCCACGAGCGGGCCTGGTTCCGGTACGGCCGCCTGGGACGGGAGGACTCCACGGAAGACGCACTGACGAAAGACAACTGACGACATGAGCGACGCATCTTACAACCTTGACCACCTCACGGAACTGGAGGCAGAGTCCATTTACGTGCTCCGCGAAGTGGCCGCGCAATTTGACCGTCCTGCCATCCTGTTTTCAGGAGGAAAGGACAGCATTGTCGTGACCCACTTGGCGGCCAAAGCGTTCGCCCCGGGGCGCATCCCCATGCCTTTGGTGCACATCGACACAGGCCACAACTTCCCTGAAACGCTGGAGTTCCGGGACAACCTCGTCGAGCGCTTGGGCGCCCGCCTCATCGTGGGGAGTGTTCAAGCCACCATCGACTCTGGCAAAGTTCAGGAAGAAACCGGAGCCAACGCCAGCCGCAACCGACTTCAAACCACCACCCTCATCGACACGATCGAGGAGCATCAATTCGACGCGTGCATCGGTGGGGCACGCCGCGACGAGGAGAAGGCCCGCGCCAAGGAGCGTTTTTTCTCCCACCGCGACGATTTCAGCCAATGGGACCCCAAGAACCAACGCCCCGAACTGTGGAACCTCTTCAACGGCAAGCACGCCCCGGGCGAGCACTTCCGGGTGTTCCCTTTGAACAACTGGACCGAGCTTGACGTGTGGAACTACATCCTTCGTGAAAACATCGCCCTTCCTTCGTTGTACTACGCGCACGACCGCGTGTGCATCCGCCGTGCAGGTCAAATCCTGGCCCATTCCGAGCACCTCAACCTGAGGGCGGACGAGACGCCTGAGATGATGCACGTGCGTTTCCGCACGCTGGGCGATTTGACCATCACAGGTGCGTTTGAAAGCGACGCTGACACGTTGGAAAAGATCATCGACGAAGTGGCCGCAACCCGCATTACCGAGCGGGGCGGTCGGATGGACGACAAGCGCAGCGACAGCGCCATGGAGGACCGGAAAAAAGAGGGTTACTTTTAATTGAACAGGGACGCAGAGATGGGACACACAGAGCACAACGGCTTGCTTCGATTCACCACCGCGGGAAGTGTTGACGACGGCAAAAGCACACTCATTGGACGCTTGCTGTACGACAGCAAAAGCATCTTCGAAGACCAATTGGAGGCGGTGGAATCCGCGTCGAATCAGAAAGGCATTGACGGCACCGACCTGAGCCTGCTGACCGACGGCCTGAAAGCGGAGCGGGAACAAGGCATCACCATCGACGTCGCCTACCGCTACTTCGCCACGCCCAAGCGCAAATTCATCATTGCGGACACCCCAGGCCACATCCAGTACACCCGAAACATGGTCACGGGTGCATCCACCGCGGACCTGGCCATCATCCTCATCGACGCCCGACACGGCCTCTTGGAACAAACCCACAGGCACAGCTTCATCGCGTCTTTGCTCGGATTGCAGCACGTGGTTGTGTGCGTCAACAAGATGGACTTGGTGGAGTACAGCGAGGACCGCTTCAACGAAATCGTGGCGGCCTACAAAGAGTTCTCCTCCCGCTTGGACATCACGGACATCAAGTTCATCCCCATCAGCGCCCTCTACGGGGACAACGTGGTGGAGTCGTCTGAGAACACCCCATGGTACGGTGGAGGCACCTTGCTCCATCACCTGGAAACAGTTCATGTGGGGGCAGACCGCAACTTGCAGGACTGCCGGTTCCCCATCCAGTACGTGATTCGCCCACAAACCGACGCTCATCGGGATTTCCGTGGTTACGCCGGCCGGGTCGCCTCTGGCGTCTTCAAGGTGGGCGACGAGGTGGTCGCCATGCCAAGCGGCCAAACCTCCAAAATCAAGGAGATTTTCGTGGGGGACGCCCAAGTTGAAAAAGCGTTCCCTCCCTTGAGCGTCGCAATGACCCTCGAAAACGACATCGACTTGAGCCGTGGCGACATGCTGGCCCGTCCCAACAACCAGCCTTCCAAGCGCAAATTGCTCGACGCGAAAATTTGCTGGCTGAGCGAAACGCCGTTGAACCTCGGAACCAAGTACATCCTGCGGCACACGTCAAGCGAAAGTCAGTCCCGCATCGCCAAAATCCACCATGAGATCGACATCAACACCCTTCACAGGGTGGAAGGGGTCTCAGAAATTTCGGTGAATGCGATCGCGCGCATCCAAATCAAAACGGCCTCAGAGGTGCTTGTGGACGACTACCGCCGAAACAAGACCACAGGGTCGTTCCTGTTGATCGACCCATCCACTCACCAAACGGTTGCGGCTGGCGTCATCGACGATTTGAACACCCAAGCCTAACCCGCCGAAGAAGAACCTCTTCGCACCTCAGCGCGTTCAGGCCTTCACCAGGGGGTACTGCGCGAATTTGGCGTTGACGGCGTCCCCGACGCGCTTCAAGACGGTCGCGTCTTCGGGTGCCTGAAGAACCGCGTCCATCCAATCCACCAGTTCCACCATGTCTTCCTCGACGAGGCCTCGGGTGGTCACTGCTGGGGTGCCCACGCGCATGCCTGACGTGACAAACGGCGAGCGTGTGTCGAACGGCACCATGTTCTTGTTGACGGTGATGTGCGCCTGACCCAAGGACTGCTCCGCCACTTTCCCTGTCACGCCCTTGTTGGTGAGGTCAATGAGCATGAGGTGGTTGTCGGTGCCACCGCTGATCAAGTCGTAGCCACGTTCCACAAACGCCGCAGCCATGGCTTGCGCGTTCGCCACCACTTGCTTGCAGTACACCTTGTAGGAAGGCTGGAGCGCCTCGCCAAACGCCACGGCCTTCGCGGCAATCACGTGCTCCAATGGGCCGCCCTGCATGCCTGGGAACACCCCCGAATCCAACAACGAGGCGAAGGAACGCACGGCGCCCTTCATCGTGGTGATGCCCCAAGGGTTCGGGAAATCCTTGCCCACCATGATCACTCCGCCGCGCGGGCCACGGAGGGTCTTGTGCGTGGTGGATGTGACGACGTGGCAATGCGGAAGAGGGTTGTCCAACAACCCCGCCGCGATCAGGCCCGAGGGGTGTGAAATGTCCGCCAACAAGATGGCGCCCACTTCGTCGGCGATTTGTCGGAACCGCGCATAATCCCATTCGCGGGCGTACGCCGACGCCCCACAGATGATCATTTGGGGCTTCTCGGCCCGGGCGGTCTCCGCCACCTTGTCCATGTCGATGGTGCCCGTCTCTTTCTCCACCCCGTAGAACGTCGGACGGTACAACTTGCCGCTGTAATTCACAGGCGACCCGTGGGTCAAGTGCCCACCATGCGCCAAATCAAACCCCAGAATGGTGTCGCCTGGCTTCAGGCAAGCCAACATGACCGCGCTGTTCGCCGAGGCGCCCGAGTGAGGCTGGACGTTGGCCCATTCTGCCCCGAACAGTTTGCACAACCGCTCGATCGCCAAGTTCTCCGCTTGGTCCACAAACTCACAACCGCCGTAATAACGCTTGCCAGGCAAGCCCTCGGCGTACTTGTTGGTCAAAATGCTGCCCTGCGCCGCCATGACGGCTTCGCTGGTGTAATTCTCCGACGCGATGAGCTCAGCCCCTTCAGTTTGGCGGGTGTGCTCAAGGCCCACAATGCGGGCGACTTCTGGATCGGACTGGAGGGCGGGGTGCAATTCTGTGGACACGGCAATGGGATTTTGAAGGCACCAAAAATAGCCTGTCGCTTCGACCTGGCCATCGTTACAGAAACAAAACGTCCACGGCCTGTCCTGAACGTATTTTTCCGGTCCAAGAGTCCCACGCCATCAAGCACACGTCGCCCCCCAACGCCCTCGCTGAAGAGACCTCTCCGTATTTGCGTCAGCACATGCACAACCCCGTGCATTGGCTCCCGTACGGACCCGCAGCTTGGGCGAAAGCCAAGGCCGAGCGCAAGCTGGTGCTAGTAAGCGTCGGGTACAGCGCGTGCCATTGGTGCCACGTGATGGAGCACGAGACGTTTTCCAACGCCGAGGCCGCAGACTTCATGAACGCGCACTTCGTGTGCATCAAAGTCGACCGGGAAGAGCGACCCGACGTGGACCAAGTGTACATGGAGGCCGTCCAATTGATGACACGCCAAGGCGGGTGGCCCCTCAATTGCATCGCCCTGCCAGACGGGCGGCCCATTTGGGGCAGCGTGTATTTGCCCAAAACCCAATGGCTCTCCTCCCTTCAGGCCATCGTCGACGTCCAATCCGACGACCCTGAACGCGTGGGGCGCTACGCCGAGAAATTGACCGCAGCGGTGGAAGCCATGGGGCGATCTACTCCGCCGGAGGCATCGTCGTTTCACGACGCTTTTGACACGTGGACCCAGTCCTGGGACCTGGAGCACGGAGGACGAATCGGCGCCCCCAAATTCCCGTTGCCGTGCCTGCTTCAATTCCTGGGACGCGCAGCCCATTCAACCCACCTGGGACCTGCTCGGCGAAAGCAAGCCCGAGACCACGCCCTGCGCACCTTGGGCGCCTTGGTGGCTGGGGGCATCCACGACCATGTCGGAGGTGGGTTTGCGAGGTACAGCGTCGACGAAGCGTGGCACGTTCCGCATTTTGAAAAGATGCTGTACGACAACGCGCAGTTGGTGTCCGTCCTTTCGGCGTGGGCAGACGAAGCCCATCCCGAATTCACGGAAGCCATGACGAAGGCTGTGGCGTTCATGGCACGGGAGTGGCGTTTGGACCACGGCGGCTTTTGCGCTGCGCTTGACGCCGACAGCGAGGGCCAAGAGGGCACCTACTACGTGTGGACGACCGCAGAATTGACATCCATTCTCGCCCCGGACGAGGTGGCTTGTGTGGACGAGGCGTTTGGCTTGGAAGGGCACAGCCTTTGGGAACACGGCCAGCATGTGCTTCGGCGCAAGGCCAAGTCCGACGTGAATCCAAGCGACTTGCAAGGCGTGCTTCACAAACTCCAAACCTGGCGCGACGGACCGAACGGTCGCGTCAAACCCGGCCTCGACGACAAGGTGCTGACTTCTTGGAATGCCTTGGCCGCCATCGCCTTGGCCAAAGCCGCGCGTCGACTGCCCGATGGCTCCTTGGCTCCTGCCCTTCGGCTTGGTCGCTACTTGCGCACCTCGGCACGGGTGCCCCACCGCCCCGACTTGCTGCGAAGAACCCACCACGCCGATGGCGGTCCCATGCACGAAGGATTCGCAGAAGACTACGCGTTCACGGTGGAGGCGTTCCTTGAACTGCATCAATCGACCCAGGACCACGTGTGGCTTCAGGAAGCCCGCGCCCTCATGGCCACCGCCATGGAACGGCTGTTTGACCCAGAGTCCAAAACGTTTTGGAACAACGCCGTCGACTCTGACACCCCCTTCGTCCGGAGCCGAAGCATGGAGGACGGCGTCATCCCCTCGGCCAACGCCTCCTTCGCGTCGAGCTTGTGGAAACTCGGGTGGGCCCTCGACATTCCAGCCTGGCGCGAACTTTCGCGCGACATGGTGCAAGCCCGGATGGAAGGGGCCAACACGCTGGCCGAATCTGGAGCCTGGGCGCACGTGCATTTGGACCAAACCGAGGGCTTCGCCACCGTCGTGGTCGCCGTGAGCTCCAACGGGCAACGGAACGCCGCGACCCAGGCGTGGTGGTCGACGCAGCGGCCCGGCACCTGGCTGGACGTCGTCCGCCCTGGAGATGCCCACATCCCAGCGTGGATGGAAGGAAAAAGCCCCGGTCCCGAGGGCCAATCGCGCTGGTATGTTTGTCAGGAAGGTGCGTGCCAACTTCCTGTCGACAACGCCTCACAAGCTTGGAACCTCTGCCCTCTGTCATGACCCCACCTCAAGTCCACACCCATGCATGGGCCACCGCGCGAGCGGCCGTGATGCTGCTTGGCTTGCTGTGTTGCGGGGTACTCGACCACGACGTTTGGGGCCAGGAGGACAGCATGAGCCGAAGCGAACGCAAGGCCGTCAAGCGCAGGGTGAAGGACGCGACCAAGGCGGAGAAGCAGGCCAACAAAGAATTCGAGAAGAATTACAAAGCGCTCCAAAAGCGCCACTACAAGCACCAACAAACCAGCCGAGAGAAGAACTTCATCCAACCAAATGGGAAGGATGAATCGGTCTCTGGACGCGAAGGAGGTCACGCCAAAGACAACGTTCGCAGGCGCATGAGGAAGGGGCAACAGAAGGCCCGGCGGAACCGCGACGGCAGGGCCATCCCATGGGGGCGACGGGTCCTGATTCGGAGGTCCTGGAAAAAGGGCTGAAAGGCTTCATGGCCCTGGTTTGCAGGGTGTTCACAAAAGTTCGCAAACTGCGTGGCCTTGGCCTATATTTGGCCTCTACACCTGTATTGCCTGAAATTCTAGACGCATGATGCGGTTTGCAACATTTTTGGGAGCGATTTTGATGTCCTTCAGCGCCTTGGCGCAAGTGGGCGCCGGAACGCTCAAGGGTCGAATCACAGATTTCGACACCAAAGAGTCTTTGCCATTTGCCAGTGTGATTCTGTTCTTGAACGGAAACCAAGTGGCGGGCACCAACACCGACTTCGACGGTGAGTACACCATCAAACCCATCCAGCCGGGCACGTACGACGTGCTGTTCAGCTTCGTGGGCTACCAGTCCAAGAAAGTGACTGGTGTGAAGATCACCGCCAACAAAATCCAGTTCGTCAACGGCGAACTCGGTGCGGGGGTGATGATGGAAGAGGCCGAAGTGGTCGAATACTCCGTCCCTCTGATCGACAAGGACGGGGGTGCATCCGGCGGCACGGTGAGCCGTGAAGACATCGACAAGCTTCCCGGACGTTCCGCCACGAGCATCGCTTCGACCGTCGCCGGTGCGAGCACCGCAGGCACAGGCGGTGGTGTGAGCATCCGTGGTGCACGGACCTCTTCCACGTGGTACTACATCGACGGCATCAAGGTGCGCGGCTCCTCCGCCCTCCCGAAGTCGGCCATCGAAGAAGTGCAGGTGGTGACCGGCGGCATCCCCGCCAACATTGGTGACGCAACAGGTGGTGTCATCAACATCTCTCTTCGGAACTCAAGCCGCACATGGTTTGGCGGCGGCGAATTGATCACGTCTGGCCTGCCCACTGAAACTTCGGCCATCGGTCTCGACAAGTTTGGGTACAACCTTGCGGAAGGATCGGTCTCTGGGCCGATCGCTTGGCGCAAGAACGAGAAGGGTGAAAAGACCGACCCGCTCCTCGGCTTGTTCCTTTCTGGCAACTACACCTACCAAAAGGACACGCGTCCAACGTTTGGCGGGGTGTACCGCATGACGGACAGCGCACGCGCCCAAATCTTGGCCGAGCCGCTCCGCCAGAACGTGAGTTCCTCAGGAGATATCAACGGTGCGTTGTACAACGCGGATTTCTTGACGCCTGATGCCTTTGAGCGCACCCCCACGCGTTTGAACAACGCCAACCAAAGCGCCAACCTGGTGGCCAAAATTGACGTCAACACCAACGAAACCACCAGCTTGACCTTCGGGGCGACCGCGGCTTTGGGACGTGCGAACGAGTTCGACCGGGGCCGTTCCTTGATGAACTGGGAAAACAACAACCAAACCACCAGCTTGGATTGGAGGGGGTACGTGAAGTTTTCTCAGCGCTTTGCCGACGAGGAAGGAAGCGAGTCCAGCGGAGGGCTGAAGAACGTCTTCTACAGCATCATGGCAGACTACTCGCAGAGCTACTTCAAGCGGGAGGACGCCAGCCACGGGGACGACTTCTTCAAGTACGGCCACGTCGGGACGTTCGACGTCTACCAGCAGAACAGCTACGAGTACAACGACCTCACCGGCCGCTTCGTCCACAACGGATGGGAAGACACGCTCGTGACCTACACCGCGTCGCCTTACAACCCTGAGTTGGCCGCGATCAACAACCAGTACTTCAACCTCTTTGAAAGCGAGCCTTACAACCCCTTCGTGGACGGCCCTTACGAGAGCTTGTTGACGGTGCAAAACGGCAACGCGCTGCTCAACGGCCAATCCCCCAACTCCACCTACGGGTTGTGGAGCTACTTCGGCACCCAAGGCAACTCGTACAACATCAGCAACAACAGCCAATTCCGCGTCAGCGCGGCAGGTTCTGCGGACATCGGCGACCACGCCTTGCAAATGGGCTTCGAGTACGAGCAGCGCCGTGACGCGTTCTTCTCCCTCGGCCCTGTGGGTTTGTGGACGTTGGCGCGCTTGACCACCAACTCGCACATCAAGGAAATCGACGCGACGGACAGCTTGGTCACCAACGTGGGCACGGACTACTACGTGACGTACGATCGCTTAATCGGCGACAACCAATTTGAATTTGACGCCAACCTCCGTGAAGCCCTCGGGGCTGCTGAGGATGAGTTGATCAACATCGACGCGATTGACCCCGAATTCTTCACCTTGAACATGTTCGGTGCAGACGACCTGTTGAACCAAGGCTCCAACTACGTGACGTACAGCGGTTACGACCCGTACGGAAACAAAGTCAACGACCGTCCTACGATTGAGGAGTTCTTCAACAAGACCAACGATGCCGGCTACAACACCCGTCCCATCGGGGCCTACGAGCCGATTTACATCGCGGGCTACATCATGGACAAGTTCACGTTCGACGACATCATCTTCAACGTGGGCCTCCGTGTGGACCGCTTCGACGCCAACCAACCTGTGTTGAAGGATCCCTACGTGGTTGGCCAGTCCTACACCGTCGGAGACATTCAGGGGGCCGATGGTGAAGGCATCATCAGCACGTTGAGCGGCAACGCATTCATCCCCGAGAACATCGGTGAGGACTTCGCCGTCTACGTGGACGCCTTGGAAGGTCCTGGCTCCATTGTCGGCTTCCGGGATGGCGACACCTGGTACAACTCTGTCGGTACGGAGATCACCGACCCCGACGTGTTGGCCGTGAACACCGCCTACCCTGCGCCATGGCTCAAGCCCAACGACAACGCCACCGGCGACGATCCGTTTGAATTGACGTCTGAAGCGTTCCGCGACTACGACCCTGCGGTGAACATCATGCCCCGCATTTCCTTCTCGTTCAACATCAGCGACGAAGCGGTCTTCTTCGCGCATTACGACATTTTGACCCAGCGTCCGACGTCCAGCAACCGCTTCTCTCCCATCGACTACCTGTTCTTGGAGAGCCGGAACGACCTCATCTCCAACCCAGACTTGCGTCCTGAGAAGACCATCGACTACGAATTGGGCTTCCAGCAAGTGTTGACGAAGACTTCAAGTCTGAAGATTTCTGCCTACTACAAGGAGATGCGCGACATGATTCAGGTGCGCAACTTCACCGGCGCGTACCCACGTCCTTACAAGGCCTTCGGCAACCTCGACTTCGGAACAGTCAAGGGCTTCACCGTCGGGTACGACATGCGTCGTACGGGCAACGTTCGCCTGAATGCCAACTACACCCTGCAGTTCGCAGACGGCACAGGCTCAACCACCCAGACCGCATTGGCACTGATCAATGCTGGCCTGCCAAACCTCCGGTCCATCAACCCGTTCAACTACGACCAACGTCACCGCATCGTCGCCAACGTGGACTACCGCTACGGCGCGGGCGAGGAGTACAACGGTCCTGTGGTCAAGTTTGGTGGGAAGGAGCGCCAGTTGTTCGCCAACACCGGTTTGAACATGATCGCCAACCTCGGCTCTGGCACGCCTTACACGGCGTCCACCATCGCCACCCCAATCACCGGGGAAATCAGCCCATCCACCGAGGGATCGATCAACGGCAGCCGCTTGCCATGGCAGTTCAGCTTGGACGCCAACTTGGACCGCAACTTCACGGTGACTTACGGCGGAGAAGGCGACGCTGCCAAGACCACCAACTTGAACGTGTACCTGTGGATTGGAAACGTGCTCAACACGCGCAACATCAACTCAGTGTACCGCTTCACAGGCGTTGCCGACGACGATGGCTACTTGGCTGCGGCCCAGTACCAGCCTCTCATCAACAGCCAAAACGACCCGAACGCGTTCCGGAACTACTACTCCATGTTCGTGGACAACCCGTTCAACTTGGGATTGCCCCGCACTGTCCGTTTGGGCCTCAAGTTTGACTTCTGATCATGCCAAGCAAGAAGATGAACCGCATTCTCTCATTCTCCACGTTGTTCCTCCTCGCCTCCACGGCGTGGGGCTACAAGTACGTCGGCGCAGGCACCCCAGGTGGCACAGCCGGCATGACCAACCAACCCACCGTGCGCGCGGCGGCCTGCGCCCCAGCGACCGGCTTGCGTGACCTCGAGTGGAACAACGTCCGCGCCCTGATTGAAACAGGAGGGTCGTTGTGGCAAGACCGGGCCACCAGCCAGGCTTCTTACGAAGTGCCGAAAGGTGGAGGGGTCAGCTCCCTGTACGCGGGTGCCCTCTGGATGGGCGGCATCAGCCCGGACCAACAGCTCAAGCTCGCGGCGGTCACCTTCCGGGGAGACGGCAACGACTACTGGGCTGGTCCTTTGACCAACGACGGATCGGCGGAAGTGGACGCCACCACGTGCAACGAATACGACGACTTCTTCGTGTCCACCCGTGCCGATGCGCAACGCCATCGCCAGTACTTCGACGCTGTCGCTGCAGGCACCGTGGAAGAAGAATTCCCTGAAGGCTACGCCATGCCGGCCTACTTCCGGGAATACCCCGCCCACGGCAACACGGACTTGAACCAAGACTACTACTTGGCGCCTTTCAAGGATTACGACGGCGACGGGTTCTACTCTCCAGAACAAGGCGATTACCCTTGGTACGACTTCCTGTCTGAAATCGACTGCAAGAACCGGAAGCGTGAAGACTTGGTCCCACTCTACGGCGACCGCAACTTCTACTGGATTTTCAACGACAAGGGCAATGTTCACTCCGAGTCGCAAGGCGAGCCCATCGGGATGGAGATCCGAGCGCAGGCCTTCGCGTTCTCCACGAACGACGAGGTCAACAACATGACCTTCCACAACTACGTCCTGATCAACCAAGGCACGCAAACGTTGTCCAACACCTACTTCGGGGTGTGGGTCGACGCGGACGTGGGAACGGCCACCGACGACTACGTGGGATGTGACGTGCAACGCGGTTTGGGCTACAGCTACAACGGCGACGCGGTGGATGAACCTTCGAACAGCTCCACCGGCTACGGCGAAAACCCTCCCGCAGTGGGCATCGACTTCTTCGAAGGCCCTTACCAAGATGCAGACAGCATCGACAACCCGTTGACCAGCAACTTTGGCAACGCGATTGACTCGTTGGGCATCCCCTACGAGGGCATCGGCATCGGTTACGGCGACGGCATCGTGGACAACGAGCGCTTCGGCATGCGCCGCTTCGTCTACTACAACAACTCGAACAACCCCATCAATGGGGAGCCCGCCACACCTCTGCACTTCTACAACTACATGAACGGGGTGTGGAAGAACGGCCAAAAAATGGCCTACGGCGGCGACGGTGTGAACGCCTCCACAGGCGCCAACCTTGACGTCTCTTGCGACTACATGTTCCCTGGCGACACCGACCCCTTCAACTGGGGCACCGGTGGCACCACCGTGGAGCCTTGGACCGAGGTCACATCCGGCAACCCTCCTGCCGACCGCCGCTTCATCCAAGCCGCAGGTCCCTTCACCCTCGAGCCTGGAGATTACAACAACATCACCATGGGTGTGGTTTGGGCGCGTGCGACGGCGGGCGATCCTGAGGAAAGCGTGAAGCTCATGCGCATCGCGGACGACAAGGCGCAAGCGTTGTTTGACAACTGCTTTGAAATTGTCTCTGGTCCTGATGCGCCAGACGTGACCGTCCAGGAATTGGAGAACGAGCTCATTCTGTACCTGACCAACAACAACCCCCTCTCGAACAACTTCCGCGAGGAGTACGTGCAGTTGGATCCAGGAATTCCCAAGTTTGACATCGAGGGCAACCAATACGACACCCTCAGCCGCTCCTACACGTTCGAAGGCTACCAGATCTACCAACTGGCCAACGAACAAGTGTCTGCTGCAGATTTAGGAGACATCGACCAAGCACGACTCATCTTCCAATGCGACGTGGTCAACGACATCGACGTCGTGGTGAACTACGTGCAGGACACGGAAATGGAATTGCCTGTGCCCAACCTCATGGCCAACGGGGAGAACGAAGGCATTGCGCACAGCTTCCGCGTGACCAAAGACGCGTTCGCCCAAGGCGACAACGCGCTTGTGAACCACAAGACATACTACTTCATGGCGTTGGCCTACGGTTACAACAACTACGAAGAGTACAACCCCATGACCGGCGCCGGACAGGATGTCCAATACAAGGCCTCACGTAAGGCGGCCGTCGGCTCGATCCGCGTGTACAGCGGCATCCCTCACAAGCCTTCTCCTGAGAGCGGCGGCTTGATTCAGGCTGCGGCGTACGGCGACGGCGTGGCGATGACGCGTTTGGAGGGCAAGGGCAACGGCGAGAACGACGTGGCCTTGACGCCTGAGAGCGAGGCTGCGCTTCTTGCCAGCGGCTCAGGCAAGCTTGCTTCTGTGACCTACCAAGGAGGCATGGGCCCTGTGTCGGTGCGTGTCAT
>CALKFF010000024.1 GCA_938084585.1 uncultured Flavobacteriales bacterium
GTTGAACGTGGTCGCGTACACACACTGACCGTTGTCAGCGAAGATGTTGCCCTCGTCGTAGTTGCTGGCCGCAGGGTCAGCACATCCAGTGCAAGTGCTTCCATCGCCTCCGCAAATGCCGCAGCCGTCCAATTCACCGACACACTCGTCGATGTCATCACAGATGTCATCCATGTCCACGTCGGTGCACGTGGGCGCCTGTGGCGACAGCGGGATGTTAAACAAAGATTCAATCGCAGACGATTGGTCTCCGTTGGGAAAAATCTGGACCCCTGCTTGTCCTGAAATTTGTCCCATGGTTGTGAATTGGGCCACAAGGACTTTCAAATTGTCGCCTGCGAATGCTTTGTGACCTGAGGCCAGAGCGTCTAAACCTGGGAACAGGTTGAACCATGCCGCACCGACAGGATTGTTAATGAGAATGTCAGAACCGTTGTCGGTGCCCATGGACGTCAACAAATTATCCCATTGACCGTTGTTCGAGCCAACAGAAAGGGTTGCTGGCGTTTCTGAGATGTCTTGGGCTCCGACTGTTAGCCATGAGTCGAAGGCCAGTTCAGTCGAGTTTGCGTAATCACTTTGTGAAATGCCAACCGGACCATCATTGGTTTCGACGTGGGCGAATTGGTACCCATTCGCCGAGTTGTGCCAAGCGGGCTCGCTGGTAGATTCGAGGATGAGAGGAGAATCAACGTCCCCATATACTGCACTTAGAAAATCTGAAGGATTCACCATTTGCATGTAGAGACGAGAGGTGACCATCCCCTCGAGCTCACCAGTATCATGGACCTCTACCAGTTCCCATGTAAAACTGTACTGGGACGCGTCAGATGGCATCTGAGAAGGTGATGGAGCATAATCGCTGCCACTTTCGCCGTCGACGGGCGTTCGTAAGGACCCCAGAAGTTCTTGAACACTTGTCAAGGACAGGCTCGGGGCGTCCTGTGCCTGGGAGTATACCGAGAAGGCGCAAAGCAAGAGTGTACAGAAATATCGCATGCTGCTTTTGTTTAATCGATTAAATCGGGTATTCGACATCTAAGATAAGCAAATTCGTCGACTTAACCGCGCTTTACATGTCCAGGGCACACAAGTTGCAGGTGAACAGAAGAAATGACGGGCTAGAATTCTGTTTGAGAAGCAAGAAAAAGCCGGACCCCGAAGGATCCGGCTTGATCATCTGGCGCCAAAAACAGAATTTCAATAGGAGTACGTGCCTTTGTCAATCATGGCTTGGGCCACGCGGCGACGGGCTTCCTTGGTGTTGAAAGGGTCCACTTTCGTGAATCGCTTCATGCCCATGAGCATCATTTTCAATTCATCCCCTTCGGCGAAGCCCATCAGCGCTTCTTTGCCGGCGAAGTTGATTTTGTCTGCAGCCCACACGAGGTAGGTCTGCATCATGTCCGTGGGCAACGCGGCGGCCTCGGCGCCGTGCTTGGTGGCGAT
The DNA here is from genome assembly GCA_938084585.1 of uncultured Flavobacteriales bacterium. GTDB lineage: Bacteria > Bacteroidota > Bacteroidia > Flavobacteriales_D > Sanyastnellaceae > UBA11663. The sequence goes on from CALKFF010000024.1 coordinate 1,450, forward strand.
TTTCTGCGCGCGAAGCACCAGGCTTTCCGCGGTGTACGCCCACACAGTCATGTCCGCGATGCCCATGAGGATTTCCTGCTCTTTGGCGAGGGACATCATCAGTTTTTGGGCCGCTGAACCGGCCACCATCAAGGTCGCCTTCTTGAAGTTTTTGACGTAAGCCAGGTGCTTTTCGTAGATGTCCGAGGGGGCATTGCCAAACTCCGGAATCCCGGTCAATTCGTTGGCCACCGCCATGGCAGGGGTCATCAAATCCAGCTCTCCTTTCATGGCCTTTTTCAAGATCATGTCGACGGTGAGCATGCGGTTGATTTCGTTGGTGCCTTCGAAGATGCGGTTGATGCGGGCGTCCCGGTAGGCATGTTCGGCGCGCGTTTCGGCGCTGTAACCCATGCCGCCGTGGATTTGGACGGCTTCGTCAACCACGTAGTCGGTGACCTCAGACCCCAAGATTTTCATCATGGCGCACTCCGGGGCGAAGGCCGCGATGCCCTTCAGCGTGGCTTCGCCTTTGTCCATGCCGCCCGCGGCCAAATCGGCGATGGCGTCGTCGATGTTTTGCGTGGCGCGGTAGACCGCCGTTTCCAAGGCGTAAGTCTGGATGGCCATTTCGCCAAGCTTGTGACGGATGGCGCCGTACTTGCTGATGGGACGGCCAAACTGCTCTCGGGCGTTGGCGTATTTGACGCTTTCGGTGATGGCGTCTTTGCATGAACCGATGACCACGCCACCAAGTTTGATGCGGCCGATGTTGAGGATGTTGACGGCGATCTTGAAGCCTTTGCCGCGCTCGTAGAGCAGGTTTTCGACCGGCACTTGCACGTCGTTGAAGAAGATTTGGCGGGTGCTGGACCCTTTGATGCCCATCTTCTTTTCCTCAGGATTCATGGTGATGCCGTCGTATCCCTTTTCGAGGATGAAGGCGCTGAGGTTGTCGTCGTCGTCGATTTTGGCAAACACGATCAACACGTCTGCGAAGCCGCCGTTGGTGATCCACATTTTCTGCCCATTCAGGACGTAGTGGGTCCCAGCTTCGTTGAGTTTGGCCGTGGTCTTGCCGCTGTTGGCGTCTGAGCCGCTGCCGGGCTCTGTCAGGCAGTAGCAGCCCTTGAGTCGTCCTGTGGCGAGGCCCGGGATGTACTTCTTTTTCTGGGCGTCGTTGCCATAGTACAAAATGGGCAGGGTGCCGATGCCTGTGTGGGCCGAGAAGCTCACGGCAAAGCTGTGCGCACCTCCCATGCTCTCGGTGATGAGCATCGTGCTCTTGAAGTCAAGCCCCAATCCTTCGAGCTCTTCTGGCACGGAGCTCCCGAGGAGGCCGAGTTCACCGACTTCTTCGAGCAGTTTGGCATTGAGCCCTTCCTCCAGGGCTTCGATGCGCTCGAGGTTGGGGATGATGCGCTGGGCCACAAAGTCGAGGCCGGTTTGGAGCATCATGCGGTGCTCTTCTGTCCATTCTTCCGGCGTGAAAATGTCGTCCGCACTCACGTCGCGGATCAAAAATTCGCCGCCGGTGATGGCTTGTTGTGGGGTGGGGTTTCCAGTGGTCATGTTCGAGTGGATTAAAGCATTTCAAACACGCCTGCCGCACCTTGACCGGTGCCCACGCACATCGTGACGATGCCGTGCTTGGCGTTTCGGGTTTTCAGTTCATTCAAGAGTTGCACCGTCAGTTTGGCCCCTGTGCAACCAAGGGGGTGTCCAAGGGCGATGGCGCCGCCGTGGACGTTGACTTTGGAGGGGTCCAAATCCAATTCGCGCAGCACCGCCACGCTTTGGGACGCGAACGCCTCGTTCAATTCGTACAGCTCGATGTCGGCCGCAGTCAGGCCCGCCTTGTCGAGGGCTTTGGGCACGGCGTGGATGGGGCCGACGCCCATGATGCGGGGCTCGAGTCCGCTCACGTGGTACGATTTCAGACGCGCCAACGGCTCCACGCCGAGTTCTTTCAGCATGCGCTCGCTGACCACCATGACAAAGGCAGCTCCGTCCGAAGTTTGGGAGCTGTTGCCTGCGGTCACAGAACCGCCTTCGGCAAACACGGCTTTCAGTTTGGCCAGCGCTTCGGCGTTGGTGCCGCGTCGGACCCCCTCGTCGGTGTCGATCACGTGGGTCCGCTCTTGCCGCTGTTCCTCTGCGTCGAGGAAAATTTCTTGCACTTCGACGGGGGCGATGCCGCTTGCGAAGGCGCCGCTGTCGATGGCGGCGGCGGCGCGGCGATGGCTCTCCACGGCAAACGCATCCTGGTCTTCGCGGGACACGTTGAAATCCTTGGCCACCGCCTCTGCAGTCAAGCCCATGCCCCAGTACCACTCAGGGTTGTGCTTGGCCACGCGGGCGTTGGGCACAATGCGCCATCCGCCGAATGGGATGGGAGACATCGTTTCAATGCCGCCGGCCACAATGCAATCCGCAATGCCGGCGTGGATCTTGGCCGATGCGATGGCGATGGTTTCCAATCCGCTGGCGCAGTAACGGTTGACCGTCATGCCAGGCACTTTGTCCGTGTCCAAGCCCATGAGTGAGACCATGCGACCGATGTTCAGGCCTTGCTCAGCTTCGGGGGTGGCGTTGCCGACAATCACGTCGTCGATGCGCGCTTTGTCGAGCTGCGGGAAATCCGACATGAGCCGACGGATGACCTGCTCTCCCAAGTCGTCGGGCCTCAGAAATTTGTAGGCGCCTCGCGGGGCTTTGCCTACGGCGGAGCGATATCCGCCAACAATGTATGCGTCCATCAGTTCCGGAGAATTTTGCCCTTTTGAATGAGGCTCTGCATGCGCTCAAGGGTCTTGCGCTCGGTACAGAGTTCGAGAAACGCCCGGCGTTCAAGGCCAAGCAGGTAGTCTTCGCTGACTTCAGTTCGGTCACTCAGGTCCCCGCCACACATGACGTACCCGAGTTTTTCGCTGATCAATCTGTCGTGCTCGGAGATGAAGTTTCCGGCGTGCATGCTGCTGGCGCCGGCGTACACAATCCCCATGCCTTCCTGGCCCATCACCGTGATGTCCTTGCGCTTGACAGGTTGGGTGTACCCTGCATCGGCCAAGGCCAGAGCCGCAGCTTTGGCCCGCGCGAGCTGGTCCTTACGATTGACCACCACCTCGTCAATGCCTTCGCGGAAGTACCCGAGTTCAAACGCCTCGTACGCCGACGTGGCCACCTTGGCCTGGCCGATGGTCAAGAACCGTTCGCGCATGGCGTTGATGCGGATGTCTCCGTCGCCGAGTTGGTCGTTCAAGCGGAGCACAAATTCCTTGGTGCCGCCGCCGCCCGGAATGACCCCAACCCCGAATTCCACCAAGCCCACGTAGGTCTCGGCATGGGCCACCACTTTGTCCACGTGGAGGCAAACTTCACAGCCGCCTCCCAGCGTCAATTGGTGGGGTGCGGCCACCACAGGAATGCCGCTGTAGCGCAACCTCATGGTTGTGTTTTGGAACAGGCGGATGGCGTAATCGAGCTCGTCCCATTCCTGTTCCACGGCCAACATGAAGATCATGCCCACGTTGGCGCCCGCAGAGAAGTTGGCGCCTTCGTTGCTGATCACCAGCCCGCGCCACTTCGGGTCGCTTTCTGCCAAGTCGACGGCTTTGTTCAAGCCCTCAATCACCTCGGCGCCGATGGTGTTCATTTTCGTGTGGAACGCGACGTTCAGGATGCCGTCTCCGAGGTCTTGGATCGTGGTGCCGCTGTTGGACCAAACCGTCTTGTCCTCGTCCAACAAGCCAAGGGCGATTCGCCCTTCTTGCCCAGGAATGACCATGTGTGTTTTGGAGGTTACGTCCCAGCAAGTGCGCTTTCCGTCGGCCGCGCTGTAGAACGATGTGGCGCCTGAAGCCACCAGTTCGTGCACCCAAGGGGCCACGTCCAAACCGCGGTCGGCGCACGCCTTCAATCCGGCCTCAAGGCCCACGGCATCCCAGCTTTCAAACGCCCCAAGTTCCCAGCCAAATCCAGCCCGCAAGGCGTCGTCGATGCGGAAAATTTCGTCGCTGATTTCGGGGAGGCGGTGGCTCACGTAGGCGAAGACGTCCGCGAAAATGCGTCGGTAGAATTCGCCCGCTTGGTCTTGGCCTTGAAAGAGAAGCTGGGTTCTCGCCTTCAAGTCGTCCACCTGTTTGGCGGCGTCGAGGGTGGCGAATTTGACCTTTTGCTTGGGGTTGTATTCCAGCGTCTTGAGGTCCAAAGCGTGGATTTCCTTCTTGCCGTCTTGGACGACCTTCTTGTAGAATCCCTGTCCCGACTTGCTGCCCAAGTGACCCTTGTCGACCAGGTGCTGGACAAACGAAGGGATGCCAAAGACTTCCGCACGCTCGTCGTCGGGGCAGTTTTGGGCCACACCATTGGCCACATGGACCAGGGTGTCGATGCCGACCACGTCGCAGGTGCGGAACGTCGCGCTCTTGGGCCTGCCCATGGCAGGGCCGGTCAGCTTGTCCACGGCTTCCACAGAAAGCCCCATGTCTTGTACGGTGTGGAACAAAGCTTGGATCGCGAACACCCCCACGCGGTTGGCGATGAACGCCGGCGTGTCCTTGCACAGCACCGTCTGCTTGCCAAGGATTTTCTCGCCGTAAGCCATGAAAAAGTCCACGACCTCTGGGCGGGTGTCGGGCGCGGGAATGACCTCAAGCAGTTGCAGGTACCTCGGGGGGTTGAAGAAGTGGGTGCCGCAGAAATGCGCTTTGAAATCGTCGCTGCGACCTTCCACCAACATCGCCATGGGAATGCCACTGGTGTTGGAGGTGATGTAGGTGCCTGGACGGCGGTGCTGCTCCACCTTTTCGAAGAGCTGTTGCTTGATGTCCAAACGCTCCACGACCACTTCCAGGATCCAATCGCACTCGGCAATGTTGTGGAGGTCGTCTTCGAAGTTGCCGGTTTGGATGCGTTTGGCGAACCGCTTGCTGTAGATGGGGGAGGGTTTGCCCTTGAGGCTCTTCTTGAGGTGCCCGGCGGCGATGGCGTTGCGGGGTCCTTCGTCGGAAGGCAGGTCCAGGAGCAGCACCTCGGCGCCGCTTTGGGCGACGTGGCATGCGATGGCAGAACCCATCACGCCTGAGCCGAGGACGGCCACGCGTTTGATGCGATGAAAAGGAATGGGGGTGCTCATGAGGAGGTGAGGGTGTTGTCGTTCAATGGGGCCCAATTGGTCGGAACCAATTGTTCGGGCGCTTCAAGCAGTTCGTTGAGTTTGGCAAGACCTTCCAGCAGTTGTGCGGCAGCTTCTTCGCCGAGGAGCTCGTGCAAGCGGGCGTTGAGTTCGATGACGAGTTCTTTGATCTGCTTCCGAGCCACGAGGCCCTTCTGGGTCAAAAACACGCGAACGCGGCGCTTGTCTTCGGCGTCGGTGCGTCGCTCAATGAATCCTTCGGTCTCCATGCCCTTCAACGTGCGGGAGAGGCTGGTGCTTTCCATGCCCATGCGAGGACCGAGCTTGGTGCTCGGGGTGCCGTCTTTCTCAATGCTGAGGAGGGCGTACCCCACGCTGAGTGAAATTCCGTTGTGCTCAGCCATGCTGGAGTAAAGGCGGGCAAGCTTGCTCCACCCCCAACGCAGCTGAAAATCGATTGTGTCTGAGGCGTTCATACGTCCAATGTACACGATGTTCCTGTGCGCGCATAGCTTTTAGGCATTTTTCTGTGCGCGCACAGGAATGAATACCTTTAACCCATGCTTGAACACCCCATTCAAAGGGTCGGGGCAGGGCCACGTCTGGCCGCCGCCGCCCTGGATTACGTGATGTCCACCCTGGCCGTGATTGCATGCGCTTGGCAGGGTTGGGGTTGGTTTCAACTCGTGGAGTCCATGCCAGGCCTCGATGGCGTTCGTGAACTGTACGCCCCTGTCGAGGCCATGCTGGTGGAGGCTGGGCTTGCGGAGGGACTCACTTCGCTGCTTGCGGCGTCCGCATTGATTGGCGTGGTGTACCCGATGGTGGAGGGTGTGTCAGGTGCGAGCCCAGGCAAGTGGATCATGGGGATCCAGATTGCGCGTCCGGATGGCAAGCGGGGAGACATGGGGCTCTATTTGCGCCGGTATTTGGTCAAACACGTGCGCCCCGTCTTTGCCACGGTGGGTGCGGTCTCAGGGATTTCAGCCTTGGGGTTCTTGGCTGGGCCAGCCGGGCTGGTGGTGACGGTGGGCACCTTGTTGCTGTTGGCCCCGCACCGTCAGGCTTTGCACGACAAGCTCGCGGGCACGGCAGTGTTCGTCCGGGGCGACGTTTTCAAATGAACTGGCCGTCGGCCATCCGCAAGGTGCGGTCGGCCCGGGCGGCCAGCGACTCGTTGTGGGTGACCAGAACGATGGTTTGGCCTGAGCGGTCGCGCAACTGGAAGAAGAGGTCGTGCAACGCCTCCGCGTTTTCGGAGTCCAAATTTCCTGAGGGCTCATCGGCCAAGAGCACCTTGGGGCGGTTCATGAGCGACCTCGCGACGGCCACGCGTTGCTGCTCACCGCCTGACAATTCAGACGGGTTGTGGGCAAGGCGGTGCCCAAGACCGAGTTCTTGAAGCAAGGCCTCAGCCCGGGGTGCCGATTGGTGGGTGGATTGCCCAGAAATCCAAGCGGGCATCATCACGTTCTCCACCGCGTTGAATTCCGGGAGCAAACGGTGCGATTGAAACACAAAACCCAAGTTTTCATTGCGGAACCGGCTGAGCGCGCTTCTGGACATCCCGTGCACGGGCGTGCCGTCAATGTGCAATTCCCCTTGGTTGGGGACGTCCAACGTGCCCAGGATTTGGAGCAACGTGGATTTGCCAGCGCCGGAAGCCCCGACAATCGCCACAACCTCTCCCGATTCCACCTTCAAATCCAAGCCCCGGAGCACCTCGAGCGGCCCATAGCTTTTGACGATGTTCGTGGCTTGAATCACGCCTCCAAGCTACTACCTTTGCGCCCGATTCTCACAACCCCTCGGACATGAACATCCACGAACACCAAGGCAAAAGCATCCTCCAATCTTTCGGCGTGGCCATCCAACGCGGAAAGGTGGCTGACACCCCTGAAGCCGCCCACGACGCGGCGGTCTCATTGGCAGAAGAAACCGGCACGGAGTGGTTTGTCGTGAAAGCCCAAATTCACGCAGGTGGCCGTGGGAAAGGCACCGTGACGGAAACCGGTTCACACGGCGTGGTTTTGGCCAAAGGGTTGGACCAGGTCAAGGACAAGGCCCAGGGCATCTTGGGTGGCCACTTGGTCACCGCCCAGACCAACGCCCAAGGCAAGCAAGTCAACAAGATTCTCATCGCAGAGGATGTGTACTACCCCGGCGACAGCGAGCCAGAGGAGTACTACATGAGTGTGCTGCTCGACCGTGCGTCCGGCAAGAACATCATCATGTACTCTCCAGAAGGGGGCATGGACATTGAGGCGGTGGCAGAAAAGACGCCTCACTTGATCTTCAAAGAAGAGGTCGATCCGGCCGTGGGTCTCCAAGGGTTCCAGTCGCGTCGCATCGCATTCAACCTTGGCCTCTCGGGTCAAGCGTTCAAGCAGATGGTGAAGTTCACCCAAGCGTTGTACGCCGCCTACGTGGGTTGCGACGCGGCCATGTTTGAAATCAACCCCGTGTTGAAGACGTCGGACAACAAGATCATTGCAGTGGACTCGAAGGTGAGCCTTGACGGCAACGCGTTGTACCGTCACCCGGACTACGCGGCGATGCGCGACAAGACCGAGGAGGACCCCACCGAAGTGGAAGCGGATGAAGCCGGACTCAACTACGTGAAGCTCGACGGCAACGTGGGCTGCATGGTGAACGGAGCTGGATTGGCGATGGCCACCATGGACATCATCAAGCTCAGCGGGGGAGAGCCTGCCAACTTCCTGGACGTGGGCGGCACCGCCGACGCGGCCCGTGTGGAGAAGGCCTTCCGCATCATCCTCAAAGACCCTGCCGTGAAGGCGATATTGGTGAACATCTTCGGCGGCATTGTCCGTTGCGACCGCGTCGCCCAAGGCGTGGTGGATGCGTGCAAGAACATGAGCGACATCAACGTGCCGATCATCGTGCGTCTTCAAGGCACCAATGCCGAAGAGGCCAAGGCCATCATCGACGAGTCAGGACTGGAAGTTCGCAGCGCCATTTTGTTGAAGGAGGCCGCCGACGCGGTCGCCGACGTGCTGGCGTAAGCGCACGTTCATCGCGGCAACCGCCGCGCCATGTGAAGGCCATCTCGCAAGGGCAACAGCAAGTTGTCCAGCGCAGGATGGCCTTTCATGTGCGCATTCAATTCGTGGATGCGATTCGCTTGAGGATCGTCTGAAGTGCCGGCGGCCACCCTCAGGACGTCGCCCCACCAGAGGACATTGTCGACAAGGATCCACCCCCCGTCGCGAACGTGGTCTATGGCCCAGTCCACGTAGGTGCGCTGGTTGGCCTTGTCCGCGTCGATGAACACGAGGTCAAATTGATTCGGGTCTTCCTGAAACAAAACGCCAGATTCCAGGACATCCAACGCCCGGCCCACATGTCTGTGGATGCGGTCGGCACATCCCAGTTGAGGCCAATGCGCGTCGTGCAGGTCGTGCAACTCGTCGTCAATGTCCACGGAGTCGAGACGCCCGTCTGAAGCGAGGCCTTCCGCGAGGCAGGCGGTAGCGTACCCCGTGAAGGTGCCCAACTCCAGGACGCGCTTGGGCGCCACCATGCGAGAGACAGAGGCCAACAGCCGGCCTTGCAATTCGTCGCACAACATCTGCGGCTTCACGGTTTGGGTCCAAGTGGCGCGTCGCAAGGCGGCCAGCCCCTCGGGTTCGGAGTTGGACCAATCGGTGGCGTAGTCGTGCAAGGCGTCGTCCAGGCCGTGGGCGCCGAGTTGGGGGATGCGGGGAGGTTTGCCTCGTCGTTTGGACATGCCACAAAACTATCACGGACCCGCGGACCGTGCGTACCTTCGACGGCCATGGGCAAACGCAAACAAGGTCGCATCCGCACGGAGTCAGACGGCATGGTGTTCAGCACCAACCCCGGTTTCTCCTGGGATGTGGAGGAGGAGGAAGGCGAAGCGTGGTCGGTGGAGACCGCCGCGACCTTGTACGTCAGCTTGGACCGAAAGCAGCGCGCCGGCAAGCCCGTGACGTTGGTGGAAGACTTCGACGGACCTGCTTCCGAATTGCTCGATTTGGGCAAGCGACTGAAGCAACTCTGTGGCGTGGGCGGCTCTGTGAAAGACGGGTGCATTATGATCCAGGGCGACCACCGAGACAAGGTGGTGGCGCATTTGGAAAAGCAAGGCTTCAGAACGAAACGAAAAGGCGGATGAAACTTCATGCCAAAACCCTGGCCGGCCTCGAAGACTTGGTGGCCCAGGACATGAACCAAGCCGGCGCCACGGAAGTGGTGGTCGGAAGGAGGGGGGTGTCTTGTGAGGCGGACCTCAAGGCGATGTACCACCTCTGCCTGCACAGCCGGTTCGTGTTGCGCGTTTTGCGGCACCTCACAGAGTTCAATGCCAAGAACCCGGACGACCTTTACCGGCAAAGCGCCCGCTTTGCCTGGGAGGACTTGATTCCGGTGGACGGCACTTTCGTCGTGGACGCGACGGTGCATTCGGAGGTGTTCACGCACGACCATTTTGCCGCCTTGCGTTTGAAGGACGCGGTGGTGGACCGGTTCCGAGGCAAAACAGGCCAAAGACCGAGCATCGACCGGGTGCGCCCCGACGTGAGACTCCACCTGCACATCGCAGGCAACAAAGTGACCTTGAGTGTGGACGCCACTGGAGCGCCGTTGTCCCATCGCGGATACCGTCCACCCAAAGCGAAGGCACCCCTCAACGAAGTGCTTGCTGCGGGGTTGCTCGCGTTGAGTGGTTGGCGACCTGGCACGCCGCTCATCGACCCGATGTGCGGTTCGGGCACGTTTTCCACCGAAGCGGCGCTTTGGGCGTCTGGTTTGCCCGTGCAGGCGGGACGTCGGCAGTTTGCCTTCATGAAGTGGAGCGACTTTGATGCAGGTGCTTGGCGCGAAGTCCGCGACGAGTCCATGCACGGCGTCAAGCCTGTCGAGACCTTGATTTGGGCCTCCGACAATCACCCTGGCGCCATCCGTCAAACCCGACACAGCTTGGAAGAAGCGGACGTGGATGGCATGGTGCAGGTGAGTCAAGCCGACTTTTTCAATCTGCGGCCTCCCACAGAATCAGGGGTGGTGGTGATGAACCCTCCCTATGGCGAGCGCCTTGACCCAGGGGACGTCGTGGGCATGTACGAGGGCATTGGCGACCGGTTGAAGTTCAAATGGACGGGCTTTGAGGCCTGGGTGATCAGCTCCAACGAGGAAGCCTTGAAACGTGTGGGGCTCCGGCCGCACAAGCGCATCCCTGTGTTCAACGGCGCGCTGCCCTGCAAATGGGTGGGCTTTCAGATGTACAAGGGCAAGAAGTCGGACCAACACAAACAGCCTTCACGGTGATCCCAGCCTCAAACAACCCCAAGCCTTGGGTGCTCATTTCTGGGGCCACATCAGGCTTTGGCGAGGCCACGGCTCTGACGCTCTCGGCGTCTGGGTGGAACGTCCTGTTGGCCGGACGCCGCCAAGACAGGCTGGAACACGTTGCGCAGGCCTGTCAAGCGGCAGGCGCTGAGGCACACATCGCAGCGTGGGACGTCCGGGACCGCGAAGCCACCGACCACGGGGTCGCCCAATTGATGAACGCTGCCGGACTGGGGTCGGACGACGCAGACCCCAAGCTTCGTGCGCTGGTGAACAATGCAGGCCTGGCCGTGGGGAAGGGGCCTTTTGACGAAGGACTCGACGACGACTGGGCCCGCATGTTGGACACGAATGTCAAGGGCCTCCTCTTTTTGGCCCGTGCATGTGTACCTTATATGTGTGCCGGGTCAAGGATGGTGAACATGGGCAGCATCGCAGGCAAGCAAGTGTACACCGGAGGCAACGTGTATTGCGCGTCGAAGCACGCGGTGGATGCATTGAGCCAAGCCATGAGGATCGACCTCGTGGACCGTGGCATCGGGGTGAGTCAAATCTGTCCCGGCGCGGCCGAGACGGAGTTCAGCATGGTGCGGTTCAAGGGAGACGTCCAAGCTGCCGAGGCGGTCTACCAAGGGTACGACCCGCTTGTGGCCCAGGACATCGCCGAGGCCGTAGAATTTGTGCTGTCGCGACCTGGCCACGTGTGCATCAACGACATGGTCATCATGCCCACGGCCCAAGCGAGTGCACACCATTGGAACAAACAACCTTCATGAGATTCAAACTTGGATGCGCCTTGGCCTTGTGTTGGGCCTTGGCGTCGGGTTGCGGCGGTGACACGGCGGACCTGGTTGTGCGCAACGCGCACATTGTCGCCTTGGATGGCCGCGGGACCACCGCCCAAGCCATGGCTGTGAAAGACGGCCGGGTGTTGGCGCTTGGCAAAGAGCAAGAGATCCTCAATGCCCATCGCGGCGCACGCGTGGTGGATGTCAAAGGGGCCACGGTGTACCCAGGGCTCATCGACGCCCACAGCCACCTGCTCGGGTACGCCTTGGGGTTGGGGCGGTTGAATGTGGTGGGCACCACCTCCTACGAGGAAGTGGTGGGCGCCGTGTCCAAGGCCAGCCCTGGAGCATCAGGGTGGATTCGTGGCCGCGGCTGGGACCAAAACGACTGGGCCGACCGCAACTTCCCCGACCGCGCTCCCCTGGACAGCCTGCACCCGGACACCCCCGTGGTCTTGCAACGGATCGACGGACACGCCGTGTTGGCCAACCGTGCGGCGCTGGAGGCGTCGTCCATGTGGGAGGTCGGTGAGGTGCCGTGTGGCGAAGTGCTCCGCAGGCCAGATGGCACGCCCACGGGCGTGTTGATCGACGGGGCGGCGGATTCCTTGCTCGCACGCATCCCCAAGCCGGGCCGAGCGGAAAAACAACAGGCCTTGGCCAAGGCGGAGCGCAACTTGCTGGCCTGCGGGTTGACCACCGTCACTGACGCTGGATTGGATTGGGCAGACATCTTGCTCCTGGATTCGTTGCACCAAACAGGCGACTTGAAGCTCCGCGTGGTGGCCATGGCCAACCCGACACGGGCCAACCTCGATTCCATGGTGGCCCACGGCGGCCTACGTACTGAAAAGTTGGTGGCCGAGTCGTTCAAGTTTTACATGGACGGGGCCTTGGGGTCGAGGGGAGCGGCGTTGCTTCAACCGTACGACGACCGTCCCGGTCACCGGGGGTTGTTGTTGCAGGACCCCGACGTGTACAGGGCTCAGCTGAACGAAGTCCTGGAAGCGGGCTTTCAGGCCGCGACCCACGCCATCGGGGACAGTGCGGCACGGCTCGTACTGACGATGTACGGCGAACTCCTTGACGGGCCCAACGATTTGCGCTGGCGGATGGAGCATGCCCAAGTGATTCACCCCGACGACCTCCCCAAGTTTGGCATGCACGCGGTCATCCCTTCCGTGCAGCCGACCCACGCCACGTCAGACATGTATTGGGCGGGGGAGCGGTTGGGCCGTGCCCGGATTCGGCGTGCCTATGCTTACCAAGACCTGCACGGGCAGTTGGGCATGTTGCCTCTGGGCACGGATTTTCCGGTGGAGGACATCGATCCACGCAAGACGCATTTGGCGGCGGTGGCCCGACAAGATGCCAACCGAACCCCCAAGGAGGGGTTTCACCTCGACCAGGCCCTCACGCCCGAACAAAGTCTGCTTGGCATGACCTTGTGGGCGGCGTTGGCTTCGCGGATGGAGGCGGAGGTGGGTTCATTGGAGCCAGGCAAGCGCGCTGATTTTGTGGTGATGGATCGAGACTGGTTGTTGTTGGACGACCCGCACGAGGTGCTTTCTTCCAACGTGCTTCAAACCTACATGGACGGAAAGCTGTTGCATTCTTCCCAAACGTCTGTTGCTCCATGATCCGCATTGCGTCCTTCTTTGGCATTTTCACAGCCGCTGTCCTTGTGGCGTACTTCATGTACTTCCGTGAACCTTATGACCTCCCGGTGTACGAGCCGGCCGACCTCAACCCAGCTTTGGTTGATCCCCAAGCGTTGACACAAGAGGCGCATCGCATCCTGGACTTTGAGCTCCTGAATCAAGAAGGGGACACTGTTCGGCGCGCCGACGTGGAGGGCCAAATCCTTGTGGTCGACTTTTTCTTCACCCGTTGCGCCACCATTTGCCCCAAAATGACAGCCAACCTCAAGCTGATTCACGACCGCCTGGACCCTTCTTGGCCGGTCCAAATCATGAGTCACAGCGTGACCCCTCAGGCGGACAGCGTGTCCGTGCTCCAGGCGTATGCCAACAAGCAAGGAGCCAATCCCGATTTGTGGTGGTTCTTGACGGGGGCGAAAACCGACATTTACAAGCTGGCGCGGCGATCGTATTTCAGCTGTTTGGACGAAGGAGACGGGGGTTTTCAGGACTTCGTGCACACCGAGAACATCGTTCTTGTGGATGGCCTTGGGCGCTTGAGGGGCTTTTACGACGGCACGGACTCGAAGGCTATGTCTCAGCTGTTCAGCGACTTGAGTTTTTTGGCCGATAAAAGGGTCGAAAAAAACTGACGATTCGCTTGGTGGAGGAGAAAGACCCACTATCTTTGCGGCCGCTTTCAACGGAAGGCAATTCTCTTTTTGACAGACGGTCGGATCGGCAACCGAAAAAAAAGTTTCTCCATCGCTTGGTGGATGAAATTGGTTGACTACCTTTGCGGCCGCTTTCGAAGGAAAGCAAACAATCTTTGACAAGTTGGACGACTGGGAAAGTCGAAAAAAAAATCACCAAAGCCTTGGTGGTTTAAAAAGACGACCTACCTTTGCCGTCCGCTTTGAAGAAAGCCATCCACGACGGGATTTATCCCTGACTAGATACAACGTTCTTTGACTTGATGCAGCAGCCCAAAATCCTTCTTCCCCCCGGAAGAAGGTCATCGACTTTAGCGAGTAGATGTAAAACGATTCCAGAGAGTCAACATGAATCAAACACTTACAATGGAGAGTTTGATCCTGGCTCAGGATGAACGCTAGCGGCAGGCCTTACACATGCAAGTCGAGGGGTAACAGGAGAGAGCTTGCTCTTTCGCTGACGACCGGCGCACGGGTGCGTAACACGTATGCAACCTACCTCTTACTGGGGAATAGCCCAGAGAAATTTGGATTAATACCCCATAGCATCACTTCTTCGCCTGAAGAAATGATTAAAGGTTACGGTAAGAGATGGGCATGCGCCCCATTAGCTAGTTGGTGAGGTAACGGCTCACCAAGGCTTCGATGGGTAGGGGGTCTGAGAGGACTATCCCCCACACTGGTACTGAGACACGGACCAGACTCCTACGGGAGGCAGCAGTGAGGAATATTGCGCAATGGACGAAAGTCTGACGCAGCCATGCCGCGTGCAGGATGACGGCGCTA
>CALKFF010000025.1 GCA_938084585.1 uncultured Flavobacteriales bacterium
CATCATGGGCAAGGCGTCGTTTGCCGAACTGCAAGACCACGAAGGTTCGCTCCAGATTTACCTCAACCGAGATGAGTTGTGTCCCGGAGAGGACAAGGGGCTTTACAACGACGTGTTCAAGAAGCTCTTGGACCGCGGGGACTTCATCGGCGTGGAAGGCGAGACGTTCAAGACCCAGGTCGGAGAGCCTTCGGTGAAGGTCACGTCGTTGACGGTGTTGAGCAAGGCCATCCGGCCCCTGCCCGCCGTGAAGACCGACGAAGACGGCCACGTGCACGACGCCTTCACCGACCCCGAGTTGCGGTACCGGATGCGCTACGTGGATTTGGTCGTCAACCCTCAGGTGAAAAAGACCTTCGAAGCGCGTTCCACCATCATCCGCAAAATCCGCGAATCGTTCGACGCCAAAGGATGGATGGAAGTGGACACCCCTGTGCTTCAGAGCATCCCCGGTGGCGCGGCGGCGCGGCCGTTCGTCACCCACCACAACGCCTTGGACATCCCGCTCTACCTGCGGATCGCCAACGAGCTTTACCTGAAGCGGTTGATCGTGGGCGGGTTCGACGGGGTGTACGAGTTCAGCCGAAACTTCCGCAACGAAGGGATGGACCGGACGCACAACCCCGAGTTCACCGTCATGGAGCTGTACGTCGCCTACCAGGACTACCACTGGATGATGGAGACCACCGAGAACCTCTTTGGGGAGCTGGCGCAAGCCGTGCACGGCACGACCGAAGTTCCTTTGGGGGAGCACGTGATCAACTTCGCCCCGCCCTACGCTCGGGTCACCATGCGCGACGCCATTCTTGAGCACACCGGGGTGGACATCGATGGGTTGGACGAGGCCGGGCTTCGCCAGGCGTGCTTGGGCCAAGGGTTGGACATCGACGACTCCATGGGACGGGGCAAGCTCATCGACGAATTGTTCGGCGAGAAGTGCGAGCACCACTACATCCAACCCACCTTCATCTGCGACTACCCCACCGACATGTCGCCCTTGACGAAGGCCCACCGGGACAAGCTAGGGTACACGGAGCGTTTCGAGCTCATGATCAACGGCACGGAAGTGGCCAACGCCTACTCCGAGCTCAATGACCCCTTGGACCAGCGGGAGCGGTTTGAAGACCAATTGAAGCTGTCTGAGCGCGGGGACGACGAAGCCATGTTCATCGACCACGACTTCCTTCGTGCCCTGGAATACGGCATGCCTCCGACCAGCGGAATTGGCATCGGCATCGACCGTTTGGTCATGATGATGACCAACCAAACGTCCATCCAGGAGGTTCTGTTCTTCCCCCAAATGCGGCCCGAAGCGTTCGACACGTCTGGCGGCGACGCGGATTTCAGCGCGCTCGGCGTGCCTGACGTCTGGGCGGAGCACCTCGTGGCGGCGGGGTTCAACACCCCAGATGAATTGCTGGCCTCCAAGCCCACACAAGTCCACCAGCGCCTGAACGGCTTCCGTAAAAAGAACAAATTGGACGTTGCCGCACTTCAATTGGACGAAGTGACCGCGTGGTTTGACAACGCGGGAAACCCCGCCTCATGAGCGACACAGCCACCATCCCCACCGAGCAAGATGTCATCGACATCGTGAAGACCATCTTCGACCCGGAAATCCCCGTGGACATCTACGAGCTTGGGCTCATCTACGAGATCAACGTCAAGAAGACGGGCTTCATCCACATCGACATGACCTTGACCTCGCCCAACTGTCCAGTGGCGGAGAGCCTGCCCCAGGATGTGGAGAACAAGGTCGCCTCCCTCGACGGGGCGAAGGGGTGCAAGGTCACCATCGTCTTCGAGCCGACTTGGACCCAGGACATGATGAGCGAAGAGGCCAAACTTGAACTCGGATTCCTGTGATGCGCCAACCTGAAAACGACGCGCCCACACGGGGCATTGCCGTGCTGGGCTCCACGGGGTCCATTGGCACCCAAGCCCTGGACGTCATCCGCGAGCAGCACGACGCCCTGCACGTGGAGGTCTTGTCGGCGCACAACAACGCCGACTTGCTGGTGAAACAGGCGTTGGAGTTCAGGCCCAACGTCGTCGTCATCGGAAACGAGGAGAAGTGGAAGAAGGTGAACGACGCGCTCTTTGACTTGGGCATCAAAGTCTACAGCGGCGCCGAGGCGTTGGAGCAGGTTGTGGAGACCGACGGCATCGACATGGTTCTCACCGCGATGGTGGGGGCCGCAGGGTTGAAGCCCACGATGCGGGCCATCCAGGCCGGCAAGCACATCGCGCTGGCGAACAAAGAAACCTTGGTCGTGGCCGGGGAACTCGTCATGGCCGCCGCCCGGAAACGCGGCGTGGACATCCACCCGGTGGATTCCGAGCACAGCGCGATCTACCAATGCCTCGCAGGCGAATTCCACAACCCCATCGAGAAGGTCATCTTGACGGCGTCAGGGGGGCCGTTCCGCGGGCGTGATTTGGCCTCGTTGAAAGGAGTGACCAAGGCAGACGCCCTGAAGCATCCCAATTGGGACATGGGCGCGAAAATCACGATCGACAGCTCGTCGTTGATGAACAAGGGCCTCGAGGTGATTGAAGCCAAGTGGTTGTTCGACGTCGAGCCAGACCAAATCGACGTGGTCGTGCACCCCCAAAGCATCGTCCACAGCTGCGTGCAATTCACCGACGGAAGCATCAAGGCCCAGCTCGGGTTGCCGGACATGAAGCTCCCCATCCAGTACGCCTTGACTTACCCTCGTCGTCTGGCCAACGCATTTCCGCGGTTCAGCTTCATGGATTACCCGGAACTCACGTTCGAGCAGCCCGACACCAAGACGTTCCGCAATTTGGCCCTGGCGTTTGACGCCCTGCGCACGGGTGGAAACGCCCCTGCCGTGCTCAACGCCGCCAACGAAATTGCGGTCGCACGCTTCCTGCGTGACGAGCTCACCTTCCTCGACCTGCCTCGTGTGGTGGAACACGCGCTGGAGCGCGTGACGTTGCTGTCCAAGCCTTCCCTGGACGACTTGGTGGCCTCCGACGCCGAAGCGCGGCGCGTGGCCACGGAATGGCGTTCTTGAAGGGCCGACCCCGGCCCAAGAGCTCCTCAGATGGTCATGATGTCGGCCTCCTTCGCCGACAACACCGACTCCACCTTGGACACGTACTTGTCCGTGAGCTCCTGCACCATTTGCTCGCCCTTCTTCAGGTCGTCTTCCGACATGCCGTCGTTCTTCGCCTCCTTCAAGAAATCGTTGGCGTCTTTCCGGGCGTTGCGGATGCCCACGCGCGCACCCTCGCCTTCTGACCGGGCGCGCTTGCCCAATTCGCGGCGGCGCTCTTCCGTCAAGGGCGGAATGTTGATGATCAAGACCTCCCCGTTGTTCATGGGGTTCAAGCCCAAATTCGCATTGATGATGCCCGTGGCGATGGGGTCAAGCATTCCCTTCTCCCAAGGCTGCACCACCAGCGTCCGCGCGTCGGTGCTGTTCACGTTCGCCACCTGGCTCACAGGCGTTTGAGACCCGTAGTAATCCACGCGCACCGACTCCAACATGGAAGGATGGGCCTTGCCCGCACGAATCTTGCTCAACTCCCCTTCGAGGCGCGCAATGGCCTTGTCCATCTTGTCGCGTGCTTCCTCCAGCGCCATTTGAATTTCTTCGTTCATCTCGTTTGGGTTGCTCTCAGGTCTCCTGTCTTCCAGTCAAATCAAAATTCCACCACCGTGCCGATGGGCTCTCCCTCCACCAAGCGTTGCAAATTCCCTGGCTTGTTCATGTCGAACACCACAATGGGGAGGTTGTTTTCGTTGCACAACGTGAAGGCCGTCATGTCCATGACCTTCAATCCGCGCTCAAACACTTCGTTGAATGTGATGCGGTCGTAGCGTGTTGCCGTCGGGTCGCGCTCCGGGTCCGCCGTGTAAATGCCGTCCACGCGCGTGCCCTTCAGGATGACGTCCGCATCGATTTCAATCGCACGAAGCGACGCCGCAGAGTCGGTGGTGAAGAACGGGTTGCCCGTGCCTGCGCCGAAGATGACCACGCGCCCTTTTTCAAGATGGCGAACCGCCCGACGGCGGATGAAGGGCTCGGCGATCTGCTTCAGTTCGATGGCGCTCTGCAACCGGGTGTCCAACCCTGCCGCTTCGCACGCGCTCTGCAAGGCCATGGCGTTGATCACAGTGGCCAGCATGCCCATGTAATCTCCCTGCGTCCTCTCCATGCCTCCTTCCTCTGCCTGAACACCTCGGAAAATGTTGCCTCCTCCAATGACAATGGCACACTCGATGCCCTTGTCCACAATGGACTTGACCTCTTGGGCGTACTGGGCCAACCGCCCGTTGTCAATGCCAAATTGCTTGTCGCCCATCAGGGCCTCACCGCTCAATTTCAGGAGGACGCGCTTGTACTTCATGGTGCCGCGAATATCGCCCAAAATGCACGAAGGCCGCCCACAGGGCAGCCTTCGCATGCTCGGTGTTGCGAAACGGGGCTCAGCCCAACGCCACGCGTGCAAAGCTGGTCACCTTGCCGCCGCCGTTGCCGGCCACGTACTGGCTCACCGTCTGCTTGTTGTCCTTGATGAACGCTTGGTTCACCAACGTCACCTCCTTGAACCACTTCTTCAAGCGACCCTCGGCAATCTTCTCTGCCATTTCAGCAGGCTTGCCTTCTTGGATGGCGAGGTCCTTTCCAATCTCACGCTCCTTGGCGATGAGATCTTCTGGGATGCTGGTTTCGTCCACGGCCACAGGTGCCATCGCAGCGGCCTGCATGGCCACGTCGCGGCCCACTTCGTCGCTCACATCACCTGAGAACGCCACAGCCGTCGCGAGGCGGTTGCCCGGGTGGATGTACGCCACGACCTTGTCGCCGTTCACCACGCGCATGTCGCCGATCTCGATGCGCTCGCCAATCTTGCCCACCTCCTCGGTGATCTTGTCGGCCACGGTGAGGGAGGTGCCTGGGAAGGTCTTGGTCAACAAGTCTTCCTTGGACGCCACGCCTTCGCTCAACGCGAGGTCCAACAACGTCTGGGCCACACCCACAAAGTCGCCGTTCTTCGCCACGAAGTCGGTTTCACAGTTCAAGCTGATGACCACGCCGCTGTTGCCAGCTGCGTTCACGCCTGAGAGAATTGCGCCTTCACCCGCTTCGCGGTCGCTGCGCTTGGCCGCCACTTTCTGGCCCTTCTTGCGAAGAATCTCGATGGCCACTTCAAAATCGCCGTTGGCTTCGGTCAAAGCCTTCTTGCAATCCATCATCCCCGCGCCAGTTTGCTTGCGGAGCTTGTTGACTTCAGCTGCTGTGATGCTCATGATGTCAGTCTTGGTTGGTTCGAAAAATGTTCAATGTCAGGGGGCGAGAATCAGCCCTTGGCTTCTTCCTTGGCCTCAGCTGCTGGTGCCTCCTCAGCAGGAGCTTCCGCCGCAGCGGCTTCTTCCTTCTCCTTGGCGGCAGCCGCCTTGTCGCTCTTGCGCTCGTTGAGGCCTTCTGCCACAGCTCCGACCACCGCGTCCACCACAGTCACGATGGACTTGGTTGCGTCGTCGTTGGCTGGGATCACGAAGTCCACGTCGCGTGGGTCGCTGTTGGTGTCCACGATGGCGAACACAGGGATGCCCAACTTCTTGGCTTCGGCCAAAGCGATGTGCTCCTTCATCACGTCCACGATGAAGATCGCGGCTGGGATGCGGGTCAAATCAGAGATGGAGCCCAAGTTCTTCTCGAGCTTGGCGCGCTGACGGCTCACCTGCAAGCGCTCGCGCTTGGACATGGTGGCCAACGTGCCGTCCTTTTCCATTTTGTCGATGGTGCTCATTTTGCGGACCGCCTTGCGAATGGTCGCGAAGTTGGTCAACATGCCGCCTGACCAACGCTCGGTCACGTAGGGCATGCCCACCGCCTTCACGCGCTCGGCCACGGCCTCTTTCGCCTGCTTCTTGGTGGCGACAAACAAAATTTTCTTGCCGCTCTTGGCAATCTGCTTCATGGCCGCAGCGGCCTCGTCCACCTTGATGACCGTCTTGTGAAGGTCGATGATGTGAATGCCCTTCTTCTCTGCGAAGATGTAAGGGGCCATGTGGGGGTTCCACTTGCGCTTGAGGTGTCCGTACTGGGAGCCTGACTCAAGCAACTGTTCGAAAGAAACTCGTGACATGATGTTTACGTTCCTGGGTTGAGCAACAACGGAGTAGCTGGCAAGCAGGTCTCCGCCGTTTGGATTCTAAACTGAAATAAAAAAGAGAGGAGCACCCTCCCAAGCGATCAACGCTTGGAGAACTGCTCCTTCTTGCGTGCTTTCTTTTGGCCAAACTTCTTGCGCTCCACCATACGTGGGTCACGCGTCGTCAAGCCTTCAGCCTTCAACGAAGACTTCCACTCTGGGTTGACTTCAATCAATGCCTTGGACATGGCCAAACGGACAGCCTCAGCCTGACCTGTGATGCCTCCGCCAAACACGTTGACGTTGACGTCGTACTGGCCTTCGGTCTCAGTGATCGCGAAAGGCTGGTTGACCTTGTACTGGAGGGTGCCGGTGGTGAAGTACTCCGCGACGGGGCGCTTGTTGACAGTGACTTCGCCCTTGCCAGGCTTCATGTAGATGCGGGCCACAGAGGTCTTGCGGCGACCGGAAGTGTTGATGACGTCCATCAGGCGTTCAATTGAAATGGCGTGGGTTGTTGGGCCTCCTGCTTGTGGTCGGGACCGACGTACACGTGGAGGTTGCGGAAGAGCTCACGACCGAGACGGTTCTTGGGGAGCATGCCACGAACGGCATCTTCCACCAAAGCGTGAGGCTTGCGGCTCAACTGCTCCGCAGCGGTGCGGACGCGCTGGCCACCTGGGTAACCCGTGTGACGGATGTACTCTTTGGTTTCCATTTTCTTGCCGGTGAGCACAATCTTCTCCGCGTTCACGACCACCACGTAGTCGCCGCAATCGGCGTGGGGGGTGAAGTTGGGTTTGTGCTTGCCGCGCAACAACGTGGCAATCTGTGTGGAGAGACGACCCAAAGTTTGACCTTCGGCATCGACCAACCACCACTTCTTGTCTGCGTTCTCCTTGTTGATGGAACGCGTTTTGTAGCTCAAAGTATCCACAGCGTACGGGTTGCGTAGTTGAGTTTCCCCAAAATTT
>CALKFF010000026.1 GCA_938084585.1 uncultured Flavobacteriales bacterium
CGGTCGACGACCGTCACTTTGATCATGCTCATGCCGCCAAGTTAGAAACCAGCCACGCCGTTCACCGTGGTGTACTTCAACACCAAATTCTTGTCCGGGTAGATGCGCTTGAACGCGCTCTGCACCATCAGCGTGGCCTCGTGGAACCCACAGAGGATGAGCTTGAGCTTGCCGGGGTAGGTGTTGATGTCGCCGATGGCGTAGATGCCGGGCACGTTGGTGCTGTAATCGAAGGTGTCCACCTCGATGGCGTTCTTGCTGATGTTCAGGTTCCAGTCGGAGATGGGGCCCAGCTTGGGGCTCAGGCCAAACAACGGCACCCAGTGGTCCGTCTCGAGCGTCATCTCGCCCTCGGACTTGTGCTTCACGGTCAAGGTCTCGAGCTTGCCGTCGCCCTCGGTGCCGACCACTTCGGCGTTGGTGAGAAGGCGAACTTTGCCTTGCTCGGCGAGGTCCATGACCTTCTGCACGCTGTCAAGGTGGCCCCGAAATCCGTCGCGGCGGTGGACCAAGGTGACTTCGCTGGCGACACCGTCGGCCAAGAAGATGGTCCAGTCTAGAGCGCTGTCCCCTCCCCCGCTGATCACCACGCGCTTGCCGCGGTAGAACTCGGGGTCCTTGATGATGTACTCCACCCCCTTGTCCTCAAAGTCGGTGAGGTTGGAGATGGGCGGCTTGCGTGGCTCAAAACATCCCAATCCGCCGGCGATGGAGATGATGGGGGCGCGGTGCACCGTGCCGCGGTTGGTGGTCACGATGAATTGGTCTTCGTCGTCTTTGACAATCGTCTCGGCACGCTCCCCCAAGGTGAACCCTGGCTTGAAAGGCTCCGCTTGCTCCATCAATTGGTCGACCAAATCGCCGGCCAGGATGCTGGGGTAGGCGGGGATGTCATAGATGGGCTTTTTGGGGTAGATCTCTGCACATTGCCCGCCAGGTTGTGGCAGGGCGTCGATGAGGTGGCAACGCAGCTTGAGCAAGCCCGCTTCAAAGACCGTGAACAAGCCGCATGGACCTGCACCGATGATCAGAATGTCCGTTTGAATCATGTCGAAGGCAAAAGTACTCACCCAACAACGCAGGACGTGGGGTGTTCACTGAAGGAATTTTCAGACTCCCCCTTCACAAAAGGTTGATGGCCTCGATCGCCGTCAACTCCGGCACGGCCTTTTTCAGCGCCGACTCCACGCCGCCTTTCAAGGTCATGTTGATCATGGAGCAATCCGCGCAAGCCCCCATCAATTCAATGCGCGCCACAAGGTCGTCGGTGATTTCCACCAAACGGATGTCGCCCCCATCCGCCTCGAGGTAGGGCCGGAGTTCTTGGAGCGTGGTTTCCACGCGTTCTTGCACGCTGGGGATCGCCATGTCAAACGTCTTTGCCGAGTTGTTTCAGCAAGTTAGCCACGACGGCCCGAAACGCGGCGGCGGCTTCGCCGTTCGTTTGGAGGGCGGCAGGGCGACCTGCGTCGCCGGCTTCGCGGATGGTTTGGAGCAACGGCAACTCGCCGAGGAAAGGCGCTTCGAGGCTGTCGGCCAAGCGCTTCACCCCGTCGCGGCCAAAGATGTGGTACTTCTTCTCCGGCATGTCGGGCGGCACGAAATAGGCCATGTTCTCGACCATGCCCAGCACGGGGACTTTCAGCTCGTCCAAGCGGAACATGCCCACGCCTTTCCGCGCGTCGGCCAGCGCCACGTCCTGCGGCGTGCTCACGATGACGGCGCCAGAGAGCGGAATCTGCTGTACCAAGGACAAGTGGATGTCGCCGGTGCCCGGAGGCAGGTCCACGATCATGAAATCGAGCTTGCCCCAATCGGCATCCGTGAACAGCTGGTTGAGCGCCCGGCTGGCCATGGGGCCGCGCCACACGATCGCCTGGTCCGGGTCCGCGAAAAAGCCGATGGACAGGACTTTGACACCGTACTGCTCGATGGGCTCGATTTTGGTCTTGCCTTCCACCTCCACAGGCTGAGGCTTCTCCCCGGCCACGTCGAACATGGTCGGCACGCTGGGGCCGTGGATGTCCGCGTCAACGAGGCCGACTTTGTAGCCGAGTTGGGCCAACGCGACAGCGAGGTTGGAAGACACCGTGCTCTTGCCCACCCCGCCCTTGCCGGAAGCGACGGCGATCACGTGCTCCACGCCGGGCAGGACCTTGCGGGTCTCGAGCGTGCGTTCCTCTTGCTTGAGTGGGATCACCTTCACGTCGCACGCCACGGGCTTGCCGAAGGTGCGCTCCAACGCAAACTCAACAGCCTCCTGCATGCGCTTGCGGGCGTGCATTGCGGGGTTGCTGGACTTCACCGTCAGCGTCAGGCCATCGCCGTGGTCTCCAGCGGCTCCTTCCACCTCGACCAAATCGAGGGAAACCACGTCCTTGCCCAGCTCCGGTTCAACCACCCCGCGCAACGCGTCGAGGATGGCGTCGTTCGTCCAATTGCTCATGGGGTCAAAGTTCGGACAAGGGGTCCCAAAACACAGCCTCAAAGTCCACAACGCACCCGTCTTTCACCACCACGCCTTCCGCTTCGAGCATGACGTCCATTGGCCGGTCTGCTGGAAAGTGAATCGCGCCGGTCAGCATTCCCTGGCGGTTCACAACGCGGTGCGCGGGCACAGGGGGCGTCACCCCAAAACTTTTGTTCAGGATCCAGCCCACACGACGGCTGGCGCGGGCCGCCCCCAAGCACTTGGCCACGGCCCCGTACGAGGTCACCCGGCCGGGCGGGATGGCCCGGACCACGTCGAAGACTTCTTCCGGGAAGTCGCGGTTGGGCTTGGTGGATTTGGGCTCAGTCATCGGAAGGGCCTTCCTCCCACGCCGGCGGACGAATCTCCATGAAGTGGATGTTATTCCCCTCCGCGAGCCACCGCTGCTCGTAGTACGTCTTGATCTCCAGCGCCTCGCGCAGGTCGTTGTCGACGCCGTCGAGGAACCCGCCGTAGACGTCGTCCGAGTCGTGCAGGAACGGGTAACCGGCCGCCACGTAGTCCTCTTTGGACAAGGCGTACAGCAACGCGCTGTCCGACTTGACTTTCACCGTCCCTTCAGGGGCCAAAAACCGGCGGTACCGCTCGATGAACTTGCCCGAGGTGATGCGCTTGGTGCCCTTCTCGTCCTTGGGTTGCGGGTCGCTGAAGGTCAGCCAAATGTCGGCGACCTCCCCCGGCCCAAAGAACTGGTCGATGAACTCGATGCGGGTGCGCAAGAAGGCCACGTTGGACAAAGATTCCTGGTTGGCCGTCTTGGCCCCACGCCAGAACCGGTGACCCTTGATGTCGACCCCGATGAAGTTGCGGTTGGGCCACTTTCGGGCCAACCCCACGGTGTATTCCCCCTTGCCGCATCCGAGCTCCAGGGTGATGGGGTTGTTGTTCTTGAACACGGCCTTGTGCCACTGTCCCTTGTAGGGGTGGTTGGCGCCTTGCACCGCGTCTTGAAGGTCGGGTTCGAAGACGTTGTCCATCTCCGCATTCTCCTCCCATTTCCAAAGTTTGCCCTTGCCCATGCTCGTTGAATTGGGGCGAATTTAGGAACTTGACCTCGACCATGAACGCCCCCGCCTCGGACCGTCCTCAACTGCTGGTGACCTTGCTCGATTGGGGCATGGGACACGCCACGCGGACCTTGCCGCTCATCGAGCACGCCGCGGCGTGCGGATGGCACGTGCACGTCGCCACGAAAGGCACCGCATTGGCCTGGCTCAAGCGCCACCTCGACCCCACCTTGCCCCTGACGTTCCACGACAAGCCGGGGCCGGAAATCAAGTACGCCAAGCGTGGCAACTTCCTCCGCATCGCGGGCCAAATGCCGGCCTTCGTCGCGCACATCGAGCGGGAACGCACTTGGACGTCCAACTTCGTCGAAGCCCACGGCATCGATGCCATCTACTCCGACAACTGCTACGGCACGGCGGTCCCTGGCGTGCCGTCCATTCTGATGTCGCACCAACTGCAGGTCCCGACCCCCAAAATCCTTGAGGGCGCGGCCCGCGGCATGGTGGCGCGCTGGGCCAAGGCGTTCGACCAGCTGTGGGTGCCCGACACCGTACCTGGGCCCCAGTCCCTCAGCGGCCACCTGGCGGCGGCGGACGTCCACCCCCACACCGAGTATGTCGGGGTGTTGAGCCGTTTGGCCCAGCACCGCCAAGACAACCCGCCACAGACCTGGCACAAAGTCGGCATGGTCAGCGGCCTGGAGCCCCACCGCGGGCTGATGGAAGCGGCCCTGCGCGATTGGATGGCCGACTCGGACGAGCCCTGCCTCGTCATCGCCGGCAAGCCCGGCGGTGGCGTGCAGGTGGACGGCCACATCACGACCTGGTGCGACCCGAGCGACGCGGAGTTGGCCTCGGCGCTCCAGGAAGCCAGGACCGTGGTCTGTCGGAGCGGGTACAGCTCGCAGCTCGACTTGGCGGCCCTGGACGCCCGCGCGATCCTCGTGCCGACGCCAGGCCAGCCCGAGCAGGAAGCCCTGGGGAAGCTGTGGGCGTCCCGGTTTGGGTTCACGTGCCTGACCCAAAAACAACTCGAAGCCGGCGATTTGCCAGAACACGCCACCGGATCTTTGCCCGACGAACCGGCCAACGTTCGCGCGTTTGACCTGCTCGAACAATGGCTGCACACCCATCAACCTGCCCACGCATGAGCGCTCCCTTCACCGACGACGACGTCCGATTCATGAACATGGCCTTGAAAGAGGCTGAGGCCGCCGCTGAGATGGACGAGGTGCCGGTCGGGGCGGTGATCGTGTCCCAGGGCCAGGTCATCGCCCGGGCGCACAACCTCTGCGAGCGCTTGAGGGATTTCACCGCCCATGCGGAGATGCAGGCGTTCACGAGCGCCTCGGAGTACCTGGGCGGCAAGTTCCTCGACAAGTGCACGCTGTATGTGACGCTGGAACCATGCCCGATGTGCGCAGGGGCGGCGTTTTGGACCCGCATTGGCCGCGTGGTCTACGGGGCCAAAGACGAGAAGCGCGGCCACTCCAAATTCGACGGCCAACTCACCATGCTCCACCCCAAGACGGAATGCCAAGGCGGGCTGCTGGCGGACGAAGCCGCCGCCCTCCTGACGGCCTTCTTCCGGGCCAAGAGGTGATTCCGGCACCTTGCCGGCCCTTACCTTTGGGCCATGCTTGAGCTGACACGGGACTTCCTCGACCGCTTGCAGGCTCAGATTGAGTCAGGCAAGGACGTGGAGTTGGCGGCGACTTTGGGCGAAATCCACCCCAAAGACGTGGCCGACATCTTCGACGCGCTCAAGCGTGAGGAAACCCTGTACCTCTACCGCCTGCTGGATCCCGACCAACGCTCGGAAGTCATCGCTGAGCTGGAGGAAGACATCCGGGAGGAACTCCTGAGCTCGCTGAGCTCCAAGGAAATCGCCGAGGACGTCATCGAGGGGTTGGAAAGCGACGACGCGGCCGACGCCTTGGCCGATTTGCCCGAGGCCAAAGTCGAAGAAGCCCTCCGCCTTGTGGACGACCAAGAGTCGGCCTCCGACGTCCGTGAACTGCTCAACTACGAGGAAGGCACCGCCGGCGCCCTGATGGCTGTGGAACTCGTGAAGGTCGAGGAAGACTGGACGGTGGCCCGCGCCATCCGCGAAATCCGCGCACAGGCTTCCGACGTCGACAACATCTACACCATCTACGTGGTGGACGAAGTGGGACGCCTGAACGGCCGCCTCTCCCTCAAGAGCCTTTTGCTCAACGCTTCGAGCGCGCGCAGCGTGCTTCGCGACCTCAAAGACGACGACGACCTCGTGACTGTCCAAGCGGACGAATCGGAAGAAGTGGTCGTGAAGATGATGGAGCGGTACGACCTCGTGGCCCTGCCCGTGGTCGACGAAGCCGGCCTGCTTTTGGGCCGAATCACCATCGACGACGCGGTGGACGTGTTGATTGAAGACGCCGAGCGCGACTACCAGCTGGCCTCCGGGATTTCGGAAGACGTGGAAGGCAAGGACAGCGTGTGGGCCCTGACCCGGGCGCGATTGCCTTGGCTCCTCATCGGCCTGGGCGGCGGGATTGGTGGCGCCTACGTCATTGGGGCCTTCGACATCGAGAACAACCCCGAGATGGCCCTCTTCATCCCGCTCATTGCGGCGATGGGCGGCAACGTCGGCGTGCAATCCTCGGCCATCGTGGTGCAAGGATTGGCCTCCGCCAACGTGAACATGGGCAACCTCGTGGGCCGCTTGCTCAAGGAATTGAGCGTGGGCCTCGTCAACGGGTTGATTTGTTCTGCGGTCATTCTGCTCACCAGCATCGCACTTGGGTTTGGGTGGACCCTGAGCACCACTGTCAGCGCCTCTTTGCTGTGTGTGATCGTCTTTGCGGCACTCTTCGGGGCATTTGTCCCCTTGATGCTGGACAAGCGCAACATCGACCCCGCCTTGGCCACCGGACCCTTCATCACGACCGCCAATGACATCATGGGGTTGGTCATTTACTTCAGCATCGGCTCGTTGGTGGCGAGCCTCATGGCCTGACGCGCATGACTCGCGGGGCGGATTTCCACGTTTGGTTTCTCGACACGGTGCACCCCGTCCTTCAAGCGCGCCTTGAAGCGGCCGGCATGACGTGCCACGACGCGACGGCCCTGACGCGGGAAGACTTGCTTGCGGCGGCCCAAACCACGCCCGTCCAGGCCCTCGTGCTTCGCAGCCGCATCCGGTTGACGACGGACCTCCTGCGTGCCATGCCTGACTTGCAATGGATTGCGCGCAGCGGATCTGGGCTCGAAAACATCGACCTCGAAGTCGCCGCTGAGATGGGCGTCGCCGTACACAGCAGCCCAGAGGGCAACCGCGACGCCGTGGCCGAGCACGCCACCGGCCTGCTCCTGAACCTCCTCAACCACATCCAGTCCGGCGACGCCACGATTCGGGAGCGCCAATGGATGCGGGAAGCCCATCGAGGCCGCGAATTGAAGACCATGACCGTGGGCATCGTCGGGTACGGTCACATGGGCCACGCCTTCGCCCAGCGCTTGGGCGGTTTCGGGTGCCGGGTCCTGGCGTACGACAAACACAAAGAGGGCTGGGGCAACTCCCCTTCTGTGGACCGGCCGCTGCCCCACGTCACACCCGCACCGCTCGAGCAACTGCACGCTGAAGCAGATGTCGTGAGTTTGCACTTGCCGTGGACCGAGGAAACCAAGGGCCTGGTGGACGCCACGTGGCTCGCCAAGTGGGCCAAGCCCATCGTGCTCCTGAACACCGCACGCGGCCCCATCGTGCGCACCAAAGACCTTCTGGACGCCCTGGATGCGGGAACGGTATGGCGGGCCGGTCTGGACGTGCTGGAGTTTGAAGGACGGTCGCTGGAGTCCTTGTCGGAGATGGCGGACCCTGAAGCGCGGAAAGCGTTTGAGCGCCTCTTGGCGGACGGCCGGGTGCTTTTGACGCCCCACGTGGCGGGATGGACAGAAGAGAGCTTGGTGAAGCTGAGTTCAGTCCTGGCCGACAAGATCCTGGGCCACGAAAAAGCCCCGGCGGATGGCCAGGGCTTTTCTCAATGAGGTTGAGGTCGAATCAATAGTCCGAGCTTCCGGTGCGGTCGCGGCTGGACGCCGAGTACAACACTTTGAGCGCCGACGCCTTGCGAAGCTCCTGCTTCACGGAGGTCACCACACCCATCTTGGTGTCTTTGTCGACTTTCAACGACACCCACATCTTGCTTTGCTCGGCTTCAGCGAGGGTGGTGCGCTCCTTGGCGATCCAGTCTTGGATGACGCCGGCGTTGGAGAACTGGTCGTTGAGTTGCACCACCGGCTCTGTGCCGTAACGACGGTCCATCGGGGGGCCGATGTTGACGTAGCGGATGAGGTGCTTCTTCTCGATTTTGTAGAGTTCCGAGGCTTCGGGACGGATCACGCGGACTTTTTCCTCTTCCGTACGCAGCACGGTGGCCACCATGAAGAAGAACAGCAACATGAACACGATGTCTGGAAGGGATGCCGTCGAGATGGCCCCCATTTCACGCTTGCCTCCTTTGCGAAACTTTCCCATGATCAGTAGTAGTTGGCGCTGGCGTCACGTGGCTCCGCTTCGGAAATCCGTTGCGGGTACACAGCACGTAC
This sequence comes from uncultured Flavobacteriales bacterium, assembly GCA_938084585.1. Classification (GTDB taxonomy): domain Bacteria; phylum Bacteroidota; class Bacteroidia; order Flavobacteriales_D; family Sanyastnellaceae; genus UBA11663. Next base: position 8,089 of record CALKFF010000026.1, read on the forward strand.
GGCGGTGATTTTGTCCAGGGTCTTCTTGTCTTCCTTGTTGCGGTCGTAGATGTCTTCCATCTGCGAGTAGCTCATGCCAAACTTCTCCAACGCCAACTCGTCACGCAACTCGTTCACGGCAGACTGCAATTCGTTCTGCACCGAGAGGTACGTGTTGTAGGTGGTGTTGTTGTCGTTTTGCATGGAGATCAAGGCCGACGAAGGGAGCTCTTTGTAGTCGCCGCCCAACAGTTCGATGGTGGTCAGCTTTTGGCGCCAGTTGTCGAGCACCTTGCCAAACGCATCCTTCTTCTTGTCGGTGTCGGCGGCCGCCACGAACTGTTCGTATTCGGCAATCCGCAGCTTGACCTCGCCCTTCCGCACCCACACGCGTTCTGGGAACGCCGCGTTGGTCTTGCCGTTGGCGCCGGTCACCATGATCACTTCACGATTGCGGTTCACGGTTTGAGGCCCAACGGGGTGGGACATCACACCGTCGCCAGTGGCGATGAGGAAGTTCTTGGCCTTGTCCTTCAGTTGTTCCAAGTCCAGGGGCTCGCCCTCCACCAGCAACTGGTCGAGGAAATTCACCTTCACGTTGAAGACGTTCTGCTCCTTGGCTTGTGGCACGTCAATGTCTGGCGGAACCGGCGGCGGAAGTTGACGCTTGATGCCCTCGTCTGAATCGATGGTGGTGGTCACCAACCAAAAGATCAAAAGCAAAAACGCGATGTCCGCCATCGAGCCTGCATTGATTTCTTGCAATTCGCGGCGTGCCATGGAACTTACTTGATTGCTTTGTTCACTTCGGCCACCACAATGCATGCGATGGCTGCAGCTCCGAGGAGGTACACGAAGTACATGCCTCCACCGGCAAACCAGCTCTCGCCCTCGGTGACCGTGATGCCACTCGCCTCGTAGGCACGGAGGACCGTGCGGTCAGCCAAGGCGTAGTAGCTGATCAACCCGAGCACCGCGAACGCGCCCACCCCTGCGAGTGTGCCCATGCGGTCTTTGAGGTTGGTTGCAAAGAAGTAAAGGCCAAACAACACTGCAGCCGCACCGCATGCGATGCCCACAGCATAGATGATGTAAAAGAGGTTGTCAAGAAGGGCGCCGTAGCGTTCTTGACCCTCCACGAAGGTCTCATCCGCACCACTTTTGGAGGTGATCGTCACGCAGAGCACAGCTCCGGCAACGATGACCAACATCCGCACCGCGGACAGGACCGTCTTGATGGTCTTGTCGTCCATGGTTTGGATTATTTGCCTTCGAGGTTGCGCTTGTACAACAAGTCCACCAGGTCCATGCTGGCCTCTTCCATATCGAGCACGATGCTGTCGATCTTGGACAGGATGTAGTTGTAGAAGATCTGGAGGATGATGGCCACGATCAAACCGGAGACGGTCGTGATCAAAGCCACCTTGATGCCACCCGCCACGATGGACGCGTTGATGGTGTTGGCTTCGGCGATCTTGTCGAAGGCCGAGATCATCCCGATCACCGTCCCCATGAAGCCCAACATCGGAGCCAAGGCGATGAACAAGCTGATCCAGCTCAAACCGCGCTCGAGCTTGGACATCTCCACGCTGCCGTAGTCTTCAATGGCCTTGGCCACTTCCTCGTAGCTGCCAGAACTGCGGTCGAGGCCTTGGTAGAAGATGGAAGCCACAGGACCGCGGGTGTTGCGGCACACTTCCTTGGCGGCGTCCACACCTTTGCCGAGGGCCTCCTCGATGCCACCGATCAACTTGCCGGTGTTGGTGGTTGCCATGTTCAAGTAGATGATGCGCTCGATGCTCAAGGCCAAGCCCAGGATCAAGCAGATCAACACAAACGCCATGAAGGTTGCGCCACCTTCGATGAAGTACTTCTTCACGGTTTGGTGGAAGCTCAACACTTCGCGGGTTTCCACAGGCTCGGCAGCAGGTGCCGCTGTGTCCAAGGCCGCAGCCATGGTGTCCACAGCCATGGAGTCCACCGCAGCGGTATCTGCCTCAAGGGCAACGCTGTCCGCAACCAACTCAGTGGTCGCTTCTTCTTGTGCAGTCACAGCTGCAGGCGCTGCGAACATCACGAGCCCTGCAATGGCGAGGAGGGCAAACAAATTCTTCATGTCGAATTGAAGTTGATGAATGAAATTTAGAACTGCGGAGAGACAGGGATTCGAACCCTGGAGGGGTTGCCCCCAACACGCTTTCCAGGCGTGCGCCTTAAGCCGCTCGGCCACCTCTCCTTCCCCCGTTGGGGACGGATGCTTTGTCAAACCACCCTCAAATCCGAAGACCCTCGAGCCGCTTTTAGGCGCCGCAAATTACCTCACAATTCGCGACACACCCAAACCAATTTTCCACGTTCACATTTCCAGCGCCTGCGCGGCGCCCGAAGTCGTCAAAGCGCCTTCAAGCCGGCCGCCCCTGCCGGGCCGTGCGCCTCGGCCCGCGTGGGCGTGTACGGCGTCAACTCCCCCCGCAAGTTCGAGGTCATCCGGTCGCGGATGTCGGAGAGGTCGTCGGTTTGGGCCAGTACGTGCATCAGCTTGGTCAACGCCGCCTCCGTCGTCATGTCGTGCCCAGGAATCACGCCGCACCCGGCCAGCATGTGGCTCGTGGCGTACAACTCCGGGTGCACCCCGCCGTGCCCGCATTGGGTCACGTTGACCATGGCCACGCCGCGGTCGTTGGCTTCCCTCAGCAGGTCCTTGAGCAATGGGGCTGTGGGCGCGTTTCCGCTTCCGTAGGTGGCCAGCACCACCCCTCGGAGGTCGTGCCACTCGAGGGTTTGGCGCAACAAGTCCAGGGGCATGCCCGGGTAGAGGGACACCCAAGCGACTTCCTGACGGAAGTCCAACGTGGCCTCGGGCCGTAGCAACTCGGGGTCCGGCACCCACAAGGCCGGTTCGTTGACCACGAAGTCCACGCCCGCCTCCACCAGCGGCGGGTGGTTGGGGCTGACCACGGCTTGCAAGCTTTGGGCGCTTTCCTTGTGCGTTCGGTTGCCGCGGAACAGTTGGTTCCCAAAGTAGACGGCCACCTCGCGGACGGTGGCGCGGCCGTCGGTTTGGTGGGCGGCCAGCATCAAGGCGCTGAGCAAATTCTCCCTTCCGTCCGTGCGCGGCACACCAATGGGCAACTGCGACCCCGTGAAGATCACGGGCTTTTGGAGGCCGCGGAGCATGAAGCTCAGCGCCGAGGCCGAGTAGGCCATGGTGTCTGTGCCGTGCAGGACCACGAACCCGTCGAAGCGGTCGTGGCATTGCATGATGGTTTGGGCCAACGTCCGCCAATGCTTGGGTGCCACGTCGCTGCTGTCGATGGGCGTGTCGAAGGAAACCGCCTCCACCTCGATGCCGGCGTGGTCCAATTCCGGAACGTGCTTCGTCACCTGGTCGAAGTCAAGCGGCACCAACCCGCCGGTTTCCCGGTCGCGCGTCATGCCGATCGTGCCGCCGGTGTAGATGACAAGGATGGATTGCACGTCTTGGCTCATCCTCCCAGGTGCGCTTCCAGGCCAAACAACTTCACCGCGTTCGCCGTCGTCTGCCGCGCCACGTCCTCCACGCTCAGGCCGGTCAACTCCGCCACCCGCTGGCCCACGAGGGGCACGTAGCTCGACTCGTTGCGCTTGCCACGGTGCGGCACCGGCGACAGATAGGGGCTGTCCGTTTCCAAGATGATGCGCTCCATCGGCACATGCGGAAGGACCTTGTCCAGCCCGCCGTTCTTGTACGTCGCGACCCCGCCGATGCCCAGCATCCATCGCGGGTAATCCAGGATGTGCCGCGCCTCATCCAGGCCGCCCGTGAAGCAGTGCACCACGCCCGTGAGGCGGTCGTCCATCGCTTCGTCCAGCACGTCGAACAACTCTTGGAACGCCTTGCGCACGTGAATCACCACCGGAAGGCCTTGATCCTTGGCCCATCCCAACTGGATGCGCAAGGCCTCTTGCTGGGCATCAAGGGTGGACGTGTCCCAGTGCAAGTCGAGCCCCACCTCGCCCACGGCCACCCACGGGCTGTCCGCGGCGGGCGCATTCAACGCAGCCTCGATGGCCGACAGTTCCGACTCCCACCCCTCGCCCACTTGGCAGGGATGCAGGCCCATCATGCCGCGGCACCGGTCCGGCCATGTGGCCATCATGTCGTGCACCCGCGGGATGCTCTCCACGTCAATGTTGGGCAAGAGCAGCAGGTCCACCCCAGCTTCGGCACAACGTTCCATGGCTTCTTGGCGGTCGCCGTCGAACGCCGGCTGGTACAAATGGGTGTGCGTGTCGATCCACTTCATCTTGCCTGCGAAGATAGTTGGAGGGGCTACCTTTGACGCGTGACGCAGCAAGCCCATGACGAGGCGCCGGCTCCCCGGTTTTTGATCGCCCGGTTCAGTGCGCTGGGGGACATCGTGCTCATGCAACCCCTCGTCCACGCGCTGCGCGCCCATTACGGCCCAGAGGCACGCATCGACCTCATCTGCTTGAGGCGCTCGTCTTCCGCGGCCGCGCTCCTCTCCGGCCTGGACGACGTCCACCTCATCGACCGGGGCACCGCCGAGGTCGTCCCAGCACTCAAGGCCCTTCACTTCGACTACCTGCTGGACTTCCACGGCAACGTGCGGTCGCGGTCCCTGACCCGGCAACTCGACGCCATGACCTTGCGCGTGGACAAGGCCGCCTTCGCGCGGTGGGCGCTCCTGCGCGGCTGGCGGAAAGGGCCTGTGCGCCCCTTCGTGGACCGATGCTTCGACGTGGTGCGCCCCTTTGGGGTCGTCCCTCCTGCCTCTGAATCCCATGGACCGGACGCGTGGGGCAATTTTCAACTTGGCGACGCACCGTCTGGCGTGCCTGAGGGGCACCTGGCCGTGAGCCTCAGCTCCTCCCTACCGGGGAAGCACCTCTCCGACACTGTCGTGAACGAATCCATCGTCACCGCATCCGAGCGCCACGTGCCTGTGGTCATCTACGGCGGGCCGGCCGAGGCGGATCGTGCCAAGGCCATCCAAGCGAACCACCCTGACGTCACACTGCTCGCCGGCGAGGTCGACTTGCAAACCACCACCTCCGCGCTGGCCTTGGCCAAAGTGCTGGTGACCGGCGACACCGCCACCATGCACCTGGGTGCGGGATTGGGCATCCCTGTGGGAAACGTGTGGGGCTGCACCCGACCAAGCCTCGGTTTGGCGCCGTGGCGGCCTCATCCCGACAGCTGGGCGTTCTTACCGGCGGGCAGCCCCGCGCCTTGCAGCAAGCATGGCGCCTCGTGCAAGCGCACGACAAGCGACGACCCGTTCGATTCGCGACGGTGCGGGCAGCAGGTCGACCCCAAGGCGATCCGGACCTGGCTGGAAGGGTTGCTCTGAGTGGAGTTGTCAGTTGAAGAGCGCCTTCAACTCGGTGGCGTCCTCGGGCTTGAGCTTGCCCGCCAGGATGAGCCTCAATTGGCGGCGACGCAGGGCCCCGTCGAATCGACGTTGCTCCGCCTCGGTTTCTGGCTTGATGGCCGGCACCGCAATGGGGCCTCCCAATTGGTCGACGGCCACGAAGGTGTAGTACGCCTCGTTGCAACGGCTGCGCTGGCCGGTGGTCGCGTTCTCCACGAACACCTCCATGAAGACTTCCATGGAACTGTTGAAGGCGCGGGTGACTTGGCTTTCGATGATGACGACGTCGCCCAGTTTGATCGGACGGTCAAACGACACGTTGTTCACCGCCGCCGTCACGACCACCCTCCGGCAATGGCGGTTGGCGCTCACGGCCGCCGCCACGTCCATCCAATTCAGGAGGTTGCCTCCCATCAAATTGCCCAGCGTGTTGGTGTCGTTGGGCAACACGATGCGGACGGTGGAGCTGAACGTTTCCTGGGGGTGGCGCGCGTCAATCATGAAACAAAGGTCGCCAAGCCAACCCACAGCGCCGTGTTTTTTCGAAACGACTTGCCTATATTTGCGCTCCCCAACCGGTACTATAGCTCAGTTGGTAGAGCAACGGATTGAAAATCCGTGTGTCCCAGGTTCGAATCCCGGTAGTACCACAACAAACCCTCGCTTCGGCGGGGGTTTTTTGTTGGTCCATAGGCCCTGCACGGCCCGCATCTTTTGCTGACCTTTGTGTCATGGCCCACGCCCTTGCCCAGCTTCTTACCGCAGACGCCGACCGCGTGTTGTGGGTGCGTGAATCTGGCCTGGCGCCTGAGTTGCTTGCGGAGTACGCCGGCGCGTTGAACGGCGCGTGCCCTGGCCGTTGGGACGTCCTGGAATTGAAAGGCGGAGAGGCCTTGAAGCGCTGGGACGCGATGCCCCACCTTTTCGACGCGTTTCAGGCGCACGGCCTCACCCGGTCGTCCCTTGTGCTGACCTGCGGGGGAGGCGCGTTGAGCGACGCCGTGGGGTTGGCCGCCGCGGTTTGGAAACGTGGGGTTCGTGTGGCGCACATGCCCACCACCTCCCTGGCCATGGTCGACGCTGCTTGGGGCGGCAAAACCGGCATCAACTGGCGCGGGTCCAAGAACCAACTCGGCACCTTCACCCTTCCGGAATTCGTGCACCTTGACGCTCGGTGGCTCGTCACCTTGCCCGACCGCGAACGACGGGCAGGCCTTGCCGAAGTCGCCAAACACGCCATGCTCCACGCCCACTTGGGCCAGACGCACCTCGAAGATTGGCCCGCTTGGGACACATCGCCAGACGCCCTCGAGGCTTGGACCGCGAAACTCGAGAAGTCGGCCCGATCCAAAATGTCCGTGGTTGATGCCGATTTGCACGAGCGCGACGCCCGCGCCCAGCTCAACCTGGGACACACCGTCGGCCACGCCGTCGAAGCCCATTTTGCGGCAACAGCCCATCCTTGGCTGCACGGCGAAGCGGTGGCCCTGGGGTTGAAGTTCGTGCTGTTCCAAGCCCAGGACCGCGCGGCCGAAGCTTGCCTGTTTTTGGACCGTTGGCTTGCGACCCACGTGCCCCTGCCCGACACACCCTTGGCGCAATGGCCTGACGCCGAAGCGCTTTGGTCTCACATGGCCCACGACAAGAAGAACGTCGCGGACCAGGTGGTGGACGTCGCCTGGCACGGATGGGGCAAGGCCGAGTGGCCTGTCATGCTCGAAAAATCGGCCTTCGAGGCAACTTGGGCGCGCTTTGTGCGTTCTTTGGAAGACGCTGGAACAACCTAAACCAACCCTGTGGAGCAAACCGCATCTGAATTGGCCGTCCTGTTGGACGGAAGCGTGGCCGGAAACCCGGAGGTGAGGGTGCGCCGTTTGGCCAAAATTGAATCCGCAGGACCAGGTTCCGTCTCCTTCCTCGCCAACCCCGAGTACGAGAAGCACATCTACAGCACGAAGGCCAGCGTGGTCATCGTGGCCAGCGACTTTGCCCCCTCTGCTGCCTTGCCGGCGGACCTCACCTTGCTCAAGGTGGAGGACCCCTACCGCGCCTTCGCGCGGTTGCTCGAGGCCTACGACGCCATCCTCAAACGCAAAGAGGGCGTTCACCCCACGGCCACGGTCGACGACCACGCGGTGGTGGGCGAGGGCTGTTACATCGGCCCAGGCGTGGTGGTGGAGCACGGCGCCGTGATCGGCGACCGCGTGGAATTGCACGCCCACGTCCATGTGTCCCGAGACGCGCGCATCGGCGACGACACCGTCCTGCACAGCGGCGTACGCGTGCTCGACCGCTGCGTGGTGGGACAATCCTGCACGCTTCAAGCGGGGGCCGTGGTGGGGTCGGACGGGTTTGGGTTTGCCCCCAAAGACGACGGCAGCTACGCCAAGGTGCCGCAAACGGGCAACGTCATTGTGGAAGACCACTGCGACATCGGTGCGCACACGACCATCGACCGGGCGACCCTCGGCAGCACCGTCCTCAAGAAGGGGTGCAAGCTGGACAACCTCATTCAGATTGCCCACAACGTGGTGATTGGGGAGGCCACCGTCATCGCTGCTCAAACCGGCATCGCTGGCTCCACCACCGTCGGGGCACGCTGCATGATTGGCGGCCAAGTCGGCATCGGGGGACACTTGACCATCGCCGACGGTAGCAAAATCGCCGCCAAGTCGGGCGTCAGCGCCAGCCTCATCCAAGAAGGTCTGACCTACCAAGGCAACCCTGCCGTGCCTGTGAAGCAATTCCAAACGTTCCAGATTGCGTTGCGCCGTTTGGTGCGTATGCCTCTGACAGAACGGCTGGAAGCCATTGAAAATGCGCTTCCAGCCCCGCAGCATCCGACGCGCTGACGTAGGTTTGCAGCCATGATTTCGTCGAATCAACAACACACCTTGGGCGCCTCCTTCGAGCTCCAAGGCATCGGGCTGCACACCGGGGTGACGTCCACCCTGCTTGTCGAGCCCGCCGAGGCCAACATCGGTTACATGTTCGTGCGGACCGACTTGGAAGGCGCCCCCGAAATCCCCGCGCTCGTCGCCAACGTGCACGAGACGCGACGCGGCACCACGCTCCAAGCGGGCGAGGCCCAGATTTACACCACGGAGCACGTGCTCGCGGCATTGTACGCCTCGGGCGTGGACAACGCCCGCTTGTGCATCGACGGTCCGGAAGTGCCCATCCTCGACGGGTCGGCCCAACCGTTCATGGAAGCGATCGCAGGCGCGGGCACGGTGTCCCAGGACGCCGACCGGAAATTCTTCAAGGTGCGCCGCAACCTCAGCCTCAAAGGCGAGGACGGCGTGGAAATGATGGTCGTGCCGCTGGAAGAAGACGAATTCAAGGCCACCGTCATGGTGGACTACAACAGCCCCATCCTCGGCACCCAGCATGCGCGCATGGAGTCGCTGGCCGAATTCAACGAGCACATCGCGCCTTGCCGCACGTTTGTGTTTTTGAAAGAAGTGGCCGCCCTGGCTGAGCAAGGACTCATCAAAGGCGGGGACATTGACAACGCCGTTGTGCTCGCCGAGCGAGCGTACAGCGACGAGGAAGTCTCAAGCATCGCCAAGGCCCTGGGCCGCGAAGCCCTGGCCGGCACCGCCGACAAGCCCGGCGTGCTCAACCTGTCTGACTTGCGGTTCCCGAACGAACCCGCACGTCACAAGCTGTTGGACATCGTCGGGGATTTGGCCTTGACCGGGCGCTTCATCCAAGGACACGTGCTTGCCGCGCGTCCTGGCCACGCCGCCAATGTCGAGTTCGCCAAAGTCCTGGCCAAAGCCATCAAGGCGCAGGAGGACTTGCCGGACTTCAGGCTCGACCGTCCGTCGCTGATGGACATCAACGAAATCTCCGCCATGCTGCCCCACCGCTACCCCTTCTTGCTGGTGGACCGCATCATGGACATGGACGACCGCAGCATCACAGGCGTCAAAAACGTCACCATGAACGAGCCGTTCTTCCAAGGCCACTTCCCCAACAACCCGGTGATGCCGGGCGTGTTGCAGGTGGAGGCCATGGCGCAGGTGGGCGGCATTTTCGCATTGTCCACGGTGGAGGACCCTGAGAACTACTCCACCTACTTCATGAAAATCGACGGGGTCAAATTCAAGCAAAAGGTGCTGCCCGGCGATTCCGTCGTGTTCCACTTGACCTTGATGTCCCCCATCCGTCGCGGGTTGGTGAACATGAAAGGGCGCGCGTACGTGCGCGGGGCGCTCGTCTCCGAAGCCGAGATGCTTGCCCAAGTCGTCCGTGACCGCGCACCCCAAGACTGAGCCATGATCCACGAGACCGCCAACATCTCCCCCCTCGCCCACGTCGATCCGCAGGCCCGGATTGGGGCGAACGTCGAGGTGGCACCCTTTGCCTTCATCGGACCCAACGTGACGGTGGGTGCGGGCGCATGGATTGGACCCCACGCCACCGTGCTGGGCGACACCACCGTTGGCGAGGAGTGCAAGCTGTTTCCCGGCTGCGTCATCGGGGCGGACTCCCAAGACCTCAAATACAAAGGGGAACCCACCACGGTGGAAATCGGTGCACGCACGAGCATCCGCGAATGCGTGACCATCCACAAGGCCACCACCGACAAGATGGTGACACGCGTGGGCAGCGATTGCCTGATCATGGCCTACGTCCACATTGCGCATGACGTGCAAGTGGGCGACCATGTGATTTTGGCCAACTCCTGCAATGTTGCCGGGCACGTGGTCATTGAAGACCACGTCATCATCGAGGGCATGGTGGGCATCCAGCAATTCGTGCGCATTGGCAAGCACGCTTTCATCGCAGGCGGATCGCTGGTGCGGAAGAACGTTCCGCCGTACATCAAGGCCGCGCGCGAGCCCCTGAGTTACATCGGCATCAACGGCATCGGATTGCGCCGTCGTGGGTTTGACATCGACCGCATCCAAAACATCGAGGACATCTACCGCACGTTGTACGTCCTGAACAACAACATGACCCAAGCGGTCAAGGCGGCCGAACTCGAGTTGCCAACCTCTGACGACAAAGACACCGTGCTGTCGTTCATCCGTCAATCCGACAAAGGCATCATCCGCGGCCCCTTCTGATCATGTCCACCCCGTCTCCCCTCGCGTCCTTTCACGCCACCGACCTGGAACTTCGGCGGGGACGGCGCTTGATTTGGGAAGACGCGTCATGGACCGTCCAGGGCGCCACCACCCTGGTCGGGGCGAACGGCCAAGGCAAAAGCTCCACCCTCCGCATGTTGGCCGGCCAACTGGCCCCCACCTCCGGAACCTTGTCGTTTCGCGCGGCCGACGGCGAAGTGCCGATCGAAGCCTGGATGACGTGCTGCAGCGTCGCCGCCCCTTGGCTGAACCTGCCCGGCCACCTCACCCTCGACGAAGCGATGTCGTTCCACGGCGTGTACCGCACGCCCCGGCCTGGGCCCTTGCACTGGGCCGCCTTGGTTGAAGCGTCTGGCCTGCGCGTGGACCCCAGTCTGCCAGTGTCGCAATGGAGCTCGGGACAACAACAGCGCTTGATGTTGGCCTTGGCCCTGGGCACCGAGGCCGACGCGGTGCTCTTGGACGAGCCTGCGAGCAACCTCGATGAGTCTGGAATCCAGTGGATGAAAGCCCAAATGACGGACGTTCAGGCCCTTTCAACCGTGGTTGTGGCGACCAACGATGAAAAAAAAGAAGGGCTGAAAGGCGCGTCGTTGCTGAGAATCGGGTAAAAAGTTACCCAGAGACGTAACCGTTTTTGAAACGGGGGCGTAACAGGGGTCAAATCTTCAACCCTCTCATCTCTTCAACGATGAACAAGTTTATTTACCCCCTCGCTGCAGCTGCAGCACTTTGCACTGGCAACCTCTTCGCTCAGGAAGCCGCTTTGATCACCCCGAACGCAGACTCAGCTTTCGACTGCGTTCAAGAAAACACCCGCCAGAACCGCACCTTGATTTTTGAGGGCAGCGTGGTGACCCAAGAATTCACCGCTTGCACCAGCGGAACATTGTCTGCCGTCGAAGTTGTCGTGAAAGGCGTGACTGAAGACGTGTGGTACCTCGCTGAGATCGTGAACAACCACGGCGAAGTCCTCGACGACACCCGTTTCACCCACCGCAACATCGCCAACGAAACTGTGCAGCTCAACTTGATGGCTGACGTGAAGGAAGGCCAGAACTACGCCCTCCAGTTGACCACCCCTGAAGGAGGCAACATGTCCTTGCGCTACCAGTTGACCAACATGGGCACCTTGTGGAACGACGGAGCGCCTGTGCGTGGCACCCTCACTGCGAAGTTTGGCTTCAACACCGACAACACGCAATACGTGGAGTCTGAGTACGCCACCCGCAACAGCGCCACGCCTGAGACCCGCGCCTTGGAAAACGAGTGCAAGACCAGCACTGGCATGTCCGACGGCAAGGTGAAGTTGACCGCTCCTGGTCACACCATCACCCAGTCGTACACGGCTTGCGCCAACGGCACCATGACCTCTTTGGCCTTGAACATCGCACACTACACCTCTGAGTTCGAAGGACGCATCCGCGTGGAAAACGAAGAAGGCGACGTGCTCATGAACAACAAGCTCGACCGCACCAACATCGTGAAGGACGCCATCACGTTGCCTGTGAACGCTGAAGTGACTGCCGGTGAGACCTTGACTTTCTACGTGAAGCTCGGATCAGACACCCAGTTCGCCATCAAGCGCAACACCCAAGCCAACGTCGGCGAGTGCAAGTTGAACGGCGTGGACATGGACTTCAACCTTGACTTCACCTCCTACATCAAAGAGTCTCACGTCGGCGAGAACGCTGACCTGGACGAAGCCGCGATCACCACCTTCCCCAACCCCTTCAACGACCGCATCAACGTCCGCATGGAGAACGCCCCCAAGGGACCTGCAACTGTCCAGTTGCTCGACTTCGCAGGGAACATCCTCCGCACAGAGACAGTGAACGTGAAGGACGCCGAAGGCAACATCAGCTTCGACACCCGCGACATTGACGGCGCCGGCTACTACGCCTTGCGCATCATCCAGGGCGACCAAATCAAGAACGTGACTGTCTTGAAGCGTTGATCCCCGCCCCTAGAACGACATTGAACCCAAGCGGCCTGGACCTTGTGTCCGGGCCGCTTTCGTGTGCCTGGTCATTTCCTTCCCACCAAATCCATCACCGTCTTCACCGGCTGAAAACAGGCCGCCGGGATCTCCACAAATCGGGTCAGCCATCCCGACATCCCGCCGTTCCAAAGTCCTGGATGCTCCAGCACCTTGGCGCTCTCTCCCCTCACATTCTTCTCCGCAAGCAGGTAACGGCTCTCGTCCACGTAGGGGGCCAAAGACTGCCCCGGCCTCACCACACACACCATGTCCACTGGATTGAAGTGGGTGGCCTTCTCAAGCACGTCTTGGTTGTCCTCGCCAAACTCCACGGCCTCCACGATTTGGGGCCGGATCGAGCCCGCATCGATGCCTGAAGCCACGCGCACCCAAAATGGCCCGCCGCCGGGCTGGCCTTCGTTGCGCACGACGCCCACCAACCGCATCGGGCGCGTCAGATGCGTTTCAAGTCCTGCCACATCTGCGGCCTCACACGTCACGCCTTGGGCTTGAAGCCATTCCACGGCGCACTCGGAGTTGGACGCCAATTCTTGCAGCAAGCCATCTCGCTCCTCAGCCCAAGCCCGGGCCTCCGCGACCAAGGCCTTGGTCCACAGCTCTCGCAATTCTGTCAGTGCCGGAGAGGGCGCGTTGTCGATGTTCCGAACCACAAACATGGGCGTGCTCACTTCTTCCAACAGCGGCAGCAGCGCCCCATGACCTCCTGGCCGCTTGAATGGTTCAACATCGTCGGTCGTCAACCACCTCCCCTCTTGATCCAAGACCGGCATGTCCGTGGCTGGGTCTTGCACTTCGAAGCTCAGTTCGGCGCTTTGAGAAGAGAAGGTGGAATCCTTGAGGTGGGCCTCGACTTCCGTCACATGATCCTGCTGCACGGTGAACCACACCTTGGGCGATGCCACCAAGCGTCCCCAACTGCGCACGTGGGCCTCAAACGCCGTCTCCGCACCTTCCCCACCGTCGTGCATGTGAAAAGGCACCAACCCTTTGGGGATGGCGCCTTCTTTCATGAGGGTCAACAACACAGCGGTCGCTTCGTCGGACGAGCATTGCTCGGGATTCAATCCTTTTTCCTTGACAGCGTCACGCCAGGCTCGGCCCACGGCCAAGTCGTCCACGGCCGACCACAAGGCTTCGCACGCTTGAGGCTTCTCGTGAAGGGGACGAAACATCCGCGTGGCGGCGCCAGAGGCAGGCACCCACAACCCCAAAGTCGCGGCATTGGGAGGGGACGCCTCCCACAGTTTCGCTTTCTCAACAAGCTCCTCGTCGGTCCAAACTTCCACCCCATCGCCTGGGGTGCAAGGGCGTTCAATCTCCGTCTTGGGCTGGGGGGACGAGAGCCGCGCACGGCACTCGTCAAGTGACAATTCAAAGAGGGAACTTGGTCGGGATTCCATCCCCCCAAGATAAAGCCCTCCCCACCGTCAAATCAAGAATGGGCCAGATCTTGGCTCATGGATGTGCACACGGCGTTCAACGAACCGTGAAGCTGGGACACCAGGGCTGGAAGTTTGTGCAGATCCACACGCTCCTTGCTGCAACGCTCGATGTCCTGCACGAGGGGCTCCAAGCTTGTGAGGCCCAACATGCGCACCCCGGCAGACAACGTGGTGGCCACAGGATGCAAGTCGAACAACCGCGACTGCCGGATGCAGGCCATCATTTGGCGGTCAAGCACCTCCGCCCGCGCCACGAAAAGCGCCACAATCCGGCGCACCTTGGCTTCTTGGCCTTGGAACACCTGATGGAGGTAGGTGAGGTCGTAGTGCTTGTCCATGTGCCTGCCTACGAGGGGACGACAAGAAAGGTTTCAACGGCTTCGCGTTGTCCCCCTACTTTTGCGCCATGGCCAATTCTTCACGACCCATGGTGCTCGTCACCGGTGGCGCCGGCTACATCGGAAGCCACACCGCCGTGGCCCTCCACGAGGCGGGATTCATGCCCGTGTTGGTGGACAACTTGCACAACTCCAAGGCCTCGGCCGTGGACGGCGTCCGGGCCATTGTGGGCGAAGACATCCCTTTCGAAGCCGTCGACATTTGTGACAAAGCAGCATTGGAAGCGCTCTTCGGGCGGCATGACTTTGTGGGGGTGCTCCACTTCGCCGCGCACAAAGCGGTCGGCGAAAGCATGGCCAAACCGGCGATGTACGCGGCCAACAACGTCGGCGGCCTCGGCGTGCTGCTCGAGGTTGCCAGCGCACACGACTTGGACAACATCGTGTTTTCCTCGAGCTGCACGGTGTATGGCGAGCCGGAGGACATGCCCGTGGCTGAATCGGCCCCGTTCCAACGCGCCGAATCGCCCTACGGCTGGACCAAACAGGCGTGCGAACGCGTCTTGGAAGACCACGCTGCGGCGCGCGGAGCAGCCCATGTGGCCTTGCTTCGGTACTTCAACCCCATCGGCGCGCACCCTTCCGCGAACATCGGAGAGTTGCCCTTGGGTGTGCCCAACAATTTGATCCCGTTCCTCACCCAAGCCGTGTCCGGCATCCGCAAGGCCTTGACGGTGTTTGGCGGAGACTACGCCACGCCAGACGGCACCTGCATTCGGGACTATTTGCACGTCATGGATTTGGCCGAAGCCCACGTGGCGGCGTTGCAATGGTGCCTCGACCAGCCTGACGACCAGTCGGTCATCCGCCCGTTCAACTTGGGCACAGGGAAAGGCGCTTCAGTGTTGGAAGTCATCCAGGGCTTCGAACGCGCCACCGGACAAAAGGTGCCCTACACCATGGGCGAACGCCGTGAAGGCGACGTCGTGGCGATTTGGGCGGACCCGTCCAGGGCGGCAAACGAACTCGGGTGGCGCACCACGCGAAGCCTCGACACGTCACTGGCCGACGCATGGCGCTGGCAGGAAAAACTGAACCAAGAGGGTTCGAATTAAAACAGCGTCAGCCACACGGACACCACCCCGACGGTGTATCCGGCGTAGACCTCTCGGGGCGTGTGCGCCCCCAACGTGAGCCTGCTCCACCCCACCAGTCCTGCGGACAACACCAAGGCGGTGACCCACCCCATGCTCCACAGGCCATTTTGAAGGGCCACGTGGGTGTACACGGCCAGGGTCCCTCCTTGCGCCATCATGTGCATGCTCACTTTCCGTCGCAGGGTGATGAGCCACGCAATGCCGATTGACACCACCAGGGACAGGAGCACCTGGCGGTAAAACAGCGGCACCTCCACCGCGGTGCTGTTCAAGACCAACAGGTAGGCCATGGTGTAGTAGGCCAACACGAGCAAAAACGGCCACGGGCGCTCCTTGCGCGATCGGATGTCCAAGTCGCTGATGAAGCCTCGGCGTTGCAGCATCCACAGGGACACCGCAGGCGCCAACGTGTTGATCAACAACAAGACAAACAAGTAGGAAAACAAGCCCATCCTGTGCTTGAGGTAGCCGTCCTCGGACAGCAACATCGCCAGGGTCAGCAGCGGCATACACAGCGGATGAAGCACCGCACTCACCAACTTCGCCAGCGTCTTCATCACAGTTCCTTTCGCAGACGTGCCACAGGAATGCCAAGTTGCTCGCGGTACTTGGCGACCGTGCGGCGCGCGATGTTGTACCCCTTGGCGTTGAGCAACACCCCGAGCTTCTCATCGGAGAGCGGCTTTCGCTTGTCCTCCTCGGCGATCGCATCTTGGAGAATCTTTTTGACCTCTCGGGAACTCACCTCTTCCCCACTGTCGGTGGTCAACCCTTCAGAGAAGAACCACTTCAGCGACAGCGTGCCGTAGGGCGTCTGGACGTACTTGCTGTTGGCCACGCGCGAGACGGTGCTGATGTCCATGCCGATGCGCTCGGCGATGTCCTTCAAGATCATCGGTTTCAAGTCCACCTCGTCCCCGCTGAGGAAGTAGGCCCGCTGGTGGTCGACGATGGCGCGCATGGTTTTCATCAGGGTGCGCTGGCGCTGGGCTATGGCGTCGACAAACCATTTGGCGGCGTCCACTTTTTGCTTCACAAACGTCAGGGCTTCCTTCGTCGCCTTGTCCTGCTTGCCCCCCTGCGAGTAGGTGTCCATCATCTCCTTGTAGGTCCGGCTGATGCGAAGGTCCGGCGCGTTTCGGCCGTTCAACTGCAAGGCGATGTCCTCCCCTTCCACGGCGAGCAAGAAGTCCGGGATCACATGTTGGATGGTCCGCGCCGATTCGCTGCCTGCGTTGCCTGGCTTGGGGTTCAGCCGGGTCAATTCGTCCAAGCCAGCTTTCAACGTGGCCTCATCGATGTTGAGCGACGTTTGGAGCTTGTCGTAGTGCTTCTTCACAAACGCGTCATAATGGTCGCGCAACATGGACTCGGCCAAGGCCAAGGATCGTTGACGGGGGTCGGCCTCGTCTTTGTCCGCCTGCTTGCGGTGAACCTGCAGCAGCAAGCACTCCTTCAAGTCGCGCGCACCCACCCCGGCAGGGTCCAACAAGTGGACCACCTCCAAGGCTGTCTCCAACGATGCGCGGGGCACGTCGATGCCTTGGGTGAAAGCCAAATCGTTCACGATGCTGTCCAAGTCCCGCCGCAAGTACCCGTCGTCGTCCAGGTGCCCGATGAGGTGCTCGGCCAACGCCCGAGACTCGGCCGTGGTGTCCATGAGGGCGAGTTGGTCCACGAGGAGCTCGCGAAACGTCGACCCACTGCCAAGCGGCACCGTCTTCTCCTCCACGTCTGCGCCGTGGTTGCGGATGCCCAATTGGTAATCGGGGGTTTCGTCGTCGAGGTAGTCGTCGAAGTCAAACTCCTCCAACGCTTCGTTGCCCTCATCAGAGTCTTGGTTGTCGAATTCGTCCAGGTCAACCTCCACCTCGCCCCCTTCTTCGAGGGCAGGGTTGGCCTCCAGTTCCTGCTTGATGCGCGCTTCGAGTTCCAGCGTCGGCACCTGAAGCAACTTCATCAGCTGGATTTGCTGAGGAGAGAGCTTTTGGAGGAGTTTTTGCTGGAGACTCTGCTTGAGCATGCGGGGTTAGAATTCGGCGTTCTGCGGGGTGCGTGGGAATGGGATGACGTCCCGAATGTTGCCCATCCCGGTGACGTACATCACCAGCCTTTCAAAACCCATGCCAAACCCGCAGTGCGGCGCCGTCCCAAACTTGCGCGTCTCCAAATACCACCACACGTGCTCCTCAGGAATGTTGAAGTCGGCGCACTTCTTCTTCAGCACGTCGAGGCGCTCTTCACGTTGGCTGCCGCCAATGATTTCGCCGATGCCAGGCACCAACACGTCCATCGCCGCCACGGTCTTGCCGTCCTCGTTGTCGCGCATGTAGAAGGCCTTGATGCCAGCCGGGTAATCTGTCACGATGACCGGTCCGCCGACGTGCTTCTCCACCAGCCAACGCTCGTGCTCGCTCTGCAAATCCACCCCCCACTCGACGGGGAACTTGAACTTCTTTTTCTTGTATGGCTTCGAATTCCGGAGCAAGTCAATCGCCTCGGTGTAGGTCAAATGTGTGAACGGCGCATCCACCACCGCCTGCAACCGCGCCCGCAAAGGCTGGTCGTGTCGCTCGGCCTGGGGCAACTGCTTCTCCGCATCCAACTCCCGTTTCTCCAAGAAGGCCAGGTCGTCGGCCGCATGCTCCAAGGCGTACTGGAGGACGTGCTTCAAGCAGTCTTCCGCCAGCTTCATGTCGTCCTTCAAGTCGGCGAACGCGATCTCAGGCTCGATCATCCAGAACTCGGCCAAGTGCCGGGACGTGTTGCTATTCTCCGCACGGAACGTGGGCCCAAAGGTGTACACCTGGCCCAGAGCCATCGCCCCGAGTTCCGCCTCCAATTGGCCGCTCACGGTCAAGTTGGATTCCTTGCCGAAGAAGTCCTGGCTGACGTCCACCGAACCGTCTTCGGCGCGGGGAGGGTTCTCGACGTCCAGGGTTGTGACGCGGAACATCTCGCCAGCCCCCTCGGCATCGCTGCCCGTGATGATGGGGGTGTGGAGTTGGTAGAATCCGCGCTCGTGGAAAAAGCTGTGCACCGCGTACTGCAGCACGTGCCGCACGCGGAACACCGCCCCAAACGTGTTGGTCCGGAACCGCAAGTGCGCTTTCTCCCGCAAGAAGTCCAGGCTGTGACGCTTCATTTGAATGGGGAACTCGTCGGGGTCCGCCTCGCCAAGAAGGACCAATTCCTCGACCACCAACTCAGTGGACTGCCCCCCACCCTGGCTTTCAATCAAGGTGCCCACCGCTTGCACGGCCGCGCCGGTGTTGAGCTTCTTGAGGAGGTCGTCGGGGGTTTGGTCTTTGTCGACCACCCACTGAAGGTTGTGCAAGGTCGATCCGTCGTTCACGGCCAAAAAGCGGTCGTTCCGAAACGTCCGAACCCATCCGCACACCTTGTACGTCTGGCCCGTCGCAGACGCGTCGAGCAGGTTGGAAATGGGGGTCCGAGAAAGGTGGTTTGCGTCCGTCATGTCGTACTCAAAAGCGTGGTTCTTGCCGCGTGTGCGCTGCACCTACAAAGTAACAACAGGCAACGGTCAAGCGCACCGCCCGAAAGACGCAAAATGGCAGGTCAGACGTCGCTTTCCACCTTGCCGTCCCGCAAGCGCACCGTCCGATGGGCGCACGCAGCAATGTCTTCCTCGTGGGTGACCAAGATGACCGTGTTGCCCGCCTTCTGGATGTCGGAGAACAGCTGCATCACCTCGAGCGAGGTCGCGGTGTCCAAATTGCCTGTGGGCTCGTCGGCCAAAATGATGGACGGTTTCATGACCAAGGCCCGGGCGACCGCCACGCGCTGGCGTTGTCCGCCGCTGAGTTCGTTGGGCTTGTGGTCCATCCGGTCTCCAAGCCCGACTTGGGTGAGCACCTCGCGTGCCCTTGCGTCCCGCTCCGCCTTGGAAAACCCGCCGTAAATCATGGGAAGGGCGACGTTCTCCACGGCCGTGTAGCGCGGGAGGAGGTTGAAGGTTTGGAAGACAAATCCAATCTCGCGGTTGCGGATGTCTGCCAAGGCGTCGTCGTCCAAACGGCTCACGTCCTGGCCATTGAGGATGTACTTCCCGGAGGTGGGGCTGTCCAAGCACCCAAGCATGTTCATCAAGGTGGACTTGCCCGAGCCAGAAGGCCCCATCAAGGCGACGTATTCGTTGGCGTGGATGTCCAAATCCAAGCCGTCGAGGGCTTGAACCATTTGGTCCCCAACGTGGTACGTTTTCCGCAGGTCGCGGGCATGGATCAAAGGTTGTCCACCGGCCATGGTGCGAAGTTAGGCGAGGAACGTCCGGATGAGGGGTGGGGCTTCTGCGTAAGTTTGGAGGATGCAGCAATTCTTCAAGACCCTTGCGAAGGTGTCCGCATGGACGGTGCTCGTGGCATCCCCCGTTTGGACCATGGCCCAGGCCACGATCACGCAGCCCTACGGCACGCCTGAGGAATACGTCCAAGAAATCTTGCTCGGCGACGGCGTGACCGCCACCAACATCACCTACACCGGGAGCTTGTCTCAGCTGGGGTTGTTGGAAAACGGCGCGTCGGTGTTCTCCGTGGACGCGGGCCTCATGCTCAACACCGACAACGCGTTGTGCGAGGACTTCTGCGCAGACTGCCTCGGAGAAGGGGTCGATCCCGACTTGCTCGAGGTGGCCAACAGCGTGCCTCCGCTTATTGGCCAATCGTTCACTGTGGGGAGCGTCCACGATTTGTGCATCTTGGAATTTGACTTTGAAGCGGGCGGGGACAGCATCTCGTTCAACTACGTGTTTGGCTCTGACGAATACCTGACCTACGTCAACACGCAGTACAACGACATCTTCGCGTTTTTCTTAAGTGGACCAGGCATTGCCGGGCCTTACGCGGCCCCTGCGGGCTTCCCCGACGGGGCCATCAACATCGCGCAGGTGCCAGAATCCGACCCCCTGTTGCCGGTGACCATCAGCTCGGTGAACAACGTCACCAACACGGCGTATTACGTCGACAACCCAGCTCAGCAGGGCATCTGCACCAACGGCTACACCTCCACGTTCACCGCGGCTTCGGCCGTGCAATGCGGCGAAACTTACCACATCAAGCTCGCCATTGCGGACGGCTCTGACGGAGCCTTGGAAAGCTTTGTGGTGTTGGAGGCGGGGTCGTTCAGCTCCAACGCCGTGGCCTTGGAAGCGGAGGCCGTGCCCTTTGCGGCAGGTGGTTTGGAGAACATCGTCTCTTACGCCGACGCCATCGGGTTGCCCGACAACTTCCAATACCCCAACGGCGAGAGCTTCCCGTTTTCAGATTGGTTCGCCAACAACGACATCGCGGTGACCGTGGACGGCCAGTCCACCTTGGTCGACGCCGTCATCATCGAAGGGTGCAACGACGCCCAGTTCACCGTGATTCGCTCTGAGGCAGAGGCCGCAGAGACGGACACCTTGTACCTGAACTTGGCGGGGTCGGCGCAGCTTGGGTTGGACTACGCCGAGAACTTCAACCAGGTCATCATGGGCCCAGGGCAAGTGGAAAGCACCATCACCCTCGGAGTCGTGGACGACGGGTTCAATGAAGGCATCGAGACCGCCGAGATCACTTACGAATACGTCAATGGATGTGGCGAGCTCATCAGCACCACCAGCCTGGTGGTCATTGTGGACCCCATCCCCATTGAAGCGATTCCTGCGACGGTCGGGTGCCAAACCTTGGACGGAGTGCAGGAGCTCGGCTACACCGACATGGTGGGTTACGGGCCGTTCAACTACGAGTGGGCAGGGGATTCCTGGGACAACGCCACGATGGACCCCAGCGCGTGGACCACGTCGTTTGACTCGGTGTTTGTCATGACTGACAACAACGGACAGCTCATCGACACCCATGTCATTCAGCTCGTCGTAACCGACCAATGCGGCAACTCCATCGTCCACGAGCAAGAAGTGCTGTACCCCGTCATCTTCGAGACGGAAATTTGTGGCGGGGACGTCCAAGAATTCCCGGCGTACAACGCGGGCATTGCGGTGTCCGACGTCCTTCACAACGGCCAAAGCTTGATCAACACCACTCTGGGCAGCACCCCCTTGAAGGTGGACGCGATCGCGGTGGGCGACAACTGGCTTCTGGAAAGCATCTCTGCAGACGTGGTGGAATTGCAATGGTCGGACACCCTCACCTTGGTGGACACGTGCGGGTACGTGACCAAAGCCTTCATGCGCGTGCGCGATTGCATCATCCCCAACGTCTTCACGCCCGACAACAGCGGCAAAAACGACAACTTCCGAATCCGCGGCCTCGACGGCTTCGCCGGATCGAAGCTCATCGTCTACAACCGCTACGGCACGGTGGTCTACACCAAAGAAACCGCGAGCGACGTGGAGTTTGAACTGGTGTGGAACGGCAACTTCGCCAACGGCAACCCTGCCCCTGCGGGCGTGTACCAGTGGGTGCTGCTCCGGGCCGACGGCCTCAAGGACAGCGGCGAGTTGAGCTTGATGCGCTGACCGCTCAGACGAGCGAACGACCCGTCATTTCTTCAGGCTGGCTCACGCCCATCAGGGCCAACACCGTGGGCGCGACGTCGGCGAGGATGCCGTCTTGCACTTCCTGGTGGCCTGATCCTTCGACCCATACCGGCACCGGGTTGGTGGTGTGGGCCGTGTGCGGGGTGCCGTCGGCGTTTCGCGCCAAATCCGCGTTGCCGTGGTCCGCAATGACCACCACCGCATACCCCTGCGACAGCGCCGCATCCTTGACCTTCTTCAAGCATGCGTCGGTGGTTTCGACCGCCTTCACCACGGCGTCGAACACCCCCGTATGTCCGACCATGTCGGGGTTGGCGAAGTTCAAGCACAGGAAATCGGGCTTCCAGGTCGTCAGGGCCTCCACGGCCTTGTCCGTCAACTCCGGGGCGGACATCTCAGGCTGCAAGTCGTAGGTGGCCACTTTGGGACTGGCCGCCATGGCGCGCTGTTCCCCTTCAAAAGGCTCCTCACGCCCCCCGCTCAAAAAGAACGTGACATGCGGGTACTTCTCGGTCTCGGCCATCCGCAACTGGGTCTTGCCTGCGCGGCTGACGACCTCCCCGACGGTGTTGACCAGGTTGGGTTTGTCGTACAGAACGTGCACCCCCTTGAAACTGTCGTCGTAGTTGGTCATGGTGACG
Source organism: uncultured Flavobacteriales bacterium (assembly GCA_938084585.1). Lineage (GTDB taxonomy): Bacteria > Bacteroidota > Bacteroidia > Flavobacteriales_D > Sanyastnellaceae > UBA11663. The sequence goes on from CALKFF010000026.1 coordinate 30,618, forward strand.
TAGTGCATGTCGAGCGGCGTCATGCCGTGCTCTTCGAAGGCTTCTTGGGTCAGGGCCTGGGTGATTTCGCGGCAACGGTCTGTGCGGAAGTTGAAGCACAAGAGCACATCACCGGGACGCACCACCCCGTTCACGCCTTCGATTTGGAAGGGCTCCACGAACTCGTCGGTGACCCCTTGGTCGTAGTGGGCTTGGACGCCGGCGACGGCGCTCGGGTGTTTGGCCTCGATGGCGCCGGTCAGCGCCGCGTAACTCCGGGCAATCCGTTCCCAGCGCTTGTCGCGGTCCATGGCGAAATAGCGCCCGTGCACAGAGGCAATACGAACGTTGGTGCCGTCAAGGTGGGCCTCCAGGTCCCCGAGGTACGTCGTGCCCATGTTGGGGGCCGTGTCCCGACCGTCGGTGAAGGCGTGGATCACGCAATCCTCCACCCCCGCGCGTGTCACCTCGTCGACCAACGCGTGCAAGTGCGCCTGTTGGCTGTGCACGCCGCCACGGGACACCAAGCCCATCAAGTGAAGTCGCACACCTGCCTTCTTCGCCGCATCCAGGGCGTCAATCAGCACCTGCTCCTGGCCAATCGCGCCAGACGCCACAGCGCGGTCGATGCGCAAGAGATCTTGGTAGACCACCCGACCGGCACCGATGTTCATGTGCCCAACTTCGCTGTTGCCCATTTGTCCTTGAGGCAGCCCCACATGCTCGCCGTCGGTCCGCAAGGAGGCATGAGGCACACGAGCGTTCATGTCGTCCACGCAAGGCGTCTCGGCCACGTGGATGGCGTTGTGTTCATCCGGGTTGCCGTGCCCCCAGCCGTCCAAAATGATCAGTGCGGTTTTCATGCCGCGAATGTAGGGGACGACTCAACGTCGCTGCGGCCAAACCGCACGCACGGAAAAGCCGCCCTTGGCCTTCTGATCCATTTCAAGTTGGGCCCCGTGCGCACGCACCGTTTCCGCCACGAGGTACAAGCCCAGCCCCGTGCCGTCACCTTCCTCAGTGAGCCTTGAGAACGGTTTCAAGGCTTGCTCCCGGTCCGCAGGGGCGATGCCCTTGCCCTCGTCCACCACTTCCACTGAAGCCAAATACCCATCGCATTGCCATTCCACGTGCACCTGCCCCGTGGAGTGCTTCAAGGCATTCTCGATCAAATTGGCCACAGCCAGCCCCCACAGCTCGCGGTCTCCTTCCACCTGAAGGTCTTCCCGAGGGGCCTCGGGGCATGTCAACCGTCCTTGGGCGTGGGCCCCGAGTCGGTCCACCACGGACCGCATGGCCTCGTCCCATGAAAACGGGGCGGCCTTCACTTCAGACAGTCCTTGCAACCGGGTGGCGACCAACATGTCGTTCACCCGACGCTCCAGGTCCTTCACGCCGCTTTGGATGTTGCCGAGCACAGACGCCTCGTCCTCTTCGGACAACTTCACCCGACGCAGGGTGTCCACGCCCAACTGCACGGCAGCCAGGGGCGTCTTCAACTCGTGGGTGACCCCCATGAACATGTGGCGCTCACGCTCCAGGCGCGCGCGTTCCTTTTTGATGCCCCGCTCCAAACGAACCAAACCAAACACAAGGAAAAAGGCGAAGACACTGCCCTCGCCGAGGACCATGTGCCACGCCTTTTCACCGCCCGTTTGGGTCAGCAAATACGCCCACCAGGAGAACTGCAAGAGCACGTACGCCCCCACCGCCCTCAACAGCCACAGGCCAGAGGAGAGCCTGCTTACCTTTTGCCGCCGCGCTCGAAGGTCGGATCGAGCCATGGAGAGTATGGAGGGGTCATGGGCACAGTGCGAGAGAGAACGTAATGGATGATGTCCCCTTGTCGGCCTTTGGTTTTGTAGACGGAGGTCACTTCCCAACCGTGAGACGCCAAGACATTGAGCGCCTGGCCCGCGCTTTGGAAGCGAAAGTGAGCCGCTTCTTCCATGTTCTTCAGAAAGTCCTGGTCCCGGGTGATGCTGTACACAACGTCGTCCACGTCGAACTTGATGATCTCGTTGTTCGCCACCATCGTCGACGTCAATTCACCCACCAATTTGACATCGTGAACACGGGTGCGCGTCACACCGCCTCGGGGATCTTGCCCTTTGGCGGACATCTGGGACATGTTCTTTTGGGCTGAGCCCGCCATGGCGAGGCCGCAAAGCGCCACGGTCATCAACATCTTTTTCATGGAATTCGAGTCTTGGTTTGGAACCCTAAGTTACGCCAAATGCAAGTGCTGGCGGGCCATCTCAGGCGCCTTTAGCAAAAACCCGCGCCCCCGCCAGGTGAAGGTCACCCGCCACCCGTCCTGCATCCGCAACTCCTCCCAAGCGCGGTACATGTCTCGGCTCCAAGCGATGTCATCGACCACCATCGCCACAGCCGTGCGTGGCGCCAATGCCTTCGCCAAGTTCAAGGTGGCCTCGCCTTGGTGGTGGCCGTCGAGGTACACCACGTCCCAAGCGTCGTCTTCAAGCGCCTCGATGTGGTCGTTGAAGGCACCTTGCTTGGCCGTGATGTGGGCGCCGCACCCCACCTCCTTCCAGCCCTCCTGGGCCAAACGCAAGGTGTCCGGGCACCCCTCCCACGTGTCGATATGCCACCCCGACGTGGCCAAGTGGGCCGTGGTCACCCCGAGAGAGGTGCCGAGTTCCAAAAACCGACCCTCGGGGCGCACCGTCCGAAGCCAACGCACCAACGACTGCACATCGGCGAGGGGCGTCAACGAGTTTTGGGCCAGTTCGGCCACGCGACGCACGTCCTTGCCATCCTGGTCTGTGCGCTTGTGCGCCCGGGACCCCGCGCCCAAATCGGTCCGGGAGACCTTGTCTTGAGACGACAACAAGCTGGCACGCCATTGCTCGATGCGACGCGTCATGTCAAGGTCCAAGGGCGTGCACCCCTCTGGCCAATGTTGGGGTTGGCGCTGCAACGCTTTGCCCCACTGAAAGAGCAATGGGGAATGCAACTTCCGCCACGACATGCCCGTCCATGGGGAGGCCCATCGGTTGTCGCGCAAGCACCCCCACCAGGGCGATGTGGCACTTTTAGAATTGGCTTCAGACCGCTGCATGCCTCAAATGTACTTCGCTATCTTCGCGCCTCCGGGCGGTTAGCTCAGCTGGTTCAGAGCACCTCGTTTACACCGAGGGGGTCGGGGGTTCGAGTCCCTCACCGCCCACCCTTCATCAAGCCTCCGCGTTGCGGGGGCTTTTTTGGTCCAAATCACGCAGCAGGTTGCCCACCACGAACAAGCTCCCTCCAACCCAAACGACGTCCTCGGGCTGGGCCACGAAGAGCGCATGGCGGTAGGCGTCCTCCACACGGCCAAAACAACCACCCGACAATCCCAATTGGGCGGCCTTCTCTTGCAACTCATTGGCAGGAAGCGCCCGGGGGATGTCTGCCTGACACCAATGAAACACTGCATCTGAAGGCAGCAGCGACAGCACGGCGGCGAGGTCTTTGTCTGCGACGGTGCCCCACACCACGTGGAGTTGACCGCCCCGCGCCTCGCACATCGAATTCAACTTGCCCACCACCAGTTTCACCCCGTCCACGTTGTGCCCCCCATCCAGCACGACCCTGGGGTGCTCCGGCTGGGACAGCACTTGCCAGCGGCCTCGCTGATCAGAATGGACGGCGTGGTTCCAGAGGCCCTCTTCCATGGCCGAGCGAGGACATGCCCATCCTGCGGCTTCAAGCACCTCCAACACGGCAAACGCCGTGGCACGGTTGACCGCATCCACGGGGCTTTCTTCCCCCAGCTCGCGGGAAGGCATGTCCTTGGCGCGCTCCAGGGCGAAATGCATTTCGCTGGACGAGCGCAGGGCGGCGGCCAGGATTTCGCTTTGGGCTTCTGGACGCATGGACCCGAGCACCACCGGCACGCCGTCTTTCAAAATGCCGGCCTTTTCCTTCGCGATGCTTCGAATGTCTGGGCCGAGAAATTGCTGATGGTCCAGGCCGATGTTGGTGATGGCGCACACCTCTGCCGAGGGGACCACGTTGGTGGAATCCAAGCGTCCGCCCATCCCCGTTTCAAGCACCACGAGGTCGCACCCGGACCGCACAAAGTGGTCGAGGGCCATGCCAAACGTCAACTCAAAAAACGACGGCGTGCCCCAGTCCTCCTCTTGCCAACGGTGCACAAACGCCACCACATCAGCCTCAGGAATCATCGCGCCGTCGACGCGAATCCGTTCCCGAAAGTCCACCAAGTGCGGCGACGTGAAGAGTCCAACGCGGTGGCCAGCGCATTGCAACGCCGCCGCCACCATATGACACACCGTGCCCTTGCCGTTGGTGCCTGCCACGTGCACAAACTTGAGCTTGCGCTCGGGATGACCCAAGGCAGCACACACCCTTTTGGTGGCGGACAAGTCGGCCTTGTACGCGGCCGCACCTTGGCGCTGGAACATGGGGAGTTGGGAAAACAGGACGTCGACCGCCTCAGGGTAGGTCATCTCACTCAAGGTCGAACCGGATGGTGATGTAGCCCGAACGACGTGGCTTGGTGGCGTCCGAATCGAACTTCGCCGTCTTGGCAGCACGCATGGCCAACTGGACGTGGTGCGAATCGCGGATGGTGGTCAGCGCCGATTGGTAATCCGGCACCGCTTGGATGACGGAACCCGAGGCGTCCACGACAATGTTGATTCGCACGCTTCCCTCTTGTCTGGGCTTTTCATCCAGCTTGGGCTCGCCAATCATGGTCCCCCCGCGCAACATGGCGTCGCCAAAGTCGCCAGACACCAGGCCGCGGCCTTCAATCTTGCCCGCCTCGTCGCCTTCATTGCCCACGCCTTGCGTCTCGCCTTGGGACCCGCCACCGCCCGCGCTCTGTGCGCCGGGGTTGCGGAACAAATGGGCCGTGCGGTCCTGCCGCTCGGGCTCCGGTTCAGGCTCCGGCTTGGGGTCGGGGTCGCTTTGGACGGCCACCTCGCTGGCCGCTTGGGTCACCACTTCCTCCTGAACCACAGGCTGTTCCGGTTCTGGCTCGTTCGACAAGGCCTCCTCTTCCACCGCTTCCTGCACCACCTCGCTCGGGGCATCCGTTTCGACGTCGCCACCGGCCTCTTCCGTGCTGCCAAGGTCGGCAAAACCAACGGCCACAAATTGCTCGCCCGGGGGCGGTTCCTGGGTGGTGAAAGCCGTCAAGAAAAAGCACACCACGAGCACCGTCACAAACAACAACGCACTCAGCGCCGCCGCCTGCCGACGGTTGCGTTTCTCCTGTTGGAGTCGTGCGTGTTCAAGGGTGCCCTCCATGATGCTTGCTTCAGTTCGACGCCGGGTTCGACCCCAACATCACCTTCCATTGCTTGGACTTGGCCAACCCAATGAGCTCGACCGTTTGGCCTGTGGGGACGTTGCGGTCCACTTGGAGGTACAAGACCTTCTCCGCCTGCTTCTCCATTTCCAACGTGAGCTTGGGTTCGAGGTCTTCCCGGGAAATCGGGCGCACCTCGCCGTTGAGGTGGTACGTTCCGTCGGCTTGGATGCTGACCGTGAGCCGGGAGGTCACCGAGGTGGTGCCCTTGGACGTCGGCAAATCCACATTCACCCCGTTGCTCACCAGCGTCGAGAGGATGACGAAGAAGATGAGCAGCAAGAACACGAGGTCCGTCATGGACGACATGTTGCCCGTCAGGCTGACTTTGTTGCGTTGCCCGAGGTTCATCCGCGTGCAGGTTCTTCGAGGATGTCAATGAATTCGAGGCTGTTCGCCTCCATGCGGTGCACCACCTTGCTCACCTTGCTGACGAGGTGGTTGTAGGCCATGTAGCCCAAAATCCCCACAATCAACCCCACGATGGTGGTGACCATCGCCTGCTTGGTTCCCGACGAAATGTCGCTGACCTGCACGGTTCCAGCTGCCTCCATGTCAAGGAAGACGTTCACCATCCCAATCACCGTGCCAAGGAAGCCCACCATGGGTGCGGCGCCCGCCACCGTGGCCAGGGTGCTCAAGTTCTTTTCCAACCGGTAAATCTCCAGCTTGCCCACGTTTTCAATCGCGACGCTGATGTCCTTGAGCGGTTTGCCGATTCGGCTGATGCCCTTGTCCAACATGCGTCCCAACGGGGTGTTGCTGTCCGCACAGAGGTTCCGTGCGCTGGACAAGTTGCCCTGGGAGATGTAATCCTTCAGACGGTTCATGAAATCGGGGCTGACCTTGTCCGCCTTTTGGATGGCCAAAAAGCGCTCAAAAAACACATACATCCCGATCAAGCTCATCAGCGCGAGGGGCAGCATGATGTACCATCCGCCCTCCATCAAGAGTTGAAGGACATTCACATCCACCTCGGCAATGTCAGGGGTGGAAACGTCGGCCGCGCCAGGGGCGGCTTGAAGAAGAAGGGTGGCCAGGTGGGTCAACATGCTCAGGGTTCAATTCCAGGGTTCGAACGTCCAAGTTCATTCGAATATTGGCCTTCCCTGGAGGGACAACTCCCAAGTTGTTCAACCGCGCGGGTTCACAACCGCACCTTCCAACGCCCTTGAAATCAGGCGTACATCAGGATGTAGACGCCGGCGCCGGCGAAGTACCCGAGGATGGCCAACAGGCTGATTTTCTTGAGGTACCACACGAAATCGATGCGCTCCAAGCCCATGACGGCCACCCCGGCAGCGGAGCCGATGATCAAGGCCGACCCGCCCGTCCCAGCGCAATACGCCAGGAACTGCCAAAAAATCCCATCCTGGACAAACATGGTGTCCCAATCGCCCAACCCCGCGGCCGCAGGCACCACGTCGTACATGCCCATGCTGGCGGCCACCAGGGGCACGTTGTCGACAATGGCGCTCAACAAGCCGATGGCCATGTCAATCAGGTACACGTCGTTCAAGCTGGCCCGCAGGCCTTCCGCCGCCAAAATGAGGTGGCCTGCCTCCTGCAGCGCACCCACGGCCAGCAAAATCCCGAGGAAGAACAGCACCGACGCGGAGTCGATGTGCCGCAACACCCCCACCACGGTGAGGTGGGCCTTGGCTTCTTGATTTTTGGACTTGTGAAGGCGCTCGGTGAGGATCCACAACAGGCCCAAGCTGAGCATCATGCCCATGAACGGCGGCAAGTGAGTCACCGTCTTGAAGACCGGCACGAACAACAGTCCTGCCACGCCCGCCGCGAACACCAAGTTGCGCTCAAACGGCGTGGTGGGGTCCCATTCCTCCTCAGCCTCAGCCTCGGGACGGGCCACCTCCCCCTTGAGCCTGAAGCTCAGCAAACCAAGCGGCACCAGAAGGCACACGATGCTGGGCAAGATGAGGTTGGTGATGATTGTGCTTGTGGTCAGTTGTCCGCCAATCCAAAGCATGGTGGTGGTCACATCCCCGATGGGCGACCATGCCCCCCCGGCGTTCGCCGCCACCACGACCATCCCCGCAAACAGCCAACGTGTTTGGCGGTCGTCGATCAGCTTGCGCAGCAGCGACACCATCACAATCGAAGTCGTGAGGTTGTCCAACAGGGCCGAAAAGAAAAACGTCAGGATGCAAACGATCCAGAGCATCTTCACCTTGTTGCGGGTTTGGATTCGGTCGGTGATGACGCGGAATCCTTCGTGGGCGTCGACCAGTTCCACAATGGTCATCGCGCCCATCAGGAAGAACAGGATGGAGCTGATTTCCTCCATGTGGTGCAACAGTCGATGCTCAAAAAACGCCGAGAGCCCGGCATGACCCGCCCCATGGCCTTCCGCCATGAAGGCCTCGAACTGGCCCGCCAAATGCGCTGGAACGTCATGTGCGCCAAGCACGAAAATGGCCCAGCACAACGTGCCTGTCACCAGGGCAGAGCCCGCCTTGTCGATGTGAATGTTGTGCTCAAGTGCGATGAACAGGTAGCCCAGCACAAAGACGGAAAGAATCAGAATGTCCATGGTCGTGAATGTCTAAACGCAAGATGAGTCTCAATGTTCGTCGGGAAACCGACGCACCTCGAAATTCCTCACATCAGGAAATTCAAAGCGCGCTCGAATGCCTTCGCCGTGAAGTGGGTGGGCTCCTGGTGGTTTTCGTGGATTTTGGCGAGCGCCTCGCGGATGATGCCGCTGGTGTCCTCAAAAATCGCCGCGTCTGACATGTCCACGTCTTCGTCGCTCATGAGGTAGGCAAAGACCCGGGCCATGCCGCAGTTGGCGATGAAATCCGGAATCACGGTGGTGTGGGCATCCGCCCACTCGGCGATCCGGCCGTAGAAAATCTCCTTGTCCGCAAACGGCACGTTGGCCCCGGAAGAAATCACTTCCACTCCGGCCTTCACCATGCGCTCAACCTGGTCTTGGGTGACCAACCGACTCGCCGCGCACGGCAAGAACACCTCGTGTTCCAAATCCCAGATGCGTGCGTTCACGTCGTCGAAAGGCACGAGTTCGTTGGTGCGAAGCGCGTTGCCTTCTTTGGCAAGAAACAGCTCCTTCACCTCCTCATAGGTCAACCCTTCTGGACGCAACACGCCGCCCACCCGGTCGATGATGCCCACGATGGACGCGCCTGCCTGGGCCAGGTAGAGCGCGGCGGCCGCACCCACATTGCCCCAGCCTTGCACCAACACACGCTTGCCCTCGACGTTGTCGCCGCGCAAGTCGTAGAGGTGACGCACCGACTCGCTGACGCCGTACCCCGTGATCAGGTCGGCCACGCGAATCTTGCGGTCCACGTCTGGGCTGATGGTGGCGTCCTCCACCGGTTGGGACACGCCCTGGCGAAGGTTGCCGATGCGGCGCACTTTTTGGGCTTCGTTGGGCTGAAAATGCCCTGTGAACACGCCCTCTTGCGGATGCCAAACCCCATTCGCTTCAGTCATGGGAATGACCTCGTGAATCTCGTCCACGTTCAGGTCTCCACCCGTGCCGTAGTAATGCTTCAGCAACGGCGTGACTGCCTTGTACCAACGTTCCAACACGCCCTTTTTGCGGGGGTCGCTGGGGTCAAAGTCGATGCCGCTCTTGGCGCCTCCAATGTGGGGGCCGGACACCGTGAATTTGACCTCCATGGTCTTGGCCAAACTCTCCACCTCACGCTGATCGAGGCCTTTCCTCATGCGGGTGCCACCACCAGCCGCACCGCCGCGCAAACTGTTGATGACCACCCATCCACGGGCTTCGGTCTCGCTGTCTTGCCACGCAAACACAATCTCTGGTGCGCGGTTTTCGTAGGCTTTCAGAAGGTCTTTCATGGGGTCGTTTCCTTGCGCGCCAAAGGTAGCGTCAAAGCGCCCCCTGGCCCCACAACGCCCCGCCACTTGAGTCGCGCTCTGCCCCAGTCACGCTCGACAACGTGTTGTCGATGCCCAACCAGCGCAGCAAGCCCAACCAGGCAAAGACCATGGCTTCTTTGCCTTCTACGAGCTCCTTTTTCGGCACGTCCCAGACGAGGTTCTTCTCCTCGCCCTGACGCGCCAACGCCGCCATGAGTGTGGGGTTCCACGCCCCGCCACCTGTGACCAACACGCGGGCACCTTCCGGGATGTCCTTCACCACAGACCACGCGATGTACGTCACCGCCGTGGCCAACGCGTCCGCTTGGGATGCACCCGGATGGGCGTCGAGCACAGGCAGGACTTCGGCCTCAAGCCACTCGCGCCCCAGGCTCTTGGGGGGCGGCTGACGATGGTGATCCAACGCCTGCCAAGCACAGAGCAAGTCCTGAAACACCTCGCCTTGGGAAGCCAGGGCGCCATCCTTGTCCATCGGCAAAGGATGCACGAGGGTGTTCAGCAACAAATTCGCCGGACCGATGTCCCAAGCCAAACGCCGCCCGTCGGACGCATCCAGGCTCACGTTCGCGAACCCGCCGAGGTTCAGCACCGCACCCCACTCGGGAAACAGCACTTGGTCGGCCAGCGGCACGAGCGGCGCCCCTTGGCCGCCCCACGCCACGTCCAACCGGCGCAGGTCCGAGACCACGGGAATGCCCCACGATCGGTGAAGCGTGGCCCCACATCCCAGTTGGTGGGTCCAACCTTCTTCAGGTCGATGGTGCACGGTGTGCCCATGGGACCCCGCGACACTCAGCGCCGCCAGGGGCACGTTTACGTCTTCGAGCCATGCTTGGACGGCCTCTGCGGACCAGGTGGCCCAACGTTTGTCCAGCCGAAGCAAATCCACGGCCGACAACTCCATGGCTTGCCACAGGTCACGAAGAAGGACTTCGGGGTAGGCCAGGGTGGTGGTGTGCTCCAGCTTCGCCTGCCAAGCGTAGGCGCTGGGGCTTGAAGCAGGCCCCGTCCTGTGCTCGGCGAGAACGCGGACCACTGCCACGTCCAAGCCATCCACGGACGTCCCACTCATCAACCCAAGGCAGAGCCAACCATCGGGAGGGCACCTCCATGTATCTTCGCGGGGCATGGGCCGAAAAGTACGACCCTGCCCTTACTGACAGAACACCTCTTCCACGACCAAAGGCAATGAACCTCAACCTCACCGAAGAACAGCTTGCAGTGCGCGACGCCGCTCGGGACTTCGCACAAAATGTCCTCAAGCCCGGCGTCATTGAACGCGACAACGAACAACGATTCCCCGCCGACGAAATCCGCCAACTCGGCGAATTGGGTTTCATGGGCATGATGGTGGACCCCAAGTATGGAGGGTCTGGCATGGACACGGTGAGCTACGTGCTCGCCATGGAAGAGATCAGCAAAATCGACGCGTCTGCCAGCGTGTGCATGAGCGTCAACAACTCTTTGGTCTGTTACGGCCTGCAGGAATACGGCACCGAAGCCCAAAAGGAGAAGTACCTCGTCCCCCTCGCCTCCGGAGAAAAAATCGGGGCGTTTTGCTTGTCTGAACCGGAAGCGGGCTCAGACGCCACCTCCCAGCGCACCTCCGCTGTGGACATGGGAGACCACTACCTCCTCAACGGCACCAAGAACTGGATCACCAACGGCAACAGTGCGTCCACGTACCTCGTGATCGCCCAGACCGACCCTGAGAAAGGCCACCGTGGCATCAACGCACTCATCGTGGAACGCGACATGCCTGGGTTCCAATTGGGCGCGAAGGAAGACAAGTTGGGGATTCGCGGCTCGGACACGCACACGTTGATGTTCCAGGACGTGAAGGTCCCCAAGGAAAACCGCATCGGGGAAGACGGCTTTGGGTTCAAGTTCGCCATGAAGACGCTGAGCGGAGGACGCATCGGCATCGCCGCCCAGGCACTCGGCATCGCGTCAGGCGCCTTGGAATTGGCCCTGGCCTACTCCAAAGAGCGCAAGGCGTTTGGCAAGGAGATTCACAAGCACCAAGCCATTTCCTTCAAACTCGCGGACATGGCCACCCAAATTGAGGCGGCGCGCTTGCTCTGCTTGAAGGCTGCGGCGCTGAAAGATGCTGGAGAGAACTACGATTTGGCCTCGTCCATGGCCAAGCTCTACGCGTCGGAAGTGGCGATGAAGCAAACGGTGGAAGCCGTCCAAATCCACGGAGGCTACGGCTTTGTCAAGGAATACCACGTGGAGCGCTTGATGCGGGACGCCAAAATCACCCAGATCTACGAAGGCACCTCCGAGGTCCAGAAAATCGTCATCAGTCGCGCCGTCCTGGCCGACTGATCGGGTTGTTGCGGGCGTCCCACGCCGTCGACTCGCCTTGCCAGGTGGTGACCAAATCGTCCACCCCATCCCCGTCCACGTCCCTCCATTCGAGGCCGTCTGCGCGGGTCAACCCTGAGATGCCCACCTCGGCGCCTTGACCCAAGGTGAATTCACGCACATGCCCAGTGGCGTCGATGAACAACACCGAGGTGTTGTCCAGGCCTGAGCCTTTTCGAAAGACAGGCGGGTGCGAGGCATGGACGCGCACAGGGGTTTGGGCACGGGAACTTCCGTTGCGCTTCAGGAGCTCCACCTGGCCGTTTTCACGGCCGACATAGATGTAATCGCGGGACCCCAGCCTGAGGTGCTGGATGTGCCGCACCGGCGATTGAACCTCTACGCCGGCGGCCGGCTTGTGGGTCCATCCAGGGGTGGTCTCCCCTTCGCGTCGTTTGTTCTCCACCAACCCCGTGGCGCTCGAGGCCAAGAGGTACCGGTACTTTCGGTTGCTGTCGTAATCCACCAATGCCCATGCCGTCCAGACCCCACGTCGGGGCTTCAGTGGGAAGCCAGGCACCTCCCGGCCCTTGACGTCAACGAGGTGAAGGGCTTTTTCCGTGCAGAACATGGCTTGGCATTTCCCATTGGCGTAGATGTCGATGTCTTCCGCCCCGCCCAGCGGCACGTCTGCCTCAACAGACCAAACCTCGTCGCCGCTCACGTCCAACGCCGTCACCTTCCCCTCGGCGTAGACCACGTCCATGTCTTGCTTGGTCCTGTGGTTGCACACCGCCCCGAGCGTTCCATGCACACCTGTGGCCACGTGAGATGCCACGGAGATCGGCGGCGAAGGTTCGGCAGCGACAGACCCTTCCCGAGCATCCCGTGGGGACCACAACCCGGCACGGGGAGATGCACTGAACGCCCATGCGGCCCCTTCAAATTGCGCTTGGCCTCCGGCACTGGACCTCGTCCAGCTCCAGGAAGGATTCCCGTTCACCACAATGCCGTCGTCCATCCATTCCACGTCCCACCCTTGTGCGATGGTCAGCCTGTCCACGTCGTTTTGCCAAACCATAGGGTCCTCCAACGTGTAGCGTCCACCTCCTTCCCAACGGGTGGCCCATGCGCTCAAGGGAATTCCCTCGGCCATGAGGTGATCTTCAGGGGTGGGCGCGGCTTCCGACCAAGGCGCCCAACCGCGCGGACCCGCCCACCAAGGCTCAGGAAAATCAGACGTCAGCCAGACTTCACCAGCATCCGTGGCCGTGCCCGATTCACGCCACACCACGGTCCCGCTGCCGCGCCACACCCATCCCCCGTTCGTGCGGACGAGCGTCACGTCGAAGCCGGGCTCCTCGCGCCAATGTGCGGCCATCTCCCCTGGATCTTCCTCCCATGCGTCCAAGGCCTCTGGGGCGCCTTGGAGCCATCCACCCCGCCATGGCCGTTGGACGAGTCCAGAAGGCAAGGCTTCGGAGGGGACTTCCACATGAGTCACTTCCAACCCGGCCGCGTCACGGAACACCCGTGTGACCCCCTCACGGTCTTCAAGGGGCAGGCACCTCCACTCCGTCCAACGGTCGGACGCCCACAGCATGGGGTTTTCCGCCTCACCGACGGGCGCGGGACTGGCTTGATACCAAGCCCAAGCGAGGCCGGCCACCAACGCAGCCAAACACGGAAACACCCACGTTTTCATGCGGCCAAGTTCGACAGGAAGCTCAGGAAATTCGGCCCCAGTTGCTGCGGGCTTTCAACGCAGTTTCCAACGCCTCACGCAGCGGAAGGTGGGCCGGTTGGGTCAGGTTGGGGTCGGCATCCAGGACCTCCTCGGCCAAATGACGCGCGCTGGTCAACAGGGGACGGTCACGGACCAAGTCAGCGACTTTCAAATCGGGCACGCCGCTTTGCTGGGTGCCCATCACGTCGCCTGGGCCACGCAATTCCATGTCGACTTCGGCGATTTCGAACCCGTCGTTGGTTCGGCACATCGTTTCCAGCCGACGCCGGGCGTCCGCACCCAATTCCGCCTTGGACATCAAAATGCAATAGCTCTGGCTCGCGCCACGCCCCACGCGTCCGCGCAACTGGTGGAGTTGGGACAAGCCGAACCGCTCCGAACTCTCGATGACCATCACGCTGGCGTTGGGCACGTTCACCCCCACCTCGATGACGGTGGTTGCCACCAAGATTTGGGCTTGGCCCTTGGCGAAACGGTCCATCTCCCAAGCCTTGTCTTCCGGCTTCATCCGGCCGTGCACAATGGCGACTTGGTACTTCGGCATGGGGAAACGACGGACAATGCTTTCGTAGCCGTCCATCAGGTCTTTGTGGTCGAGGGTCGCGCTCTCCTCGATGAGGGGATAGACCAGGTAAATCTGGCGCCCTTCGGCGATTTGGTCTTCTAGAAACTGAAACACCCCCAGCCGGGATGCGTCGGTGCGGTGCACGGTTTGGATGGGCTTCCGACCCGGCGGCAATTCGTCCAGCACGCTGGAGTCCAAATCCCCGTACGCCGTCATGGCCAACGTTCTGGGAATGGGGGTCGCCGTCATCACCAAGATGTGCGGTGCGACCTTCGCCTTCTTCCAAAGCTTGGCACGTTGGGCAACACCAAAGCGGTGCTGCTCGTCGATGACGGCCAGGCCCAGCCTGTGGAACACCACCTTGGGTTCGATCAACGCGTGGGTCCCCACCAAAATGTCCACCTCTCCCACCTCCAAGGCCTCCAAAATCTCACGGCGCGCACCGCCCTTCACCGACCCCGTCAGGAGTTCCACGCGCACGGGCATGTCGCCAAGCATCTCCCTCAAGCCTTCGAGGTGCTGCTGCGCCAAAATTTCTGTGGGCGCCATGATCGCCGCCTGGAACCCGTTGTCTTTGGCCAGCAGCGCGGTCAGCAGCGCAACCACCGTTTTGCCGCTGCCCACGTCGCCTTGAAGCAAGCGGTTCATGTGGCGGCCGGTGTTCAAATCGGCCCGAATCTCCCGCAGCACCCGCTTTTGTGCGCCCGTCAGCTCGAAGGGGAGCTTCTCGTGAAAGAATTGGTTGAAGGACTCGCCGATCAACTCAAACCGAACGCCAGGCAGGTCCTTGGTGACCTTGTTCTTGTGCTGAAGCAAGCTCAGTTGGAGCAAGAACAGCTCTTCAAAGCGCAGCCTGGTTTGAGCTGCCTGCGCGTCTTCAGGACGCTTGGGGCTGTGGACCAGCCTCATGGCCTCGGCCCTTCCCAACAGCTTCATCTTCGACACCACGCTTGCGGGCAGCGTTTCGGTCAAGGCAGGGGTGACTTGCGACACCACATTTCGAATGAGCTTGGCCAACCCTGCGCTGTTCAGCCCTTGGCGGGTGAGTTTCTCCGTGCTCGGATACACAGGGTTCAACCCGTCGCCGCCTCGCAATTCAAATTGACTCAAGAGCTCCACCTCGGGATGGGCGATGCTCCATTTGCCTTTGTACAATTTGGGCTTGCCGTAAATGACCACCTGCTTCTGCACAGGCAGGTTGCGCATGATCCATTGGGCTCCGCGAAACCACTGAAGCTCCATCGTGCGCTCCCCGTCGTCGAATGTGGCCACCAAGCGGCTGCCGCGGCCTCCGCGCACTTCGTTGGCCCGGGTGATCACGCCCTGCATTTGCACTGCGACGTGTTCCCCTTGGATGTCGCCGATGCCCACGAATTGGCTGCGGTCCTCGTACCGGAATGGCAAGTGCAGGACAAGGTCCATGCAGGTCCTCAGCCCAAGCTCAGAAACAAGGGCGTCGGACCGTTTGGGCCCGACGCCTTTGAGAAATTCAAGGGGGGTGGATGGACGCACATCTGCCATGTCATGGCAAGCTACATCCGACCTCCGGTCAGACCAACATCAAGACCGGATTCTCCAAGTTTTGCTTCACCTCATTCAAGAACGCCGCACCTGTCGCGCCGTCCACCACGCGGTGGTCGCAGCTCAAAGTGACTTTCATCGTGTGGCCAGGAACCACCGCGCCGTCCTTGACGACAGGGACATTCTGGATGCCGCCCACCGCGAGGATACACGCGTCAGGGGGGTTGATGATGGCCGTGAAGTCCTCGATGCCAAACATGCCGAGGTTGGAGATCGTGAAGGTGTTGCCCTCCCAATCGCTGGGCTGCAACTTCTTGTCCTTCGCCTTCTGCGCAAACTCGCGTACCTCAGTTCCAATTTCGCCAAACGACTTCGCGTTGGCGTGGCGCACCACAGGCACGAGCAATCCGTCTTCCACCGCCACGGCCACACCGATGTGGACGTGCTCGTTGTAACGAATCCGGTCCTCCAACCAGCTGCTGTTCACCTCAGGGTGGTTCTTCAACGCGATGGCCACCGCCTTCACGACCATGTCGTTGAAGCTCACGCGGTGTGGGCCGCGGTCGTTGATGGCTTTGCGGGCCGTCATGGCCGCGCCCATGTCGATCGTCACGCTCAAGTAGAAGTGAGGCGCCGTGAACTTGCTCTCGGCCAAACGACGTGCGATGGTCTTGCGCATTTGAGACACGCCCACCTCGGTGAAGCGCTCCACAGCGTTGGCTGCAGACGACACGCCGCCCACAAAGGCTTCCACGTCGCGCTTGACGATGCGACCTCCTTCTCCTGAACCGGGAATCAAGCTCAAGCTCAACCCGCGCTCTTCGGCCAATCGCTTGGCCAAGGGAGAGGCTTTGACCCGCTCGTTCACGACGGCAGGAGCTGGTGCCACTGCACGGGGAGCCGGAGCTGCCGCCGGGGCGGGAGCAGGCGCAGGTGCAGGGGCTGCAGCCGCCACTGGGGCTGGCGCAGGAGCCGGTGCAGGAGCTGGCGCGGGGGCCTCATCTTGGGCCGGCGCCTCAGCCGCGTCGGCAGACGCCAGCAACTCGGCAAAGTCCTCCCCTTCTTCTCCCAGGATGCAGAGCACGCTGTCCACGGGAGCGGTTCCGCCTTTTTCCACGCCGATGTGCAACAGCACTCCGTCCTGGAACGACTCGAACTCCATGGTGGCTTTATCGGTCTCGATCTCCGCCAGGAGCTCGCCGCTTTCCACCTCTTCTCCAACTTTTTTGTGCCACTCAGCCACGACCCCTTCGGTCATCGTGTCGCTGAGTTTGGGCATGCGAATGATTTCAGCCATGGAATCAGTCCTTCACAAATGGGTAATCGGTTTGCATGTAAACGTCCTCGTACAACTCGGACGCGTCGGGAAGGGGGCTCTCCTCCGCAAATTTGATGGCCTCCTCCACTTGGGCTTTGATCTCTTTCTCCACCGCCTTCAAGGACTCTTCAGTGGTCCAGTTGTTCTCGAGCAACACCGAGCGAACGTGACCAATCGGGTCGCGCTCGACGTACGACGCCACCTCGTCCTTGGTGCGGTATTTCTGAGGGTCACTCATGCTGTGCCCCTTGTAACGGTAGGTCTGGATGTCCAAGAGGGTGGGACCTTCGCCCTTGCGGCCACGTTCTGCCGCTTCTGCGATGGCCGCGCACACCGCTTCGGGGCTCATGCCGTCCACCATCGCAGATGGCATCTCGAAGCTTGCGCCCAAGGTCTTCAAGTCGGTCACGTTGGACGTGCGCTCGACCGAGGTTCCCATCGCGTATTGGTTGTTCTCGATGACGAAAATCACGGGAAGCTTCCAGGTCATGGCCATGTTGAAGGTCTCGTACAACATGCCTTGGCGTGCTGCACCGTCTCCCATGAAGCACACGGTGACGTGGTCTTCCTTCCGGTACTTGTCGGCGAAGGCGATGCCCGCCCCGAGGCCGATTTGGCCTCCCACAATGCCGTGTCCGCCAAAGAGGTTGCGCTCCTTGTCAAACATGTGCATCGAGCCGCCTTTTCCTTTGGATGTGCCGGTCTTCTTGCCGTACATCTCGGCCATCACGTACTTGGGATCTGTGCCCAACACCAAAGGGTGCGCGTGGTCGCGGTACGCTGTGATGACTCGGTCGGTGGGACGGATGGCTTCCCGCATGCCTGACAGCACCGCTTCTTGTCCAATGTACAAGTGGCAGAAGCCTCCGAATTTCTGTTGGATGTAGAGCTGACCGCAGCGTTCCTCAAACTTCCGCATGAGGTACATTTCACGGAACCAGCGTGTGTAGGTGTCTTGTGAATGCGGCAAAGACGACTTCGCTGAAGCGGCCTTTCCGCGCGCTTTTACAGGCTTTTTGGGCGCTGCAGCGGTGGTGGGTTGAGATGTAGCCATCGACAATCTGAATGTGCCCAAATATAGCGCGGAGCCTCACCTCCGCACCGGTCGGAGGGCACGGCCCGAAATGCAAGTTTAATCGTGTCCAAAGGACACACTCAACCTTTAGGCGCCCAACACGTCTTCAAGGGGGGCACCTTACCTTCGCGACACCTGCATGCACCTCTTGAACCTGCTGAACGGACGGCCCCACTTGGGGTTGGAAGACATCGAATCGGTGGCCCTGATGGACCGTTACGATTCGAAGTTCTTGGTGCCTGAACATTGGCTGAGTCACACCTTGATCCAGTTGGAGAACCACGCGGTGCTGGCCATCGCAGACACGGTGTCCACGACGTACCGCAACCTCTATTTCGACTCGCCCGACAACGTTTGTGTGAAGCAGCACGTCCGAGGCAAGACTTCCCGGTTCAAGGTGCGCATCCGGCACTACGCCAACACCGGGGTCACTTTTCTCGAAGTCAAAATGCGAGACGTCTACGGCAAAACCGCGAAGCACCGTGTCGTGCGCACCGCCTCCACGTGGGACGCCCCGTTGAACGACGCCGAGCGGCAGTTTCTCCACGTCCACCTCGGGGAGGCCGCGTCCACCCTCTCTCCCGTGCTGGAAAGCCGGTTTGAGCGGTTCACGTTGGTGGACTTGCAGGAAGGGGAACGGCTGACGTTTGACCTGGGGGTGGCCTTCAAAAACCCCGGTTCGGAAGAAGACTGGAAAGCCCCCTTGGCGCATGTTTCTGTCGTGGAATGGAAACAGAACAGTGTGAACCACCAGGGTTCCCTGATCCAAGCCCTCCGAAGCCATCCTGAACGCCGAGGCCCCCTCGGCCGGCCTCTCCGCATGTCCAAATACCTGTTGGGCCGTCAAACCCTTCAGCCAGATTTGGACTTCAAGACCTACCGCCCAGCGCTGCGAGACATGTCGCGTGCCGAAAGTTTGGCGGCAAACCCGACTTTTGCACACCAATCGATCTTGAGATGATGTTGAATGTGATGTTGACGGCGCTGAACGCCTTGGAAGGATGGACCGGCTTGCTGGCCTTGTTTGGACTCAACCTGTTGTCCTCGTTGGTGGTGGTTCGACTCATTTACCACATGGCCGCCAAACGCCGGGATTTCGTGTTCACCTTCATGTTGGTGTCCACGGCGGTGTTCCTTTTGTGTCGCCTGCTCGCAGGGGTGGAAATCGACCTCGCCTTTGCATTGGGCCTGTTTGCCATTTTCGGCATCATCCGCTACCGCACCAACGCCATCCCCATCCGGGAAATGACGTACCTCTTCATCGTCATTGCTTTGGCCGTCATCAACGCCTTGGCGCCTGTCGCTGCCTCGTGGGTGGAAATTGCCTTGGCCAACGCGTTGATCTGGGTGCTTGCCTGGGTTCTGGAACGGTTGTGGTTTGTGGAACACCTCGCCACCAAGATGGTGGTGTACGACCGCATCGACCTACTTCACGAAGGCAAGCGGGCGGAACTCATCGCAGATTTGGAGCGCCGCACGGGCGTCAGCATCGTGCGCTTGGAAATCGGCAAAGTCGATTTGCTGCGGGACACCGCCAACCTGAAAATTCACTTCTCAGGCGACAAGGAGCCGGGCCACTTCGAGGAGCAGCAGGGTTAAGACTCAGCTGGCCTTCTCGAGCAAGACCACAGCGTGGGCTGAAATGCCCTCTTCTGTGCCCACAAACCCGAGCTTCTCGGTGGTGGTGGCTTTGATGCCAATGCGGTCCACATCCACCCCCAAAATGTCTGCGACACATGCGCGCATGGCTGAGATGTGGGGCTTCAACTTGGGTTGCTGCAAGCACACCGTGGTGTCCATGTTGGACAACGTCCAGCCCTTGGATTGAACCAAGTCCCAGGTCCGCTTCAACAGAATCTTGCTGTCGATGCCTTTGTAAGCCGGGTCGGTGTCGGGGAAGTGGGTCCCAATGTCGCCGAGCGCAAGGGCGCCCAGCATGGCGTCGCACATCACGTGCAACAAAACGTCCGCGTCGCTGTGTCCCACAGAGCCTTTGGTGTGAGGAACCACAAGTCCGCCAATCACCAGGTCCTCCCCCTCTGCGAGTTGGTGGACGTCGTAGCCGTATCCGATGCGAAAACTCATTCGCCGTCTTGGGCAAATTCAGCCAAATCCGAGAACTGCAACCTCAGGCTGAAGCGAAGGGTATTGGCCAAGGGGTTTTGCTGGGTGGTGCTGATGAGGTAGCTCAAATCCACCGTGAACACCGTGTACTTGATGCCGGCGCCCAAGGTGATGAACTGACGGTTGCCTTTGCTGAAGTGCTCGTAGAAGTAACCTGTTCGGAAGGCAAACACGTCGGCGAAGTCGTATTCCATGCCGAGGCCCAGGTTGACCTCACGCAACTCCTCCTTCAGCACACTGCCTTCCAGCACCGTGGCGTTCCCTTCGTTGTCGAAGGTGACCACGCCTGGGGCGTCGTAGAAGCTCTGCACTATGCCGTTGGCCACACCGACATTCGGGTCCATGCCGCTCACGATGAGTGTGGGGTCGTCCAAGTCGTAGATGGGCTGCGTGGGCACGAGCAGCTTGTTCGCGTCGAGCGCGATGGTCAAGCTGTTGTAGTCGTCAAGGATGGTCTCGTACGCCGCCCCAAGTCGAAGGTTGCTCGGGATGAAGTCTCGTGCGGCCGTCTCCGTGTAGGACATCTTCGCCCCGAGGTTGCTCATGTTCATGCCCCAGCTGAAAATGCCATCCTTCTTGCCCCAATTGGCGCGGTCGTTGACGTAGTACATGCTGAGGTCCGCCGCCACAGAAATGCCAGGACGGCTGTCCGCGCCTTGCACAGACGTTCCGCCCGTCAGGTTGCTGTGGATGAACCGCGCGGAGAACCCGCCACTGAATTTGTCGGTGAACTTTTGGGAGAATCCCCCGTCCAAACTCAACTCTGCCGGTTGGAAATCCCGGATGGTGGTCCCCACCTCATCCGTGAAGGTGATGTTGCCCAAGCTGAAGTAGCGCAACGCCACGCCGTAAGCCTGACGCTTGTTGAGACGACGCACCGAACTGACGTAGGCCAGGTTCATGTCGTCAACCAAGGCACGGAGCCAAGGCGCGTAACTCAAGCTCATCTCCACCTCGTTCTCGGAAAACGCCATCTTGGCCGGGTTCCAATGCAAACTGTTCGCGTCAGGACTCAACGCCACACCCACATCGCCCATGGCCCCTGACCGCGAATCTGGCGCAATCATCAAGAAAGGCACAGCCGTGGTGATCGTGTTGAGCTGAAGAAGTTGGGTCGGATCCTCCTCGATTTGGCCCAAGGCCGGCGCGCTGGTCATGAACCCTGCACACACAAAGAGCACGAGGGTGACGGTGGAAAGAAGTTGCTTCATCGGATTGATGCCAAATTTAATGGGGCCT
>CALKFF010000027.1 GCA_938084585.1 uncultured Flavobacteriales bacterium
GCCATGGTGCGCATGAACGAGAACATCGTCGGCATCGACGCGGCCATCTTCATGCACCCCACGACTTGGAAAGCCTCCGGGCACGTGGACGCCTTCAACGACCCGCTCATCGACAACAAAGACAGCAAGAAGCGCTACCGCGCCGACGTGCTGATCGAGGAGCACATCGCCAAGATCGAGGCCAAAATCAACAAGGACGTCACCAAGGCGGCCAAGCGGTTTGGCGACGACTTCGACGAGGCGCAGTTCCGCAGCACCAACCCCCAGGTGCTTCGCCGCCAAGGCGACATCGACGGCATCAACGCCAAGTTCAAGGCGGCGATGGACGCCGAGGATTTGGGCGCGGTCAAGACGTTGATCGAGGACTTGGGCATCACCTGCCCGGTGAGCGGCTCCAAGAACTGGACCGACGTGCGTCAATTCAACTTGATGTTCAAGACCGAGCTCGGCGCCGTCAGCGGCGACTCCGGCGCGGTCTACCTCCGTCCCGAGACGGCGCAAGGCATCTTCGTGAATTACTTGAACGTGCAGAAGAGCGGGCGGATGAAGCTTCCGTTTGGCATTGCGCAGATTGGCAAGGCCTTCCGCAACGAAATCATCGCGCGACAGTTCATCTTCCGGATGCGGGAGTTTGAGCAGATGGAGATGCAATTCTTCATCAAGCCCGGCACCCAAACCGAGTGGTACAACCACTGGAAAGAAGCCCGAATCAAGTGGCACAAAGCCCTGGGCCTCGGCGAGGAGAACTACCGCTTCCACGACCACGTCAAGTTGGCGCACTACGCCGACGCCGCGTGCGACATCGAGTTCAACTTCCCCATGGGCTTCAAGGAGCTCGAAGGCATCCACTCGCGCACGGACTTCGACTTGAAACAGCATGAAGAGTTCAGCAACAAGAAGCTGCGCTACTTCGATCCGGAAACCCAGGAGAGCTACGTGCCCTACGTGCTGGAGACCTCGATTGGGTTAGACCGCATGTTCTTGGCCGTGCTCAGCAGCGCCCTCCGCGAGGAGACGCTGGAGGATGGCAGCACGCGCACAGTGATGCGCATTCCATTCGCGCTGGCGCCGGTGAAAGCCGCGGTGTTGCCGCTCATCAAAAAGGACGGCCTGCCTGAAAAGGCGCGCGAGGTGCTGGCGCAGCTGCAGCTCCACCACAACGTCCAATACGACGAGAAGGACGCCATCGGCCGTCGCTACCGTCGCCAAGACGCCATCGGCACGCCGCTCTGCATCACCGTGGACCACGACACCCTCGAGGACCACGCCGTGACCGTGCGCAACCGCGACACCATGCAGCAAGAGCGCATCCCGATTGCCGAATTGAACGCCTACGTGGACGGGTTGGTCAGCATGGCCTCCTTGTTTTCCGCTTGACCCCACATCCTGACGACCCCCTCAACATGAACCTGAACGACCTCGACCTTCAAGGCAAGCGCGCGCTGGTGCGCGTGGATTTCAACGTCCCCCTGGACGACGCCCAACACATCACCGACGACACCCGCATCCGACGGGCGGTGCCCACCATCCAAGCGTTGCTGGACGGCGGCGCCTCTGTGGTGCTCATGAGCCACTTGGGTCGTCCCAAGGGGCCCAGCGCGGAGTTGTCGTTGAAGCACGTGGTCGGACGCCTGTCTGAGTTGCTCGGTCGACCTGTGAAGTTTGCCGAAGACTGCGTGGGCGACAAGGCCCTGGACGTCACCCAAGGCCTCGAGCCAGGCGAGGTGGCGTTGCTGGAGAACCTGCGTTTCCACGGCGAAGAGAAGGCCGGGGACGAGTTCTTCGCGGGCCAGCTCGCCGAGAGCGGCGACGTGTACGTGAACGACGCGTTTGGGACCGCCCACCGCGCCCACGCTTCCACCGCGGTCATCGCGAAGTTCTTCCCGGAGGACAAGGCGTTTGGGCTGTTGATGCAAAGCGAAGTGGAGGCCCTCAACAAGGTGCTCTCGACGCCGGCCAAGCCCCTGCTCGCCATCATCGGCGGCGCCAAAGTGAGCAGCAAGCTGAGCATCCTTGAGAACCTCGTGGACCGCGTCGACAAGCTGATTGTCGGCGGCGGCATGGCGTACACCTTCGTGAAGGCCCAAGGCGGCAGCATCGGCACGAGCTTGGTGGAAGACGACATGCTGGACAAAGCGCGCGCCATCCTTGCCAAGGCGGAGGCCGCAGGGACGGAGTTGCTGCTCCCCACCGACACGCTGTGTGCGGACGACTTTGCCCCCGACGCCAACACCGAGGTGCACCCCACAGGCGCCATTCCCGGCACGTGGATGGGCTTGGACATCGGACCGGAAACCCGGGAGCGCTTTGTGCGCGCCGTGTTGGACAGCCGGACCATCCTTTGGAACGGCCCCATGGGCGTGTTTGAGATGGACGCGTTTGCAGGAGGCACGAACGACGTGGCCGCGGCCTTGGCCCAAGTCACGGCCGAGCACGGCGCATTCACCCTCATCGGCGGAGGCGATTCCGTGGCGGCCATCAACAAGGCGGGCTTGGCCGGCGACGTGAGCTACGTCAGCACCGGCGGCGGGGCCATGCTGGAGGTGCTTGAAGGCAAAACCTTGCCTGGCATCGCGGCGATCGAAGCCTGACGCGCCCTCAGGGCGTGAGGATGTCCTTCATCACGAACATGCTCTGCACCGTGGCGATGTTGGGCATGGCCGCCAGACGCTGGGTGATGAACCGGTGGTACGCGTCCATGTTGGCGACCTCCACTTCCACCAGGTAGTCGAACGCGCCCGTAAGGTGGTAGCATGCGCGGACTTCGCGGTGCCGGCCGATTTCACCCTCGAATTCTTCCAACAGCTCCCGTTCGTGGAGCTTCAGCGACACGTTGCAGTAGGCGCGGATCTCCTTGCCGAGCTTCTTGCGGTCGAGCCGCACCGTGTATCCAGTGATGACGCCCTGGTCCTCGAGGCGCTTCACGCGGGTGAACACCGCGCTTCGGCTCAGGCCTGTGAGCTCGCTGAGGTCTTGCATGCTTGACCTCCCGTCGAACTTCAAATGCTCCAAAATCGCGTGGTCGAGTGCGTCCATGAGGTTCAGATGTTCTCCTTTTGTCCTGGACTTTCACGTCCATGCAAAACAAATGTCGTTGATTTTAACTAAAATCCGACGTTTGTTCTGTTTGGGTTGAAAGAGGACGACAGATGTCGCAACCTTCTGGGCATGAAGACTCGTCTCGAGACCCGTGCCATGTTCGCGGGGTACCGGCCCGAGGAGGCCAACATGGCGGTGAAGCCGCCCTTGCATCCTGCATCCACCTTTGTGTTCCCTGACGCACGCACCGGCGCCGCCCACATGGAAACGGCGTACGGCGTGGAAGGCGCAGAGATCCCGCCTGACGGGTTCATCTACAGCCGCTTGGGCAACCCCACCCTCCGGATGGCGGAGGCGCGGCTTGCCGCGTGGGACGACAGCGAAGACTCGGCCCTGTTCGCCAGCGGCATGGCCGCCATCAGCACCACCCTGCTCGCGTGGTCCGGGGCCGACCGCCCCGTGTGGTACGTGGGACCTCTGTATGGCGGCACGCACCATTTCTTGGACGAAGTCATGCCCACCATGGGCCGCGAGGTGCGCCAGCTGGAAGGGTTGGACAAATTGGACCTCGACTTGATCGCCATGGGCGGCAAACTGCCTGGCATCATCTACCTCGAAACGCCCGCCAACCCCACGATGCAAATCCAGCGCATCCGGACGGCGGCGGAGTGGGCGGCCACCCACAGCACCGAATCGCACCGCATCCTGGTCATGGTGGACAACACCTACTTGGGCCCGGTCTTGCAGCGTCCCTTGGAAGAGGGCGCGGACATCGTGCTGTACTCGGCCACCAAGTACCTCGGCGGCCACAGCGACCTCATCGCCGGCGGCGCTTCGGGCACGGCGGAAGCCATCGCCAAGGTGAAAGAATTCCGCACGTTCCTCGGCGGCATGATCGACCCGCACACCGCCTGGATGCTCGCCCGCTCCATGGAGACCCTGCACGTGCGCATCGAGCGGCAACAAGAAAACGCTGGCCTGCTCCTGGCGCACCTGCGCGAGATGTGCGGCGCCGACGCCGTCAAGTCCGCGTGGGTGGAAGACCTCACGGCCATGGGCGAAGACGCTTCGATTGCGCGAGCCCAACAGAAAGGCGGCGGCTCCATGGTGGGCCTGACCGTTCCGGGCGGACGCGAGGGCGCGTTTGCGTTCCTCGACGCGTTGAAGGTGTTCAAGCTCGCCGTGAGCCTGGGCTCCACCGAGAGCCTCGCCGAGCATCCCGCAAGCATGACCCACGCCGGCGTGCCCTCCGCAACCAAAGAATCTCTTGGCATCACCGAAGGCTTCGTGCGCCTGTCGGTGGGCTTGGAACATCCCGAGGATTTGATCGCCGACGCCACCCAAGCTTGGAAAGTCGCCTGCGAGGTGGCGAACTTGCCTGTGTGAGATTCTTCCTTGCCGCTTTCCTGACGCTGTGCACCTGGACCCTGGGCTGGGGACAGCGCGTGCATTTGTTTCCCGACGACCAACTCGTCTTCCGGGACATGATCGCCCACGTCGAGAACAACGTGGTGCGCATGGGTGCAACGTGGTCTGGCGAGGTCGCCTTCACGCTGCAAGACGACGGCATGTGGGACGAGGTGCACCTGCACCGTGGGTTCAGCTCAAGCGCCCTGGACATCGCCTACACCGTGCGCGAAGGCCAACTCGTGCTGGGCGACACCCACTTCTCAGACGGCATCCTCTACACCTTCTCTGAAGGCCAAATCTTCATGGGCGACTCCACCTTCCCCATGGACGTGGCGTACACGTTGCGGGAAGAACGTCCTGCGTTTCCCTCGAGATCCGGGGCACCGACGTTTGGGGTGTACAAGGAAGACAGCAGGGCGTGGACCGACCGCGTGGCGGTCGTCGAGGGTGTGGCCACCCCAGCGCAGCTCTACGCGCTCCTCAGCGCCGCAGGCTTGCTCTAAGCTCGGTCCGGGTTACTTGACCTCCTCGAGGCGGAAGGTGAAGCCTTCCATGATCTCGTTGACGAGGAGCTTGGTGCACGCTTCGTTCACTTGAGACTCGGCCGCCTCACGGCTGTCCGCCTGCACTTCGAGGGTGACGTGCTTGCCGATGCGCACGTTGCTGATGTCCGACAACCCGATGTTGGGCAGGTTGGTGCTGACGGCTTTGCCCTGGGGATCCAACAATGCGGGAAGGGGCATGATGTCGATGGCAGCGCGGAATTTCATGTGCGTGGATGCGTGTGGTGTGAATCTCAACCGGCGGACCCTTGAGGCGTCGTTGCCATGGCCAAACCGAGGTACAAAAGTAAACACAAGGGCACTGCAAGGAACACGCTGCCCAGCCCAAACCACGTCCCCACAGCCACCCCCACAATGGTCGGGATGAGCACGCCGCGCCAGGTGTCCACGCCGGGTTCTTTTCCGAAGCCCTTCAAGCCCCACATCTTGCGGGTGCTCACCATGGCCAGGGGTACCACCACCAGACCCAGCCACGCAAACGCCACCGGGAGCAACACGTCAGGCCCTCCTTGCAATTCTCCCCACGCCAGCATCACGCCCATCCAGAAAATCCCAGCCGCCGGCGCAGGCAGGCCCTCAAACCAATTGCCTCCATCGCCCGAATCGGCCGTCACGTTGAAACGCGCAAGCCGGTATGCCGCCGCGGCCGCCACCCCCAAGCTGGCGAACATCGCCCAGGTCAAGCAGGGCCCGCCGTCGTCCTGAAACAAGCGCATGGCCACCATGGCCGGGGCCAACCCGCCCGTGACCACGTCGGCCAAGCTGTCCAACTGCACACCCAGCGCGCCGTCGACCCCCAACTTCCGGGCCGCCCAGCCGTCGAAGGCGTCGCACAACATGGCGAACATCCACACCGCGGCCACCATTTGGGTGGCGAGGGCCATGTCTGCACCTGCGGAATCCCACAACAACGCCTGGCCCAAAAATTCGCCAGACGCCGCCGCCCAACACACCACCGCACCCCCCAGCAAATTGCCAAGGGTCAACGCGTTGGGCACCCAGCTCAAGCTCTTCATGACGCCAAAAGTAGGGCATCCACCCACCCCCTGAACCGCCCTGCCTGCGCGCCTTTCAGGATTTTATCCCAAGAAAACGAAACCCAAGAGAACCCACTTGCGTATATTCGCAAACCCACGGCGAGAAATCGCCACGGAAGGGTCCGATGGCCGAGTGGCTAGGCTCAGCTCTGCAAAAGCTGCTACAGCGGTTCGAATCCGCTTCGGACCTCCAACCCCAGAAAGCCCCAAGCGTTTGCTTGGGGCTTTTTTTGTGCCCAACGACTTCGGCCAAGCTTGCTTGAGTCGGAGGCGAAGGGCGCAAAAACAGCAAGCGCGCCGCAAGGCGCGCTTGAACTTTCTGGTGTTGAGAGCAGCCCCTGTTCCGGCATCGTCGCCCAAAGCGCGGCAATCCATGAATCTTCACATTGCAACAGCGGGACTTTTTCGTTCGTGTCAAATGTGAACGCCCTCGATTCAGTCCCGCACACACCGTACGTTGTGGCCGTATTTCTTCCAGCCCCCATAGTAGCTTGAGTTTCTGTACACCCCCTGGCGCGAGTATTGGGAGCGATGGTCAGACTTCAGCTGCCGATACACAGCATTGCCATTGCCTCCACCCCCCACAGAAGTGCTTGTCCAGAAAGATGCGCCGCCTGCGTC
>CALKFF010000028.1 GCA_938084585.1 uncultured Flavobacteriales bacterium
TGGGGCTTCCAACCGCTCGCCTTCCGCGGGCTGGAAACCGGGGCCAAGGACCGGGTCAGCTACGTCTTGCGCCAGGACAAAATCACCTTGGTGCTCACCACCCCGTTGACCGACGGCGGCGAACTCAACGCCCACCTCGACAAGCACGGCGACGGCGTGAAATCGGTCGCGCTTTGGGTGCCTGACGCACGCAAAAGCTTCGAAGAGACGACCAAGCGCGGCGCAGTGACAGAATTTGAACCCGAAGTCCGGAGCGACGACGGCGGCGAGGTGGTGCTCAGCGCCATCAAGACCTACGGCGACACCGTCCACGTGTTCGTGGAGCGCGAGAACTACAACGGGGTGTTCCTGCCGGGCTACAGGGCTTGGAATCCCGACTTCAAGCCTGCGCCTGTGGGCCTCAAATTCATCGACCACATGGTGGGCAACGTGGGCTGGGGCGAGATGAACACCTGGTGCAAGTTCTACGCCGAGGTCATGGGCTTCGCCCAGCTCGTCTCCTTCGACGACAAGGACATCAGCACGGAATACACGGCGCTCATGTCGAAGGTGATGAGCAACGGGAACGGCCGCATCAAGTTCCCCATCAACGAACCCGCCGAGGGACGCAAGAAGAGCCAAATCGAGGAGTACATCGACTTCTACCAAGGCGCCGGCGTCCAACACATCGCCGTGGCCACCGACGACATCGTCAGCACCGTCACCGCCTTGAAAGACCGCGGCGTGGAATTCCTGTACGTGCCCGACAACTACTACGACGACATCCTTGACCGCGTCGGGGAGATTGAAGAAGACCTCGAGCCGCTCCGCAAACTGGGCATCTTGATCGACCGGGACGAAGAAGGCTACTTGCTGCAGCTCTTCACCAAGCCCGTGGTCGACCGCCCCACGATGTTCTTCGAAATCATCCAGCGCAAGGGCGCCAAGAGCTTCGGCAAGGGCAACTTCAAGGCATTGTTTGAGGCCATTGAGCGCGAGCAAGAAAACCGGGGCACGCTGTAAGCACAGATGTCAGACGCCGCCCTCCTGACCGTCGACCGGGTGTCCATCGCTTTCGGCGAGGCACTGCCTGTCGTCAAGGAGGTCTCGTGCGAGGTGTTCCCAGGCCAAACCACGTGCATCGTGGGCGAGTCCGGGTCGGGCAAAACCCTGACCTCCCTGGCCGTCATGGGCCTTCTGCCTGGTTCTGGCGCCCTCACCCGAGGCGAAGTCCGCGGCCCTGAAGGCTCCGTGTGGGCCAAGCCTGGATGGCATGGCGCGCCAGTTGGCCGGGACGTGGCGATGGTGTTTCAGGACCCGATGTCCTCGCTCAACCCGTCGATGCGGGTGGGGGCGCAGGTCGCCGAGCCGCTCGAACTTCATCGGGACACGAGGGGCGAGGCGGCCCGGGCTGAAGTGGCGCGCCTGTTCGACGAGGTGGGCCTGCCCCAAGGCTCCGAACGCAAATACCCCCACGAACTGAGTGGCGGCCAAAAGCAACGGGTCATGATCGCCTTGGCCCTGGCCTGCAATCCCAGGGTGCTGCTGGCCGACGAACCCACCACGGCGCTGGACGTCACGGTGCAACGGGACATCCTGGACTTGCTAAGGCGGCTCCGCGACGAGCGCGGCCTGGGCGTGTTGTTCGTGACCCACGACCTCGACGTGGTCCGGGACATCGCCGACCATGTGGTCGTCATGCGTCATGGGGAGGTCGTTGAATCCGGCCCGTGCCAAGGTGTGATGAACGCACCCAAGCACCCGTACACCCAGTCGCTGCTGGCCGCGATGCCCAAGGTCCACAACACCTCTGCGCACGCGAGCCGTGCAACGGGCCCTGCCGACGACACGCCGCTGGTGGCGGCGCGTGGCGTGGTGAAGCGGTTTGTGACGCGCACCAACATCTGGGGCAAGCCCACACACACCTTCGAGGCGCTCAAGGGCGTGGATTTGGCCATCGTCCGAGGAGAACGGGTGGGCCTGGTGGGGGAAAGCGGGTCGGGCAAATCCACGCTGGGCAACATCCTCCTGGGCCTCGACACGTGGGACAAGGGCAATGTGACATGGAAAGGAGGGGCGCCCAAGGGAGCCACGTTCCGACGCGCCGCGCAACCGGTGTTTCAGGATCCTTTCTCTGCCCTCAACCCCAGCATGACGGTGGGCGCCGCGTTGCAAGAGGCGGTGGACGCACGCAAAGACAAGCAAGGTCCCTCGGTGGCCGGGTTGCTGGAAGAAGTGGGGCTCAGTGCGTCCGATGCCGCGCGCAAACCCGGAAGTTTCAGCGGTGGGCAGCGGCAACGCATTGTGCTGGCCCGGGCTTTGGCCCTGTCGCCCGAATTCTTGGTGCTCGACGAGAGCGTGGCCGCGTTGGACTTGCGCATCCAGGCTGAGATTTTGGACTTGCTCAAGAACTTGTGCGAGCGTCGAGGGTTGACCTTTTTGTTCATCAGCCACGACCTCAACGTGGTGGGGGCCGTCTGCGACCGCATCGCCGTGATGCGCGAGGGTGAAATCGTGGAGGAAGGCCCTGCGATGCAGTTGTTGAGTTCTCCACAACATCCCTACACCCAACGTTTGTTGAACAGCCGTCCTGGGTCCCCAAAGCGCGTGGGCGTTGCGTAATTTGCCGTTGCACAATTGCAACGTCCCATGCCCGATTCACCCATCCTGAAATCCCTGGAAGACGGGGTTCTCACCTTGACCATCTCCCGGCCTGAAGCGCTCAACGCCCTCAACCGCCAGGTCATCGACGCCTTGGCCGCGGCCATCGAAGCCGCTCAGGACAACGCAGACGTCCGGGTCATCGTCCTCACGGGCGCCGGAGAGAAAGCCTTCGTGGCCGGGGCGGACATCAAGGAATTCGCGGATTTCGACCGAGCGCAGGGCGAAGATTTGGCCCGCCGCGGACAACGAAACTTGTTCGACCGTGTGGAGCAAAGCCGCAAGCCTGTGGTGGCCGCCATCAACGGGTTTGCCCTTGGCGGCGGACTTGAGCTGGCCATGGCGGCGCACGTGCGTGTGGCCTCCACCAACGCTCGCATGGGGCTGCCCGAGGTGAGCCTGGGCGTGATTCCCGGCTACGGCGGGACCCAGCGCCTGGCCCAAATCGTCGGCAAGGGCAAAGCCATGGAAATGGTCCTCACCGGCGGCATGATTCCTGCGGACGACGCCCGGCAGTGCGGCTTGGTGAACCAGGTCGTCGAGCCGGAGTTGCTGCTGGAAACGGCCCAAATCCTGGCCAGCAAAATGGCCAAAAACGCCCCCACCGCCCTGGCCGCAGCTCTCGACAGCGTGCTGGCCGGTTACAACAGAGATGGCTTTGCCGTGGAAATCGAGCGCTTTGGCCAGTGCTTCACCACCGACGACTTCAAGGAAGGCACGACGGCGTTTTTGGAAAAGCGCAAGCCCAACTTCCCAGGATCATGAGCGAAGGCCCCTCTGCCTCTCCTGTGGTCGTGCCTGTGGTGGCGAACACGCCTCACGCGTTGCCGGCCTACAGCACGCCCGACAGCGCAGGGCTCGACTTGCGCGCCAAGCTCGACGCGCCTGTGGTTCTTCAACCAGGTGCCCGGGCCCTGATCCCCACCGGACTTCACTTCGCGTTGCCCCAAGGCTACGAGGCCCAGGTTCGGCCGCGCAGCGGGTTGGCCTACAAGCACGGCGTGACCGTCCTCAACAGCCCTGGCACCGTCGACGCCGATTACCGCGGGGACGTGGGGGTGATTTTGATCAACCACGGCCAGGCGCCCTTCACCGTCGAGGACGGGGAGCGCATCGCCCAACTCGTCTTGGCCAAATACGAACGCATCCAATGGTCCGCCGTCGAGACGGTGGACGCCCTGCCGTCCTCCGAGCGAGGCGAAGGCGGGTTTGGCCACACAGGAACCGAATAACCACGTTTTCATGAACATCATTGTCCCCATGGCAGGCCGCGGAAGCCGCCTCCGTCCCCACACGCTGACCGTCCCCAAACCCCTGGTGCCCGTCGCCGGCAAGCCCATTGTGGAGCGCCTGGTGGAAGACATTGTGCGCACCGC
>CALKFF010000029.1 GCA_938084585.1 uncultured Flavobacteriales bacterium
GGAATCAAGGCCATGGCCACCGTGAGGCCGCTGAGAATTTCGAGGCGGTAATCGACCGCTTGGCGGAAGTCAAAGAGGGCTAAACGCATGGGGTGAGGTCCTGAAAATGAAGCGGCAAAGGTACTCGCGCGCTTGGACTTCAGCCCCCGTTCAAGCCCCTTCGTTCACAAACATGTCGTGGACAATGTTGCCTTCCCCAAACACCTCCGTGCTTTCCAGCGCGTCGTGCATCCGCTGGCGCGCTTCCATCAACGACGCCTGCCCCTCGATGGTCGCATTTTCCAAAGCTTCACGTGACGGCCATTGGGCGTAGGCCCAGTACGTGCCCCCCACCCACGTGTGCAACCGTGAACCCAAGCTGCCACAGTGGGCCTGGATTTCTCGGGTCACGTCGCACCAGGCCGCTTCGAAAGCTTGCTCCTGGCCCTTTTTCACTTGGAACACATAGAGGATGGCGTGGGGTTTTGTGGCGCTCATGGTCTGGGTTTGCGCGCAAAATTACAATCTTGCATGCATGGGCCGGCCTTCACTCGCGTTCTGGATTCTTGCGGCATCGCTCGCTGCCGTGTGGGCAGGTTGCCGGCCAGACCCCACCCCGCCGTTCACCTTGGACGACGTTCGGCCTGCGCCCCCTCACTTTCCCGACCTCGATTGGCCTGAGGACAACCCTTTGAACGAGGCCAAATGGGAATTGGGGCGACACTTGTTCTTCGACACCCGACTCTCCGCCCAAGGCGACGTCAGTTGTGCCACTTGCCACAACCCCTCCGCGGCCATGGCTGACAGCCACCCCGTCACGCCCGGCACCGGCGGCCTCTTGGGCAACCGGAACGCCTCGGCGTTGGTGAACCTCGGGTGGCAACCCCGCTTCCACATGGAGGGCGGCGTTCCCAGTTTGGAAACCCAAGCCCTGGCACCGTTGCAAGAGCCCCACGAGCTGGGGCGCGACTTGCTCGAGGTTGTGGCAGAACTGGCCCTCGACGCGCGCTACACACAATGGGCCCAGGAAGGCTTCGGACAGCCGTTTGACGCGTTTGTCTTCACGAGGTCACTTGCGGCGTTCCAACGCACCCTCATCTCAGGATCTGCGCCTTACGACCGATGGCTGCAAGGCGACGACTTCGCCATGTCTGAAACCACGCTTCGAGGCATGGAGTTGTTCGACGACCTCGCCTGCAGCAGCTGCCACAATGAGATTTGGTTCACCGACTTCCAAACGCACAACATCGGCCTGACAGAAGCCTATGCGGATCCAGGCACGTACCGGCTGACGTTCGACTCCTTGGACATCGGGGCGTTCAAAACACCCAGCTTGCGCAACATCGCACAAACCGCGCCCTACATGCACGACGGATCCCTCGCCACGCTGGACGACGTGATTGACCACTACGCCTCAGGAGGTGCAGGTCACCCCAACCAAGATCCTCGGGTGACGCCGTTTGAATTGGACGAGGGCCAGCGCGCAGACCTCTTGGCATTCATGCAGGCCTTGACGGACTCGTCGTTCGTGACGTGGTCGTCCACGCTTGCGCCCTGAATGACGTGCTTCGTCAGTCTGCGAATCCGCCCAACAATACCTTCTCAGATTGAATGCCTTGGCGGGTTCGCGCCACCAGCAAGTGGACGCCATGGAGGCCACTTAAATCCACGGTTTGACCAGGTTGAACCGGGCGACGAAGGCGGGTGCGTCCTGTGACGTCCACCACTTGGACTTCGCAGGGTTGCAAGGCGCGGACAGAACTGCCCAACACGTCGAACAACGCTTGTTCCGGACTTGGGGCCGGGTCAACGTCAGCAGTTTCCGCGCAGAAGGGCTGCCAGAAATTCCACATTTCCACCGCGCTGCTGATGTCCATGTTTCCCCAAGCGCCAAACCAATCGTGCCCTCCCCCGTTCACGCGGTAGACGCGAGCCTCATATCCATTGTCCCCTCCGTGATGTCGAATCAAGTCGACGTCTGAACCGTCTGTGGGGTCCAAGTTGGGCAAGGACGTTTCCTCGACCTGATCGCAGTTGTTTTGCTCCGCCCACCAAGCCACAATCGACTCGACGCCGGGCTGTTGTCCCCATCCAAACTGCCAGTTGTCCGTGCCGTTGTAAAGGATGGTTTCGTCCTGTGTGCCGTGGATGTGAACGACCGGCACCTGCTCCACTGGCGTGCAACTTTCCCAATCGTTGTTGGTCATGGTGCCCCCAACAGAGCCAATGCCCCGGAAGGTGTCTGCCGCACGGCACGCCAAGCTGTAACTCATATATCCCCCGTTGGAGTACCCGCAGCTGTAGGTGCAGCCTGCAGCATGGTTGTGTTCTGCTTGGAGGTGTTGGGCAAGCTGGACCAAAAACTCAGCGTCGGTCTCGGACCCCCAATCAAAATTGGCATTCCAGTGGTTGTTGCCGTTGCCGTCGGGCAAGCCTTGTGGCCACACCACGCCGAAGCCTTCTTGGTCGGCAAGCTCACGGAACCCACTGATGTCATACATCCCTTCAGCCGTGCCAAAGTAGCCGTGCAGCACAAACACCAAAGGGGCGTTGTCTGCCATTCCTTCTGGCGCGTAGTAGATGTATTCGCGGGTCGTGGATACGCCATTGACCATAGAATCAAACGATTCGGCGTACACGCAACTTCCGTCGTCTGTGTTGGCCCCTTGCACGTAGTTCAATGCATCCCAATCCGTACATCCCTCAAGCACCACCTGACAACCGACTTCACCCAGTTCGAAAGAAAGAAATCCATAGCTGTCTTCAAACAAGGTGAAAGGCAGGGCAAAACCGGGAATCGCCGGAGTGCACGACACTTCTGTCCCATTCCAACCGTCTCCCCAAGAGTCCAGTGCAAGCAAATAGTAGCACCCATCTTCCAAGCACAACGTTTCGGAGGACGTCGCGAAATCTTCCACGCCTTGGTACGACGCCACCAAGGCATCGCCCGACTCCATCACCTGGTAGAGCTCCCAACTGACCTCGGCACCCCACTCGGCGGTGGTCGTCTCCAGGGTCAATTCCGTGAATTCGCATTGGGCGGACGCGCCCCAGACAAGCAACAATGCTGCCGCAGTGAAAAGTGAATTGAATTTCATGATGATGTTTTTTTGGTTTCTGGCGAGAATCAAGCCTGGTCGGCCACAGGAATTTTGTTGGACAGCATCAAAAACATGCCCGCCATCGGCAAAAGAGCCAACACCCCATGGAATGTGCTCAACACAGGGCGCAAGGACTCAGAAAAATCTGGTGGCGTGGGCATCACTTGGGCGAGGTAAACCCCAAACATATTGATGGCCGTCAACCCACAAAAAATCTTGACCCCGAACGACTTGAACACTTTGGAGCCGTCGTAATTCAACTTATTGGGAAATGCCAGCACCCCTTGAAGGGTCCAGATCAACGCCACTGCAAGACGCTCCATGTCGCCGGTGGCCACGTATTGACTGGCTTCGTTGGGCACGACAATCAAGGCGTACAAGAAATAGCCAAGCAAGAAGAAAAAACGCTGACGGCGCACGACGCCGTAAATCGAAACCAGCACAGGGAGGCCGGCCACAAGGGCAAGAATGTTCATGAAATGGAAGTAAGGTGTTTGGCAACTTACACAGGGTGTATGACTTATGCAAAAGTCTTGCCCCTAAACCCAGCCCAATATCCGCCTTGGCAACTCAAATTTCAGCCACCACGTCAACGTCGACTGACCACCAAAGGCAAGGCCTCGGCACGGCCTCCTCCAGTCTCAAAGCGGAGCACGTACACGCCCGAAGCCAAGTGCGCCACGCCGACATTCAACAGGCCAGGCACCGGCAGCGTCAGGTTGTCTGCCCCCATCACTTGGCGGCCGTGGGCGTCGAACAGCCTGAACGACACCTCGTCCACCTCGCGTTCCAAGAGCACGCTCACGTCGGTGTGCGCAGGTTGGGGAAACACCACATCCACGGCGGCGGTTTGGGCCGCCACCTGTTCCAGAAACACCTCCCGAATCGGACGGGGGACCAACGCCTCGTAGTCAAAATTGGGGTTGACCACCTCAACAATGCGGTCGTCCAAGTCCTGGGCCAGAAAGTCCCAGCCGTTGATTTCACGGTTGGACGTCGCCAGGAACACCCGGCCGTTGGGCGCGACCAACACGTCCCGAAGCCTGCCCATCTCCTGCTGCCACATCTTTTCCTCCAACTCCACCGTTTCGCCTGCGTCGTCCAAGTGCAACACCTTCAGGTGCTGCTGCTTGAGGAAACACAAGAGCAACGTGTTTTCCCACTCCGGGATGGACGGGTGGTTGAAGTACGACATGCCGCATGGCGCCTCGGTCGGGGTCCACGCGGAGATGGGCGGGATTTGCGTCAACGAATCGCACGCCGACACTTCCTCTGGGGTGTCGCAAAAGCCCTCGATGTGCGGCCATCCGTAGTTGCCCCCGGCCACAATTCGGTTCACCTCGTCGTCGTTCGCCGGACCGTGTTCGCTCAAGTACAGGTGCCCGCTGTCCGAGAACGTCAAGCCCTGGGGATTGCGGTGGCCGTAGCTGTAAACGCGGTTGCCAAAGGGGTTGTCCGGCGCTGGGTTCCCGTCCCAATCCATCCGAAGCACCTTGCCCCCAAGGTTGTCCACGTCCTGGGCAATCATCGCCATGTACATGTCGCCCGTGCAGAAGTACATGTAGCCGTCCGGGCCTTCCTGCAGGCGGCTGCCGTTGTGGGAGCTGTTCCCCGGCAATTCGTCCAGCAGCGTTTCGCCCGCCACCACCGCACCTTCTGACAGGCTGTAGGTCAACTTGTCCAGCCGCCCACGGAATTCCGAGTAGGTGTAGTTGACGTAGAGGTAGGGTTGCGCCGGAAAGTCAGGGTGCAGCATCATGGCGTGCGCGCCGCTGTTGTCAAACGACTGGTACACACCGGGGATTTGGTGCACCTCTTCCACGGTGCCTTCGTCTGGATCGATTCGCGTGATCCGCCCGGTTTTCTCCATGCACCAGATGTGGTTGTCTGGCCCCCACACCAAATCCCAAGGCACCGTCAACTCCGTCGCCACATCCTGCAACTCCAGCTCCGATTGGGCCAGCACCGGGGCCTCAAATCTGACCCAAATTGCAGCCATGCAAACCGCGAGCACCATGCTGTTCAAACGCATCATGGCCGCGAAGGTAACTTGGCCTCAGGGTGAAAAAAAGGCGCCAGAGCTGGAACTCTGGCGCCCGTGCATGAAGTGCACATTGAGGTCAATTGGTTCAGTTGGTCGCGCGCAAATCGAAGCGGTCGAGGTTCATGACTTTGGTCCAAGCGTCCGCGAATTCGGAGGCAAATCGGTCGGCCGCATCCGCGCTTCCGTAAACTTCTGCCAAGGCACGCAATTCTGAGTTAGATCCAAAAATCAGGTCCGCACGCGTGGCCTTCCAACGCGACTCGCCGGTCACCCGATCCTTGCCCACGAATTCCATTTCAGACTCGTCCACCGGCTCCCAAGCCGTGGCCATGTCCAGCAAATTCACAAAGAAGTCGTTGGTCAACACGCCTGGTCGCTCAGTCAGGACCCCCTGATCACGTCCGTCCACATTGGCATTCAGGGCCCGCATGCCGCCCACCAGCACGGTCATTTCAGGGGCGGTCAACCCGAGAAGTTGCGCCTTGTCCACCAACAACTCCTCGCTGGTCAATGTGTACGCTGTCTCCTGATAATTGCGAAAACCGTCAGCCATGGGCTCGAGGACAGCGAAGCTTGCCACATCTGTGTTCTCTTGGGTCGCATCGGTTCGTCCAGGGGTGAATGGCACGTCGACGTCCACACCTGCCTTGGCCGCGGCCAGCTCCACCGCCGCGGAACCCGCGAGCACGATGAGGTCTGCCATGGAGATTTGGGTGGGTGCATTGTCGCGGTTGAACGCCGTTTGAATCTCTTCCAGCCCGGCCAACACACGGTTCAAACGCTCAGGGTTGTTGCAAGACCAGGAGCGCATGGGTTCCAGCCGAATCCGAGCCCCGTTCGCGCCTCCCCGGTTGTCGGAGCTGCGGAACGTGGAGGCAGACGCCCATGCCGTGAACACGAGGTCCTCCACCGAAAGTCCGGACTTGGCAATGTCAGCCTTGAGAGCACGAACGTCTTGGGCATTCACCAAGGGGTGATTCACCTCAGGCACAGGGTCTTGCCAAATGAACGAAGCTTCAGGCACCTCCGGCCCGACGTAATTGGATTTGGGGCCCATGTCACGGTGCGTCAATTTGAACCAAGCGCGTGCAAAGGCGTCGTCGAACGCGTCGGGGTTTTCCATGAAGTTCCTCGAGATCTGGTCGTAGGCCGGATCAAAACGAAGCGACAAATCTGTGGTCAACATCGTGGGACGGTGCTTTTTCGTGTCGTCAAACGCATCAGGAAAGATCTCGCCTGCGTCCTTGGCCACCCATTGGTGGGCCCCCGCGGGACTTTTGGTCAATTCCCATTCGTTGTTGTACAGCGACTTGAAATAGCCCTGGTTCCATTCGGTCGGGGTTTTGGTCCAAATCACTTCCAAGCCTGAGGTGATTGCGTCCTGCCCCTTGCCGCTTTTGTACGTGCTCGTCCATCCAAACCCTTGCTCCTGCATGGACGCGCCTTCTGGCGCCACGCCAACATGAGACGCAGGGCCAGCGCCGTGGGTCTTGCCCAACGTGTGTCCCCCGGCGATCAAGGCCACCGTCTCTTCGTCGTTCATGCCCATGCGCCCGAACGTTTCTCGAATGTCGTGGGCGGCCAAGACGGGGTCTGGATTGCCGTTGGGGCCTTCGGGATTGACGTAGATCAACCCCATTTGCACTGCGGCCAGCGGATTCTCCAACTCCCGATCTCCTTGGTAACGCTCGTCGGCAAGCCACTCCTTCTCGGCGCCCCAATACACGTTTTCCTGTGGCTCCCAAACATCTTCGCGGCCACCGCTGAATCCCAACGTTTCAAACCCCATCG
The DNA here is from genome assembly GCA_938084585.1 of uncultured Flavobacteriales bacterium. Taxonomy (GTDB): domain Bacteria; phylum Bacteroidota; class Bacteroidia; order Flavobacteriales_D; family Sanyastnellaceae; genus UBA11663. The sequence goes on from CALKFF010000029.1 coordinate 6,916, forward strand.
ATTCGAGCGCCACATTGCCCGCCAAAATCATCAAGTCCGCCCACGAAATGGCGCTGCCGTACTTCTGTTTGACAGGCCACAAAAGCCGACGGGCTTTGTCCAGGTTGCCGTTGTCAGGCCAGCTGTTTTGAGGCGCAAATCGCTGCTGCCCTTCTCGGGTGCCGCCGCGCCCATCTCCAGTTCGGTAGGTGCCCGCGCTGTGCCATGCCATTCGAATGAACAGCCCACCGTAGTTGCCCCAGTCGGCGGGCCACCACTCTTGGGAATCGAGCATGGCCGATTCGATGTCCGCTTTCAATGCCTCGTAATCAAGCTGACTGAACGCCTCACGATAATCGAAATCCTCACCCATCGGATCGGATTTTTCGGAATGCTGTCGCAACACGCCAAGGTCGAGCCGATTCGGCCACCACTCGTTCAGGGATTTGCCGCGGCCGGCTTCGCCGCTTGGCCCTGTGGCCATGCCACCGTGAAAAGGACAACCTGACGACGACGACGCCTCGCACGTGGCGTCCGGTTGCGTGCACGACATGGCGACCATGGCCATCACAGCCCCGCCCCAAAACCAATTGAAGATGTTGTTCATGATTGAGTTGTTTGATTTTTCCAAACCTAAACCACTTCTCCATGTTCTTCAAAATCGATAATATCTTTGTAGTCATCGATATTGTCGAACATGACCTTGCAACAACTCAAATACGTGCAGGCGGTGGCGCGGGAGCGGCATTTCGGGAGGGCAGCGGAAGCATGTCGCGTGTCGCAGTCCACCCTGTCCATGCAAATCAAGAAACTTGAGTCGCTGCTCGGAAGCCCGCTCTTCGACCGAACTGCGTCGCCCTTGGCCTTGACCACTGTGGGGTCACGTGTGCTCCAAACCGCCCAGAACATGACCGTCGAGCTTGACGATTTGGCGGCGTGGCTGACCCAATCCACAGAACGGTTGGACGGCAAACTCACCATGGCAGTCCTGCCCACCATTGCGCCTGCCTTGTTGCCGAGGGTCATGCCTGCGGTGACCGCCCACCTTCCGCAGCTGGGGATTCAGCTCCTCGAGCGAACCACCGCCGACATGGTGGCGCAGCTGTCTAAGGGGGCCATCGATGTGGGGATTTTGTCCACCCCATTGGACGTGGCCAAGCTCAGAACCGTGCCGTTGTACATGGAGCCCTTGCATGCCTATGTCCACCCAGACCACCCTTCTGCCAACATTCCCTCCGGACAACTTGAAGCCAAACACCTTCCCCCAGAGTCCATGCTGCTGCTGGAAGAAGGACATTGTTTTCGGGCCCAAGCCCTTCAAATGTGCGCCTCAGAAGAGCGCGGGTGTCAACTGGGTTACCGCTGCGAAAGCGGGTCCATTGAAACACTCAAGAGACTTGTGCGGGAATCAGGTGGCTGCACCCTGATTCCGGGATTGGAAGCCTTGGCCAACCCTGACGACGTCCACCTCCGAACCTTCTGTTCTCCCGAGCCCGCCCGCGAAATTTCTCTCGTGGTGCGCCCCAATTGGCACCGAGAAGCGCTTCTGCACGAGCTCAAAACCCTGCTGACGGAGGCTGTCCCGCGGGCCTACCGCCACACCAAACCATACAGAAGGTTGTCCTGGGAGAATGTCAGCGGACAGGCTCACAGGAGGTGAGCACGACCATCGGCCCCACCATGCAGATGCTGAACATGTTCTCCGCGTAGTCGTATTCCACCTCCAACCTCATCCCATCTTCGGGGACGTCCAAAAAGGACTCGAGGTTGATGGGCTCCAGCACTTCACCGCCTGACTCCAAGACCCAACCGCATCCATCCAAGCCTGTGTAATCCCGCAGGGTGGCGTTGCCACGGCCGAAGGAGCAACCGCCACACACACCCAGCGCCACGATCCAAAACCACGCCAATCTCATGTTCATGCCCACCAAGTTCCAAAAGAAAAACGGCGCACCCGAGGGCACGCCGTCTTCATGTTCATCCATTCACTGGGCTCAGTCCAACAACGTGACGCGTCGTGTGACCTTGTTTCCCTCATTGGAAACGCGCAACAAGTAATTGCCAGCCTCCAACTCGCCGAGGTCCACGTTCTGCACAGCTGTCGCCCCCTGCACTTGAGAAGTCCACACCAGGTTGCCCACGATGTTGTACACCTCAAGTTGCGTGGTGCCGTGGAATCCGCTCAACGCCACTGAAAATTCGCCGTTCGAAGGGTTGGGGTACACCTCGATGTCTCCGCGACCCGCGGCCAAATCGCCGGTGTTGGCCACACCCAAGACGATCCCGTCGATGTCCGCCCCATTGATGGCGTCCACTTGCTCCTCGAGGGAGTAGAGGTTGTACGTGTCCAACACGATTTCGTAGTCGGAGGGACGAATCACATTCACCGTGGGAAAACCAAGTGGGGCCCAAATGTTCATGTCCAAGGAAAGCGGGCTTTCGTTGACAATGGGGTAGGTCACGCCGTCGGTCCAGTCGCCCAAGGTGGCCGAGCCGGTGCCCATGATGTCGTCCAAAGTGGTCGACCCGTCGCCCTCGTAGAACATCACACGCAGCTGGTTGGTGCCATCGGGGCCGTAGGCCTCGTGCAACTCCTGCAACGCATGAGAATTGTGAAGGTTCCAGCATGGACCGCACCAGGTGGCCGACACGTCAATCACGGCAATCAACCCTTGGTCGAGGATGTCCGCGTAGAGTTGGTGGGTGTTTCCGTCGAGGTCGGTGACGTTGAAATCAGGGGCTGTGCCAAATTGGGCCGATCCAGCCAGCGCCGCCATGCCAAGCGACAGAGAGAGGAAAAAGTGCTTCATGTGGTTGTTTTTTGTTTGAAGATACGACTTCAAGACGCGCCAGGCACTCACAAAAGTTGCACCCAGCTGGGCAACACCCAGCACGCCCACAACCAAGCCATGGCGGCGGCCACCAGGTTGAGCACCACCCCCACCCGAACCATGGTGGACATGCGCAGACGCCCGCTGCCAAACACGATCGCGTTGGGCGGGGTGGCCATCGGCAGCATGAATGCGCAGCTGCTCACCATCGTCACGGGCACCACAAGGAGCAGGGGGTTCATGTCCCACGACAGCGCAATTTGGGTCACCACAGGGACCATGACCACGGTCAACGCCAAGTTGCTCATCACCTCAGTCAGGAAGAGCGAGACCAGCACAAACCCTGCAACGAGCAAGCCGGGCGACATGGCCGGGGCGGACGACACCCACCGGGCCACCGCATCCAGCACACCTGCGTCGCTCAGTTGTCCGGCCAAGGTCAGCCCTCCGCCAAAAAGAAGCAGAATGTCCCACGGCAAGCGCGCCGTGTCAGCCCATGCGAGGAGCGCCCCTTCTTGTTTGGATCCAGAAGGGAGGACAAACAACGCCACGCCCGCCGCCATGGCGATGGTGGTGTCGTTGAGCGGCACGCCCAGGTGGTCCACCAACGCCCGACGCGCGACCCAAAGCAAGGCCGTGGTGGCAAACACCAACGCCACCCGACGCTCCGCTTGGGACCACCCACCCAAGGCCTGCAATTCACTTCGCAACGCCTCCGCCCCTCCCTCCAACGGACTGGACGACACGCGGCAAAGGACCCTCGTCAACAAGACATACACCAGCACCAACATCAGCGCTGAAAACGGCAAGGCCATCATGCTCCATTCCAAAAACGGCACCTCCAATCCGACCTCTTCCACCAGCCCCGCCATGGCCACGTTGGGCGGCGTGCCCACCAACGTGGCGATGCCCCCAAGGTTGGCGGCGTAAGCGGTGCCCAACAACAGCGCCACCGGGAACCGAGGGTGGTCGTCGAGGTTGATTTTGGACAAGACGGACAGCGCGATGGGCAACATCATCAGGGTCGTGGCCGTGTTGGAAATCCACATGCTGAGGGCGGCGGTGGCCACCATGAATCCCGCAAGCAACCGTCGGGGCTGGCCTCCTGCGGCCACCAAGATGTGCAACGCAAACCGGCGGTGGAGGTTCCACCGCTCCAGCGCCAGGGCAATCAAAAACCCGCCAAGGAACAAGAACACAAACTTGGAGCCGTAGGGCGCCGCTGTCGAAGACACGTCCGCCACGCCGAGCGTCGGAAACAAGACCAAGGGCAACACTGAAGTGACCCCCAGCGGCACAGCTTCCGCAACCCACCACACCAGCATCCAGGTGGCGGCCGACAGCACGCGCACCATGTCGTCCGGCGCGCCCCATTCCGTGGCCGTCCACCACGTCAACGCCGCCAAGGCGGGGCCTGCAAGTTGGGCGACATGCTGGGCTTTCATGCTTGCAAGAATAGCCTACATTGAGCGGTGATGACAATTCCATTTTACCAAGTCACCGCCTTCAGCCGCAACGTATTTGGGGGCAACCAAGCCTGCGTGATGCCCATGGAAGGTTGGCTTTCTGACGACCTGCTTCTTCACATTGCCCAAGAAAACGCGGTGGCCGAGACGGCGTACCTCAAGCGCTTGGACCAAGGGGTTTACGCCTTGCGGTGGTTCACCCCGGACTTGGAGATGGACCTCTGCGGACACGCTACATTGGCCTGTGCCCACGTGGTGTTGAACCACTTGGCGCCCCAGCTGGACAAGGTTGAATTCGACACCCAAAGCGGCCGGTTGGTGGTGACTCGGTCAGCACACGGACTCGACATGGCCCTGCCCAACCGCATGCCCGCCTCCGCCCAACTTCCTCCTGCGTTGGCCGAGTCCTTGAACAAGCCTCCCCTGGAGGTGCACCTGGCCAGGGATTTCATGTTGGTCTACGCCAGCCAACAAGACGTCGAACAATTTGACGTCGACCGCGCGCTCTTCGACCGCACCGACCTCGGCACAGGTGGCGTGATCGTCACTGCCCCCGGCGAGGACTGCGACTTTGTCTCCAGGTTCTTCACCCCGCAGGCCACGATCTTGGAAGATCCTGTCACGGGGTCGGCCCATTGCACCTTGGCGCCTTTTTGGGGGGCGCGTTTGGGCAAAACCGTCATGCAGGCGCGACAACTTTCCGCCAGGCGAGGCGCGCTGCGCTGCGAAATGAAGGAAGACCACGTTCAAGTCTCCGGTCAAGCCACCACCTACCTCAAGGGAACCGTCCACCTGAACCAAACCTGACGGCGCTTGTTCCAAGGGCATGTTCCGTTGGATTTTGCTTTCAAGCCTTGCCGTCATGTCGTGCGCCTCTTCCTCTGTCCCACCCCGCTCCAACCAAGACGTGGTTTGGGACTTCCGCTCCACGGGCACCAGAGATTGGCGCCCCTTGAACGACGGCGTCATGGGCGGACGTTCCACAGGTAAAGTCGCCTACGGAGACAGCACGATGGTGTGGCAGGGCGCCACAAGCCTCGAAAACAACGGCGGCTTCGCCTCGTTGCGTGCGCCATGGGGTCACTTGAACCTCAGCCAAGCCCGTGAAGTGGTGCTCACGTGCCGAGGCACGGGCGGCCCCTTCAAGCTGACCATGGAAACGTCAGAGCGGTGGTGGATGCCTTACGCCTACGCGTCGTTCAGCCCAACGGAGGAATGGGGCGAGGTCGTGCTCGACGTGTCCGATTTCGGGTGGAGCCAAGCCCAAATGGGCGACCTGCGCAGCGTGACCCCCGCCAAGGAATGGTCCGACATCCTTCGAGTGGGGCTGATGAAGTACGACGGCACAGCGCAACCCTTCGAATTGGAGGTTCAATCGCTGCGCATCAGACAGGGCCGCTGACGGGACTCAATCGCGGGTCCACGCGGACTCCACCCACATCAGCGCCTCGGGCATCCGACGTCCCCAATCGGACTCAAAATGTTTGGCGCCGTCGTACACCTTGACCACATGGTTGAGGTCTCGCCCTCGGGCCAATAGCGCCATCTCGTCGACCCCGGGTTGCAATTGTTCTTCCAACCCCACCGTGCCGTTGTCGATCCACAGGGGCACGTCGTGGCCTTCCCAACCTCGCGATTTCAATGAATCAGGGTAACTGAACCCGGCATACCCAAACGCAGGCGACATGCAAATGGCGGCGTCCACCACCTCGGGGTGGCGCTCTGCAGCGATGAAAGAAATGAGGCCGCCCATCGACGCCCCGCCCACAGTCGTGGGCGCGTCCTCAGGGACGTTGAATTGGCTTCGGACCTCTGGCACGAGTTCCGTCATCAGCCAATCGACGTACCGCGCACCGCGCTGGCCAGGGCCGTATTCCACGGACCGCTCCGCCGTGCAAGCGGCGGTGACGAGCAACGTGCGCGGAACAATCCCAGCACGCACCAACGAATCGAGGACCTCGTCCACCCCCCAATCCACGCCAAAGTTGGACGTCGCAGGATCGACCACGTTTTGGCCGTCGTGCATGACAAGAACCCTTTGAATGGGGGTGGGCGGGTTGGTTTGGGGCGGGGTCCACACCCACACTTCACGCGGCATCAACCCCTCAGCCTCGTGCACCCCGTGGCTTTCAAGCTCTCCTGTGATTTGGCCCACCACGCGGCGGGCGGTGTTGGCGTCGCTCCACGCCAGCACGGTGTCTTGCACATGCACCAGCCCCTCGACTTTCAAGTCGGCGTTGGGACGTTTTTGGCCTTCAGTGTCCAGGGCTTCGTGCGCCCAAGCGCCCAAGGTGAACTTGTACTCCAGGGACTGCGGCGTCAAGGGAGTGGTCCCCTCCCAACGGTCGTTGCCCATGTAGGTCAGGGGCAACCCGCATGGCTGCCACGGACCCCACGTCTTGGCGCTTCCCGCCACGCACAAGGACGAATCCGGGGACAGCCCTGGGGCCACCACGGTGAAGGACAACCGGGTTTCCGCCGATTCGGTTTGGGGTTCCGTGCATGCCACCCCAAGCAGGGCACATCCCATGAAAGCAAGTCGTCGCATGCGGCGAATCTACGCCTCGCCGGGCTCCGCAAGCCGGGCTTGAACTTCCGGAGACCACGTGCATGTTTCCCGGGTGCCAAACCACACCATGCGGTTCTGCGCCACCCATGCGTAGCCCCATCTCGGCACGGCGCGGCACAACCCTGACCAAGGGGCCGTCAGGAACGGCGCCAAAGCGCGCAGGGCGTCCGTGGCTACGCGAACATCCCCGCCCTTCCAAACCACCACCCCCGGAAGCGGTGCGGTGCGCAGACGTTCCGGCAACAAGCGCTGGGCCAAGTCGCCCTGCAAGGAGGCGAACTTCAAGGCATGCTCGGACACGTCCGAACGCAGGTGCCCGGCCACCCACTGCACGCTGCGCTGGCAGAGCACGCACGGTCCGTCGAAGAACACCACGGCAGATGTCGGGTCCGCATTCATCTGTCCAAAGATGCGACACTTGTACCTTCGCGGCGTGGAAGGCGCATTGGATTGGTTGAAGGCCCTCGGCGTGGCAGGATTTTTGTTCTTTTTGGGCAAAGGCATCTTGTGGCTCGTCGTATTTTGGCTGGTCTCCAAAGGCGTCATCCCCAAGGAGCGCATGGACGCCTTGAAAGCGAAGTTGTCTCGCAAACCCCGCACATGAGTTACGCTGTCCTCAAAGCCCTGCACATTGTCTTCGTGGTGACGTGGTTTGCGGGGTTGTTCTACATCGTGCGGCTGCTGATTTACATCCAAGAAGCCCACGACAAGCCCGCGCACGAGCGAGACGTGCTCCTGCCTCAGTTGAAACTCATGAGCCGGCGGCTTTGGAAAGGCATCACGTGGCCCTCGGCCATCCTCACGGCCATCCTGGGCACCTCCCTCGTGTGGAGCATTCCTGGCTATTTGCAAGCGCCTTGGATGCACTTGAAACTGACCTTGGTCGTGCTTTTGTTCGCGTACCACGGGTGGACCCACGTGCTGGTGGGCCAGTGCGACCTCGACGCATGCCGTTGGTCGTCCCAAGCGTTGCGCATGTGGAACGAACTGGCCACGCTGTTTTTGTTTGGGATCGTGATTTTGGTGGTGCTGAAAAGCGCCACGAACTGGGTCTACTTCGGGGTGGGCCTGTTGCTGCTGACCGTGGGATTGGCCTACGCCATTCAAGTCTACAAGCGGCGTCGCAAGTCCTGACGTCACACGGTCATCGAGAACACCCGGGTCGTCGGCGCTTTTCGCAAAAGGCGCAAATCCAAGGCCATGCACACGTTGCGCACGAAGGGCCTTCCCTTGTCTGTCACGCGCAGGGTCCATCCATCTCGAACCACCAGCCCGTCGGACTCCATTTCGCCGAGCTTGGCAAGGCACGCTTCAAGCTCCGGGAACCGGTCTGCGGGGTCTTCGAACGACGTGGTGAATTGGCACATCAAGTTCAGGATGTGCTTGCGCACCAGCAGGTCTTCTTCGTGGAGCATGTGGCCTCGGAAGACCGGAATCTCTCCCTTCATCGCCCGCGCCTCGTACTCGGCCACGGTTTTCACGTTTTGGGCAAAGCCGCCCCACGAGTCGCTGATGGCCGACATCCCCAACCCCACCATCAACTGGGTCTTGCCCGAGGTGTAGCCCATGAAATTGCGGTGCAAGGAACCGTCGTGGAACGCCTTCGCCAGGTCGTCGGACGGCAGCGCGAAGTGGTCCATGCCAATCTCCTCGTAGCCCAACTCTAAGAAACGCTGCTTGCCCAGCTCGTACAGGTTTCGCTTGCCCTCGTTGCTGGGGAGGTCTTGCTCGTCGTACCCGCGCTGGCCGGTGCCTTTGATCCACGGCACGTGGGCGTAGCTGTAGAACGCAATCCGGTCGGGCTTGAGCTCCGCCGTTTTGTCAATGGTGTGGGCCATGGCCTCAAGGCTTTGGTGGGGCAAGCCAAACACCAGGTCGTGGCTCACCGACGTGTACCCCACCTCCCGGCTCTCGTCCGTCACCCGCTTGACGTCTTCGAACGACTGAATGCGGTTGATGGCCTTTTGCACCACAGGATCGTAGTCTTGAATTCCGAAGCTGTTGCGCCGGAAGCCCAAACTGTGGAGCACCTCAAGGTGCGCCCGGGTCGTGTTGTTGGGGTGCGCTTCGAAACTCAGCAGCGGCGTGTCGCACAGCTCCGCATGCGCGAAGATGCCCTCGAGCAAATCACGCAAATGGTCCGGCGAGAAAAAGGTCGGGGTGCCGCCCCCCAAGTGCAGTTCCTTGATGCGCGGCGTGCCGTCGAACAACGCCCGGTAACTGGCCCATTCCGCCAGGACCGCCTTGACGTAGGGCGACTCCACGCTGTGGCGCTTGGTGATGTGCTTGTGGCATCCACAAAACGTGCACAGCGACTCGCAAAACGGCAAGTGGATGTACACGCTGATGCCTTCCTTGGCGTTGGACGCCGAGAACGCCTCCGAGACGCTGGAGCGCCAGCGGGCCTCGGAGAACGTGTCCGCCTCCCAATACGGCACCGTTGGGTAGCTCGTGTAACGAGGCCCTGGGATGTTGTACTTCCGGATGAGGTGCTTGTCGAAGCTCATGCCTGTCCGTGCTGCAAGCGGGCGAAGTCCAGCCCGAAATACGTGGCGACGAGGTCGGCCCCCGCACGCTTGAAGCTGAGCAAGGACTCCAGCATCGCCGCCTCTTCGTCCACCCAGCCCTGGGCAGCAGCCGCCTTGATCATGGCGTATTCGCCGCTGACCTGGTATGCCGCCACAGGCACGGATGAGGCCTGCTTGACGCGGTGCAAGACGTCGAGGTAGGGCAACCCCGGTTTGACCATCACGAGGTCGGCGCCTTCGGCGATGTCCAAGGCCGCCTCACGCAGTCCTTCTCGGACGTTGGCGGGGTCCATTTGGTAGGTGCGCTTGTCGCCAAATCCCGGCGCCGAATCCAGGGCGTCCCGGAACGGGCCGTAGAAACACGAGGCGTACTTGGCGCTGTAGCTGAGGATGCCCACGTCGGTGTGACCGGCCTGGTCGAGTCCCGCACGGATGGCGCCCACCCGGCCGTCCATCATGTCGCTGGGCGCGACCATGTCCACCCCAGCTTGGGCGTGGCTGACCGCCATCTTGGTGAGCACCTCGACCGTGGTGTCGTTCACAATTTGGCCTTCCTCCACAATCCCGTCGTGGCCAAACGACGAAAACGGGTCGAGCGCCACGTCCGTCATGACCACCATGTCCGGGACAGCACGCTTGATGGCTTGCACCGCGCGCTGCATCAAGCCCTCGGCGTTGAGGGCCTCCGTGCCGGCGTTGTCTTTGAGCGCGTCGTCCACCTGAACGAACAACAAGACGCATTTCAGACCGTGGTCGCGGAGGACTTTCACGTGCTCCACCGTCAAATCAAGGCTTCGCTTGAAGTAGCCGGGCATGGACGGAATCTCGCGCGCCACCCCCTGCCCTTCGAGGACAAACAGCGGCGTGATGAAGTCCTCGCACCGCACGGCATGCTCGGCCACGAGGTCGCGCAAAAAGCCCGAGCGGCGAAGGCGACGGGGGCGTTGGGTGAGGTTCATGAGCTGGGGGTGTAAGATTTGACCGCCTCCACAAACGCTTTGACATGCGGGACGGGGATGTTGGGCAGGATCCCATGGCCGAGGTTGACCACGTAACGGTCCTTGCCAAAGGCGTCGATCATCTCCTTGACCATCGATTGGATTTGGTCGGGAGGCGACATCAAACGCACGGGGTCGAAGTTGCCTTGAAGGGTGACGTCGTGGCCCGCGCGACGGCGCGCCTCCTCTGGACGGATCGTCCAATCGAGACCCAAGGCGCTGGCGCCCCACGTGCCCATGGCGTCCAGGGAATGCCAACACCCCTTCGCGAAGACGATGGTCGGAATGTCGTCGCGCAGCGCGTCCACGATTTGGCGCATGTATTGGCCCGAAAAGAGCTCCCAATCGACCGGCGACAAGACCCCGCCCCAGGAATCGAACAGCTGCACCGCATCCACCCCGTGCTTCACTTTGGCTTTGAGGTAGGCGATGGTGGTGTCGGTGATTTTCTGAAGCAACGCGTGGGCGGCTTCAGGCTCTGTGAATGCAAACGACTTGGCGATGTCGAAGTTGCGGCTTCCCTGCCCTTGCACCGCGTAACAGAAAATGGTCCAAGGCGAACCCGCAAAGCCGATGAGCGGTACCCGGTCGTTCAGCGTTTGCTTCGTCATCACAATGGCGTCCATCACGTACGAGAGGGCCTCTTCGGCGTCTGGCACCCGCACGGCTTCCACGTCCGCCGCAATGCGCACGGGGTTGGCCAAGTAGGGGCCCTGGCCTGGCTTCATCTCAAACGCCAACCCCATGGCTTGGGGCACCACCAAAATGTCCGAGAACAAGATGGCCGCGTCGGTGCCGATTTGGTCGATCGGCATGACGGTGATTTCCGTGGCGAGCTCGGGGGTTTGGCACCGGGTGAAGAAATCGTACTTCGCCTTGAGCTTCATGAAGTCCGGCAAGTAGCGGCCTGCTTGGCGCATGATCCAGACGGGAGGCCGTGGGACGGTGTCGCCGTTCAAGGCTTGCAAAAAGAGGTGGCTCATGATCTGAAATGTTCAATGGCTGCGCGCACGACCGCCAGCTTGGTGGATTTGGAGGCCAACACCACAGGGTGGCCAAACGACTGCGCCACCGCTCCGGTGGTCGCTCCGATGCAAAAAGACGAGGCCAACTGGGCGTTGGATGCATGGTAGCTCCGGACGCCGCTGGGGCTGAAAAACAGGATGCCGTCCCAAGGGCCGTCCATCCGGCGGGAGGCATGAAGGGTGTCGTACACCTCCACCACCTCAAGCGCTGCTCCGGCATGGGCAAACGCGTCTTCCACCGTGGGCATGCGTGTGCTTCCGCACACGAACGTGCACGTTTCCCCCAGGGCCACGGCGTGCTCCGACATGGACGCTGCCCCGCTGTGGACGGACATCACCTGGGCGCCCCGGGACCGCAGTTTGTCGGCGGTTTTCTCGCCCACACAACGGACCTGAACACCTTTCCAATCCAGGGCGTGCAGAGCGTTTTGGCTGCTCACAAGCACGGTCCGTTCTCCAGGCTGAAGCTGGATCTCGCGGGCATGTTCGCGCGGCACGGTGTCCACAAAGTCGTGGGCCGTGCAACGGATGCCGGATTCCGTCAACTCCGCGAGCGCCGAAGCGTCCAGCCTGCGTGTGGAGAGCACCTCAATCATCACCCTCGGTTCGTTTGCGGATGCCGTCCATGATGGCCTGTCCACCTAAAGACAACAGTTCGTGCGCCCAATCGGCGCCCAACGCGGCATGGGCCTCCTCCGAGGTGCGCTCGATGCGCAGTTCAGCTTGGCCGTCGAGGGAATTGAGGCAGCCCGTGAAGGTCACATGGTCGCCTTGGACCCTGGCGTGGGCGCCGATGGGCGCCGCGCACCCCCCTTCCAGGGCATACAGAAAAGCCCGTTCAATGGACGCCGCCATGGACGAGTCGGGGTGGTCCAGATGCGCCACCATGTGCTTCAAGTCCGCTCGGCCTTCCAAGCCCACCACCAAGATGCTGCCCTGGGCAGGTGCTGGGACCATCCAGTCCAAATGCTCCACGCCCTTGAGGCCGTCAAGCAAGCCGAGCCGATCGAGGCCTGCCGCGGCGAAGATGCCGCCACGCCAGGGGTTGCCCTGCACCTTGGTCAACCGCGTCTCGACGTTGCCGCGCAACCCCACCGAAGTGTGGTTGGGGTGTCGGTACAGCCATTGGGCCTTGCGGCGAATGCTGCCGGTGGCCACCACGGTGGACGCAGGGTCTTGGCCGACCAGGACGTCGCCTGGCAGCCCGCGCTCCAGCACCGCCCAAGCCTCCATGGGCGCGAGAAGTTGCGTGGGCACGTCCTTCATGCTGTGCACCGCCACATCCACCTCACCCGCAATCAGGGCGTTGTCGAGGGCTTTGGTGAAGATGCCCGTCCCCATGCTTTGCAAAGGCCGGTCTTGGATGCGGTCCCCTTTGGTTTGGATGACCACAAGCTCGGCCGACACGCCAAGCTCCGCCAAGGCGCCTTGGACGCGTCGCGCCTGGTACAAGGCGAGTTGGCTCCCACGCGTGCCTATTTTCACGTTCAACATGTCAGGAATTGGAGGGATGAAACGCTTGGCCAAACACCTCCATGTCTTCCTCCACCTTGTCGCTTTTGGTCTTCAAATACGTGGCCACCTGGGTGGTGACTTTCTGAATGAGCTTGTCGGAGAGTTGCACCAACCGCGCCTCGTCCTCGCTGCCGTCGGCCTTGAGCTTGCCCAACTCGACGTCGCGGTAATTCCGCAAGGTTTGGGTCACGGCCCCCAACAAAGGGGCCACCTTGGAGGCGTCCACCCAGGCCTGAAATTCCTGCAATTCTTCCTCCACGATGCGCTCGGCATGGGGGAAGTGGTGCTTGCGCGCGTTCAACTGGCGCAAGGCGTGTTGGCTCATCTCGTCCACGTCCACCAACACCACGTTGGGGTGGTCCGCCACGGCAGGATCCACATTGCGGGGCATGCTCATGTCGAGGACGAGCAAGGTTTGGTCGGCGCGAATCATGTCAGGGGTGACGGTGTGCCCTTGCGCCCCAGTGGCGACAATCAGCACCCGTGCCTTGCGGATGGCCGTGACCAGCCCGTCGAGGGGCGCTGGGGTGAACCCGTACACGTCCGCCGCGTGCCTGGCCTTGGCTTCGTCGCGGTTGACCACGGTGATGGACGCCTTGCTGGCGTGCTTCGCCAAGTTCTTGCAAGTGTTTCTGCCCAGCTTGCCGAGTCCAAACAACACCACCTCCACCCCTTCCAGGCTGGACAAGTGATGTCGCATGCATTGCACCGCACTGAACGCGACCGACGTCGCGCCGGAGCTCAGCCCCGTCTCCGACTTCACCCGCTTGCTGGCCTTGAGCACCAACGACACCACGCGGTCCAACCACGCGACGTCTCCACCGAGGTCTTTGGCCTGACGAAGCGCCAGTTTCAATTGGCCGGCGATTTCTGTGTCGCCTGGGATTTGGGATTCAAGGGCGCAGCCCACGCGGAACAAGTGCGCCACCGCCTCCATGCCATGAACGGCAAGTTGGGCTCGGGCCCACGCGTCGTCGTCCACGGCCATGTGCGCTTGAATCACGTCGTGGGCATGGTCCGTCTCCAAGTCCGACCAGTACACCTCTGTGCGGTTGCAGGTGGAAAGCACCATCGCGTTGTGGGCCCCTTGGGCATTCAGCGCCGCGAGCAACTTCCCCTGGGTTTTAGGGGCCAGGGTGAAGGCGTCGCGCGAGCTGGCTTCCGCCTTCTTGAAGGAAAAACTCAACGCTTGAAACGTCCCCAGCACCTTGTCCACACTTGCCATCGTGGCAAAACTAGGGGGGTGTTTTCGTGGGAAGGGCCTTCAGATTGTCCGCGTTTTGTCAAACGTGACGGCCAAGGGCACGAAGGCCTTTGAGCCGGGAGAAGTGGTTTGTTCTTTCGCCGTGCGGCAGGCCAAACCTCCGCACGCCCCTCATGAAACAAGGCATCTTTCTCATCAATCTGGGCTCACCCGACAGCCCCACCAAGGAAGACGTGCGCACGTATTTGGACGAATTCCTCATGGACCCGCGCGTGGTGGACTTGCCCAAGGTGTTCCGGACACTGCTCGTGCGCGGCATCATCTTGAACACCCGACCCAAGAAGTCGGCGGAGGCGTACGCAGAGATTTGGACGGACGAAGGTTCGCCGCTCATCGTGTACTCCGAGAAGGTGAGGGACCTGCTTCAAGACCGGGTCGACCTCCCTGTGGTGCTGGGCATGCGCTACGGTTCCATGAGCATCGAAAAGGGCCTCGCACAATTGAAGGAACACGGTGTGGAGCACGCCTTGGTGATTCCCCTGTACCCACAATTCGCCATGTCCACCACCGAGACGGTCGTGGAGAAGGTGAAAGAGGTGGTGCACGCCTCCCACCCGGGCATGAAGACCGAGTTCTTGCCCCCGTTTTACGGCACCGATGAGTACATCCATGCCTTGGCGGAATCGGCGAAGTTGGCCGCGAACCACGAAGACTACGACCGCATCCTGTTCTCGTACCATGGCGTGCCAGAGCGCCACATCCGCAAGTCCGACCTCACCGGCAAGCACTGCAAGATCGACGGCTCCTGTTGCAACACCCCGAGCCCTGCCCATGCCGAGTGCTACCGGCACCAGTGCTTCGCGACGACCAAAAACTTGGCCAAGGCCCTCCACCTGCCCGAGGAAAAGTGCTTCAGCGCGTTCCAAAGCCGCCTGGGCCTCGACCCTTGGCTGAAGCCCTATACCGCCGACACCCTCGAGAAGATGCCCGACCAAGGCATCAAAAAGCTCGCGGTGTTGACGCCTTCATTCGTGTCCGACTGCCTGGAGACGCTCGAGGAGATGGACATGGAAAACCGGGAGATCTTCATGGAGGCCGGCGGCGAAACCTACGATTTCATCCCGTGCCTGAACACCAGCGAGGCCTGGATTCAAGCCCTGGAAACGTGGTCCAACGCGTGGCAGCGCGGGGACCTCACCACCACACCTTTGACATGATCTACCAACGTTCTTCGGCCCTTTTCTCCGAAGCCCAAGCCGCCATCCCCGGCGGCGTGAACTCCCCGGTTCGGGCGTTCAAGTCCGTGGGCGGCCACCCCATCTACATGGAAAGTGCCCGCGGTGCGCACCTGCGCGACGTGGACGGCAACACCTACATCGACTACATCAACTCCTGGGGACCCCAAATCCTGGGCCACGCCCACCCGCCCGTAATCAACGCCGTGAAACGGGCGGCGGAGAAAGGGACGTCGTTTGGCACCCCCACCGAATTGGAAACGCAGATCGCGGAACTCATTTGTGAGATGGTCCCCTACATCGACCAAATCCGGATGGTCAACTCCGGCACCGAGGCGTGCATGAGTGCGATTCGGTTGGCCCGTGGATTCACGGGACGGGAGAAGATTGTGAAGTTCGCAGGCTGCTACCACGGCCACTCCGACGCGTTCCTCATCCAAGCCGGGAGCGGTGCGGTCACCTTCGGTGCGCCAAGCTCGCCCGGCGTCACCCGTGGCACGGCGAAAGACACCCTGCTCGCGCCTTACAACGACCTCGGCGCGGTCGAGGCGTTGCTCCAGCAACACGACGGTCAAGTCGCCGCCATCATCGTCGAACCTGTCGCCGGCAACATGGGGTGCATTCCGCCGCAACCCGGATTCTTGGAAGGGTTGAAAGCCGCCTGTGCCGCACACGGCACGCTGCTCATCTTTGACGAAGTGATGACCGGCTTCAGGCTGGCGGCCGGAGGCGCAGCCGAAGTCTATGACGTCGCGCCCGACATGGTGTGCTTCGGCAAAGTCATCGGCGGCGGGCTCCCTGTGGGGGCGTTCGCAGCCCGCCGGGAAATCATGGCCCACCTGGCCCCCGAAGGCCCTGTGTACCAAGCGGGCACGCTCTCGGGCAACCCCTTGGCCATGTCGGCGGGATTCACCCTGCTGTCGGAACTCCACGCCACGCCGGAAGTCTATGCGGGCCTGGCCGAACGGGGCGCGTCCCTCGCCCACGGCATCCGCGAAGTGATGACGGAGAATTCGATCCCACACCAGGTCAACCAGGTCGGGTCCATGTTGTCGTTGCACCTCTGCGAGGACCCTGTGGTGGATTTCGACACCGCGAAGGCTGGCGACAACGCGCATTTCAAAGCGCTCTTCCACCACATGCTGGACGCCGGCGTTTACCTCCCTCCGTCCGCCTACGAATCGTGGTTCTTGTGCAGCCTCATCGACGACGCGGCACAGGACCAAACCCTGAATGCCCTGCGGTCCTTCAACCTCAGCTGATCACTTCTTGGGCTGGTGCCGCTCGTTGTGGTCGCGGCGCCGCTTGGTCATTTGCTCCAGTTCGGCACCCCAGTCGTTCAAGTCTTCCGGGTCCTCCGGATTGAACTTCGGAGGGCGCTTGGCGTGCACGTTCTTCAAGTCTCGCTTCCTGCCCATGTCGATTCAATCGCATTTGGCAGGAAGTTGTTCATGCCTGAACACAACGTGTTGACATCCAAATCCATGCCCTACCTTGGAGACATGTCCAAGCTCACCTTCTTCTCGAAAATCGTGGCAGCCATGTTCTGCATCCTTGCAGGCGTTGGCGTGTCGCGGGGACAGTTGACCACGGAGACCCTTGTGGTCGATGGCGACGCCCGAACCTATTTATTGTACTTGCCTGATGGGCATTCTGCGGACCAAACCTGGCCGCTTGTCATGAACTTCCACGGGGGCAGTGGCGCGGCTGAAGGCCAATTGGCTGTGGCCGACATGCGGGACCGCGCAGACGAGGAGGGCATCATCTTGGCCTACCCGCAAGCCCTGCCTGACCCCAACGACGGCGGGTCCACGAATTGGCAAGTGGTGACTTCCGGTGACCTGCCCTTCACGGTGCCCAACCCGCACAGCGACATCGACTTCATCTCGGACCTCGTCGACGCGTTGGTGGCCAACCAAGGGGTCAATCCTGCAAGGGTGTATGCAATGGGATATTCCAATGGGGGTGGGTTCGCCTACGATTTGGCCTGCCGGCTGAACGACAAAATCACCGGCATCGGGGCCGTGGCACGCACCATGTACGCCGAGTCGATGACCTCGTGTGTGGTGACGCACCCCACTCCGGTGGTGACAATTTTGGGCACGAACGATTTCATCTCGAACTACGACGGGGTGGAATACCAGGGCACGTTGTACTACCACAGCAGCGACGACGTCAACGCCCACTGGGTGGAGGTCAACGGACTCAACCCTGCACCTGAGGTGACCCTCTTGCCCAACCTGGATGCGACGGACGGCAGCACGGTGGAAGAATCCACGTGGCTCAGCGACGACGGGTGCCACGCCTTGCACCACTACAAAGTGATCGGGGGCGATCACGATTGGCCGGGCTCGTTTGGCAATGGAGACATCGTGGCCCACGACTTGATTTGGGACAAGTTGAAAGTCCACGACCACCACGGGCTCATCGGATGCGAGACCTCTGGGCATGCTGAAGTGGAGGCTGTGGCGAACCACTCCGTGTATCCCAACCCTGCAATGCAAGGGCAATCTGTCGTGTTGACCAGCGGCCAGCCGTTCGGCGAGGCCATTGTGTTGAATGCCGCAGGCCAAACCGTGAAGCAGCGCAGCTTCCCCCCCACCACACGCACTGATCTGACTTTGTCCAACCTGCCTGCCGGATTCTACTTTGTGGAGCACGGCGCCATTCGGACCCCGTTGGTCATTCACTGATTCCCCACCCATGCGAACGATCTCATATCTTCTGAGTGCAGCGTTGTCTGTGGGGCTTGGGCTGCAAGGCTTGGCCCAATGCAACAGCTGCGAACCCGACCTCAGTTGTGCTGCAGCTGATTTTCCCGTGTTGTGTCCCGAGACGCTGGCCGACGCCACGGCGGGCGAGCCTTACGAGGAAATCATCACCTTCAACTTGCCGCCTGTTGTGGTCGACCCGGCGACCGACCTCTCTGTGGACCTGCTGTCCGTGACGATCTCCAGCGTGTTGGGACTTCCATTTGGGTTGGAGTTCACGCCGAGCAATGCGGACGGCACCTACGAACCGGGCAACGGCGAAACATACGGCTGCGCCACCGTGTGCGGCACGCCCCTCTCGGCTGGAGAATACCTCGTGGACATCAACGTGGCGGTGGTGGCCTCGGCGTTTGGGTTCGAACAAAGCGTGGACCAAAGTTTCTCCCTCGCCCTCACTGTCCTGCCTGGGGACAACCCCGACGCGGTGAGTTCCTTCGAACTCAGCACCCTGTCTGGCTGCGCGCCACTGGACATGACTGGAACGGCGCTTGTCACCGACGCCGGCGCCTCGTACGCCTGGGACTTCGGCAACGGGCAGGGCTCCGACGAGGCCAACCCCTCCTTCAGCTTCGACTCGACGGGCACGTACACGGTGCAATTGGCCACGGAAGTGGAAGCCTTGACGTTGACCCAAGTGGCCATCAGCTCACTTGGTGGCGGATGGGGCCAGGACGTGGACGATTTCTTTGGCCAACCCGACCCCTACTTCGTGTTGAGTGACGCCAACGGCACCCTGTACACCTCCGCCTACGGCTCAGAAACCCAAAACCCCACCCTCGGCGGGTTCAGCATTTCCTTGAATTTCGGGGCGTCCTACAGCATCGCCTTTTACGACAGCGACAGCTTCTCCAGCGACGACTTCCTGGGGGCGTCGGACTTTGTGGCGGAAGGGGGTGGCGAAGTGACGGTCTCCAACAGCACGACCGCCACCTTGACACTGACGTCATCCGTCGTGGGCACCTTCAACGAGTCGCTGAGCGTCGTGGTTTTCGACGACTTGGACGTCTGGCTTGACATGGACGGCGACGGCTTCGGAGACCCTGCGGTGCCCGTCGACGCGTGCGACCCTGGCAACACCCTTCCCTACGCCTTCAACGACGCGGACTGCGATGATGCGAACGCCAACGTGTACCTCGACGCTGACCCCACAGGCGAAGGCGTCGACAACAACTGCGACGGCCTTTTGAGTCCCGACGAGATGGTGCCTTGCCCTGGAGATTTGAACCTGGACACCCAGGTGTCCGTGGCCGACGTGCTGGTCATGTTGAGTGACTTTGGATGCATGTCGGCATGCGAGTCGGACTTGACGTCCGATGGGTCGGTCAGCGTGGAAGATCTCTTGGCGCTGCTGGCCTACTTCGGAACGCAGTGCTGAAGCTGCAAAGACGGAGCCTCAGCAGAACGATCCGTACACCGACAAAATGTCCAGGAAGTCGCTCACAGTGACTTGGCCGTCGCCGTCCACATCGGCGGTGCACCCGGAAGTGCACCCGAATTCCGACAGCGCAGCCAGGATGTCCGACACCGTGACGACCCCGTCGCTGTCGATGTCTTGTGGGCAACCGCAAGGCTCGCAACTTCCGTCGTCGTAGAGGGCGTCTGATTCGTAGTTGCACGCTTCGGGGTCGGTGCAGCCGAGCACGCAATCGCCTTCGATGTTGGCGTCAAGCCAGGCCATGCGGTCGTCGATCCAGTTGCGCAGGAAGTCAACTTCCTCCTCGTACGTCTGGCCAATGAATACGTTGGGCCACACGTACTGCCCAAGGCGCGGCCAGCGGGCGTGGTCACGCACCTGGGGCGCAGCGAGCACACCGGCCAAAGAATCGATCATGGCGTCGATCGCCTCGTCGCTCCACACGCCCGAGCGGTAGTCGTCCCACATGCACCTCGTAAGTCCACGGTAACCTGGGTCCTCCCGAAGACGTTCCCACCAGAACGGATGCAGGACCCGACACCCGGTGTTGGACTCAAAGCCCGCCGTGTTGTAGCTGTCGCAACCGTCGGAGTTGCCAAACCCAAGGTTGTAGTCCCACCACGGACCCATCACAATTTTGCCGCCGTCCGAATCCTTCTCTTTGTAGAAGTAGGTGCTGAGTCGGTACGCGTCGACATTCTTGGTGATTTCGTTGGCGAAATACATCTGGATGAACGACTGGGCGTCGATGTATGGGGCATACCCGAGCACGGGGTCGGTGAAGTTGCTGCCGGCAAGGGCGTGCTCGAACGCCGTGAAGTGGTTTTCGATGTAGTCCAGTTGCAGCGGGTGCAGGTCGTTCGCTTCGGGTTTGTGCATTTGGATGGTTTGGACTTCGCCGCCCAGCTTGGGGTACGGGGAGTTCCATCCCCCTTCGAAGTCCCCTTGAACGCGGTCCACTTTCATGATGTACCCCCCAGTCAATTCGTTGCCCGCCGTGTCTGTCGGCAGCAGCGTGGCGATGTCCACTCGGTCGTTGTCGCGCTTGACGCTCTCCATGAACATGTACACCCCGCGGTAGTCGCCGTTGACGTACAATTCGCAATGCCGGTAGCGCGGCGTGTAGCGCCCCAGAACCGACCCCATCTTGTAGATGACGGCGTTGCGAATGAGCGTCTTGTCGGAGTACGGGCCATGAAGGATCCAGTCGTTCTCGACCGGCAATCCCATCAGCGACACGTTGTTGTTGGCCCCGGTGGAATCCTGGGTTTCCAAGGCGTAAGACTGCTTGGGGAAGAATTGCGAGGACGAGCCCCGGATTTCGATGGTGATTTGGCCGTCGTATTCGTTGGGGGCGTCGCCCAAGGTGTTGAAGCCGCTGGGGAGGTTGGTCACCTTCATGTTGGCCACGATCCGGGGATCGTCGAGGATGGGGGTGTCCGTGGTGATTTGGACCAAGGGCAAATTCGACTCGTTCATGTAGATGCACGATCCGTCGTCCTGGGTGGCCGAGTCGAAGTGGTTGATGGCGGCCGGGTCGGTGCACCCGCTGATGGCGGCGCATGTGCCGTCCGTGGTGCACTGCGAAAAGCACGTGCTGATGGTGAACGACGAGGTCACGTTCTCCAGCAACCGGTCGTTCCAATGCGACGGGTCGGCGCAATCCTGGCCGCCGATGTACTCCTTGCAGCTCCAATCCTGGCACGCGCCGTTGGTGAAGGTGTAGTTGCCGGTGAAGCCGTGGGGAATTTCCATCACCAGCGTCCACACGTCGTCGCCGTCAGGGTCTGAAAACGCGTGGGTCCCGGGGTACCCGAAGGTTCCGCCCGCGAGGTACACGCCCTCGGGCGACACGTTTTCGTTGGACATGTTGAGGTTGAACGTCACGAAGTGGAAGTCCGGAGCAGGTGCGGCGAACCAACTTGGGGGTGTGCCGAAGGTTTGGGCCTCGTCCGACGTGCCCACAAACAAGAACGGCCGCGCCGTCAAATCCGAGGACCCCGGCCCCACGTTGTGCACCTCAATGGCGAGGGTGTTTTCACCTTGCACCAACGCTGTGGCAGGATCGAGGTTGATCAAATCCGGGGTGCCGCCGTTGTACAACACCGCTTCTTGGTCCACGGATATCGTCGCGTCCCACGCCACAAACTCCCCAGGATCGCCGCAGTTGCCACGGCCGATTTCCATGCCGTTGAGGTAGGCCACGTACCCGTCGTCGTAATCCATGGCGAACACCGCCTCCTCGATCGCCGCGAGGTTGTCGAGCGTGAATTGATGGCGCAGGTAGATGCTCGTCGTGGTGGGCACCACCGTGGCGTCGTCCCCGTCGCCGTAGCCAAAGCCAGAAGGCCCCTCTTCCCAGACGTCGTCGTTGAAACTGGCCTCGTTCCAATATTGGACGGGCTCAAACGACGGCACGAGGTACCGCCACGTTGTGCCGTCTTGCACCACGGCTTCCCAGTGGTCGGTTTGGGCTGCCGCAGTGGATGACACGACCAACAAGGCCGCCACCACAAGGCACACATTTCGCAGGCGTCGGAAAGGCATGAAAGATCGCATGGCTTGAAAATACGACATAGCAGGGAGCCTCCTCGCGTGAAGCGACACCAGACGGGCCTGGGCGGGTGTAATTTTGGCATGAGTTCGCGACAACCTTCGCGTCACCTTAAACCCATTCTTCCACACCCTACACCCTCATTTCATGGACGTTTCCAACGCCGCCGAGACCTACAGCCACGAGCTGGAAGGTTTCGTGAGCCAACAACGGGCCGCCGTTGACTTGCAACACAGCATTGGCAAGTTGCTCTTGGACCATTCGATTGAACTGGTCCTGTTCCGAAACCACCTCGTCAACGTCAGCACCTCGGAGATTCTCCGGTTGCATGCGTACGCTGCCAAGGTGGTCGGCGAATCGATTTCTGTGTTTGACAGCGCCGAATTGGCCGAGCTCTTGCATGGCATGAAGCTCGCCCCCGCCAAAATTGACATCGGAAAACTGTCCGCGGAATGGCGCCACGAAGGCGGCGCCTTCGACAGCAAGGAGGCGTTCTTGGCGTCCAAGCTTGGAGGGTTCATGGCCGGCGGCGACGACCGCCCCGAGCCGAGGGACGTGGTGTTGTACGGGTTTGGCCGCATTGGCCGCCTCTGCGCCAGGGAATTGATCAAGCAAGCCGGCAAGGGACAGCAGCTGCGCCTGCGCGCTGTCGTGACCCGAAAGGTCGACGCGGACATCCTCGCCAGCCGGGCCGCCCTCATCGCCAACGACTCCGTCCACGGCGAATTTGGCGGGTCCATCGACGTGGATGTCGAGGCGAAATGCCTCATTGTCAACGGCCAGCGCATCCACATGATCGCCGCCAGCGACCCGGCAAGCATCGACTACACGTCGTACGGCATCCAAGACGCCTTGGTCGTCGACAACACAGGGGTGTACCGAGACCGTGAGGCCTTGTCGCTTCACCTGCAGAGTGCCGGGGTGTCCAAGGTATTGCTCACGGCCCCGGGCAAAGGCATCCCCAACGTGGTCTACGGCATCAACCACGGCGACCTCGACCTCGACCAAGAGACGGTGTACTCCGCGGCGAGCTGCACGACCAACGCCATCAGCCCTGTGCTCAAAGTCATTGAGGACCACTTCGGGGTGGCAAGCGGCCACATCGAGACGGTGCACGCCTACACCAACGACCAAAACCTGCTCGACAACATGCACAAGAAGCACCGTCGAGGACGCTCGGCGGCGGTCAACATGGTCATCACCGAAACAGGTGCCGGCAAAGCCGTGACCAAGGTCATCCCTGAGTTGGAGGGCAAGCTCACCGCCAACGCTGTGCGCGTCCCCACACCCAACGGCTCCCTGGCCATCCTGAACTTGACCCTGGACAAGGCGACGACACGGGACCAGCTTTTGGCCACCCTGAAATCGGCGGCGCTGCAAGGCGCGCTTGTCAACCAAATCCACTTCTCCATGAACGAGGAATTGGTGAGCAACGACATCATCGGCAACGAGTGTTGCTCGGTCTTCGACAGCCCTGCAACCATTGTGTCCCAAGACGGACAGCGGGTGGTGCTGTACGTCTGGTACGACAACGAGTTTGGCTACACCAAGCAGGTCATCCGACTCGCCAAGTACGTCGCCAAGGTGCGCCGCAACATCTACTACTGACAGGCCACGTGCCCCACGAAACCCGCAAAACAACGCACCAAACTCAGAAAACACAGACCAGCAAAGAGGTTCCAGCCAATCCAAGTCAAAAACGCAACGTACATTGCCCCAAACCCTTACATCATGAAAACTTCTGTTTCACTCACCATCCTTGGTGTTTACAACGCCCTGATGGGCGTCATGTGCTTGTTGATGCCCGGAGACATGGGCGCCGCCGCCATCGGCGAAGCCAACGCGGCCAACCCTGAATTGCTGGAAATGGCCACCATGTTCCACTACGGCATCGGACACGCCATCTCCATGTGCGGCCTCATCCTGCTCATGATCCGCAAGAGCGCGATGGACACCGCGAAAAACGCCCTGCTCGCTTATTGCATCGGCACAGCCTTACTCCTCACCTTGTTCGCTACCGTGTTCTCGAACTCCCCCGTCATGGAGTTCAGCCTGGAAATGGCCGTGCCCGACATCTTGGCGCTCGGCGTGGCCCTCTTCGGCTACTTCAAAGCCAAGTGAACCAACTCACATTCTGAATGCACACAAGGCACCCTGCGGGGTGCCTTGTTACTTTTGGCGCCATGGATTTGGCCTCGGCTCCTTTCGACCTCCCGCCCAAAATCGTGGGCGTCGGTTTCCAAAAAACCGGCACCTCCTCGCTGCGCGACGCGTTGCGCATCTTGGGGTACCGCGTGGGGGACAACAACCACCAAGTGCTTTGGCCTTACCTCCACGGCAACATGGGGCGGGTGCTGCGCAAGCTGGGGCAATTCGACGCGGTGGAAGACAACCCTTGGCCGCTCATGTACAAGGACCTTGACGCCTTGGTGCCAGGCAGCAAATTCATCCTGACCGTCCGCGATCCTGAGCGTTGGTACGAGAGCGTGGCGCGCCACATCGGCGACCTTCGCGACCCGATGCACGAGTGGATCTACGGCCAGGGAAAAAGCCTCCCCAAGGACGACAAGGCCCACACCCTCGACGTCTACAACCGGCACAATCAAGCGGTGAAAAATCACTTCAACGACCGCCCCAACGACTTGCTCGTGGTGGACTTCACGCAGGGTGCCGGTTGGGAAGAACTCTGCGCGTTTCTCGGACATCCTGTGCCAGACACGCCGTTCCCCCATGCCAACAACAAGCGCAAGGAGTCGGACGCCGGGCCCTCGCTGCGCAGGCGGTTGAAGGTGGCCAAGAAGCGCGTCAAGTACGCGGCCCAAATCGCCTACCTCCGCGCCAGGGGGTTGCTCTGAGGGCGCGTCAGATACGCTTCAGGGCGGTCTTCCCGTGGGGCGAATCCACGCCCCCAGCCATGCTAACTTGCCGCCATGCAGAAGAAAATCATGCTCCTCGGCTCTGGCGAGCTCGGAAAAGAAGTCGTCATCGCCCTCCAGCGGCTCGGCCAACACGTCATCGCGGTGGACGCGTATGCCGGCGCGCCAGCCATGCAAGTGGCCGACGACTTTGAGGTGATTTCCATGCTCGACGGGGACGCCCTCGACGCGATCGTCGCCAAGCACCAACCCGACATCGTGGTGCCGGAGGTGGAATCCATCCGCACAGAGCGGTTCTACGACTACGAGAAGCAAGGCATCCGCGTGGTGCCGTCTGCCAAAGCGGCCCACTACACGATGAACCGACGGGCCATCCGCGACCTCGCGGCGGTGGACCTCGAGCTGAAAACGGCGCCGTTCAAGTACGCCACGTCGCTGGAAGAGCTCCAAGCTGGCGTCGACGCCGTGGGCATGCCCTGCGTGGTCAAGCCGCTGATGTCCAGTTCCGGCAAGGGCCAAAGCGTCATCCGCACCCAAGCCGACGTTGAGAAGGCGTGGAACTACGCCATGGAAGGCTCGCGTGGAGATTTGGCCGAGATCATCGTGGAGGCGTTC
The DNA here is from genome assembly GCA_938084585.1 of uncultured Flavobacteriales bacterium. Classification (GTDB taxonomy): domain Bacteria; phylum Bacteroidota; class Bacteroidia; order Flavobacteriales_D; family Sanyastnellaceae; genus UBA11663. The sequence goes on from CALKFF010000029.1 coordinate 32,496, forward strand.
ATCGACTTCGACTACGAAATCACCCTGCTCACCCTGACGCAAGACGCAGGCGACACGCTCTTTTGCGCGCCCATCGGCCACCGCCAAGAGCGGGGCGATTACCAGGAAAGTTGGCAACCCGCCGTGATGGAGCCCGATTTGCTTCAGCAAGCCCAAGCCATGGCTGCGGCCGTCACCGCCGAGCTGGGCGGAAGCGGCATCTGGGGCGTGGAGTTCTTCATCCAAAACCCCAGGGACGGCCAACCGGGCACGGTCTACTTCTCGGAACTGTCCCCCAGGCCCCACGACACGGGCATGGTGACCCTGGCTGGGACGCAGAACTTCTCGGAATTCGAGTTGCATGCGCGTGCTGTCCTGGGCCTCCCCGTGCCAGCCATCGTGCAACAACGCCCGGGCGCGAGCGCTGTGGTCTTGGCTCCTGAGTCCTTGGCGCCCCACGCCGGGGCAGCGCCCATCCTCACCGGGCTCGCAGAGGCCGCGGCTGAGCCCGACAGCGACCTGCGGGTCTTCGGAAAGCCCACCGTGCGCCCCTTCCGGCGCATGGCGGTGGCGGTGACCCACGGCGCCCCAGGCGACGACGTGGAACGCTTGGTCGAGCGCGCCAAAGCCATGGCCGCGAACATCCAAGTGGACGTCCAGCACTGAGCCGTAAACAAACCGCTGAGACCGCCTGTTTTGGGGACATGAATGTGCTCAACACCACGGCCTGCGTGCTGTCGCTCGGATTCTTGACGTCATGGGGCGCGGCCGCTCAAGGCGTGCTGATGTCCCTCAACCACGACAACCAAGGACTGGGATTGGCAGCGACATACCTCAACAGCGAGTTCTACACGATGGTGGGCGAGAACGGGACGACCCCTGACGGGTATGCGTCCGGCGTGGCGGATTTGGACTGCTTCGGCGAACGGTTTTTCTACGTCCTCGCCAACCCCTACCGCCTGGTGACCCTGGACGCCGTCACGGGCGAGTTGCTGGGCAACGTCACCATCGACAACGCCATGGACGCGGATGTGCCGGCGTCCAACATCGCCTACGACTGGACCGACGACAAGCTCTATGGGATCGCCCACTCTTACAACGCGGGTACCGACATTCAACTCATCCGCATCGACCCTGAAACCGGCACGGTGGAAGCTGTGGGCGACGACCCAGACGACGACGCGTCGTTCGGCAGCGGCAACTGCGACATCGACGCGCTCGGCAACCGGTACTTCCTGTTCGCCGGAGGCAAGTTGAAAGTGTGGGACACAGGCACGGGTGCGCAGACCGCGAATGTGTCGCTGCCCACGCTGTTTGGCGCCTCCAACCTGGAATCGTGGACCAACCCGATGTACCACCCCGTGGAAGACCGCCTCTACGCCTTGCACATGCTCCAACCGGAGAGTTACGATTTCAACGGACCTCCCTTCCAAACCGAGTTGCGGCTTGCGCGCCTCCACCCTGAAACTGCCGAAGTCGAGTGGTTCACGTCCAGCGCCATCAGCATGGACGGCATCCAGAGCGGGGTGTGCGACTTGGACCCGTTCAACAACCGTGTCTTTTACCAACGCGTCGATGGAATGAAGATCTTCAGCACAGACGGCACGGCGTTGTCCACCATCTCCAGCCCCAGCAACAGCATCTCGCCCTGGGCCAACGTGCAATACCACGACCTCTCCACCCCACCCACAGCCGTGGTGGGCGAGGACTCCGACGGCCAAACGGTGGAGTGGGACGGCACGTCCTCATTGACCCTCTCGCACGGGTTGGGCAACGCCGTGGCGTTCGACGGATGGACGGGCATGTCGGGTGAAAACTCCATGAATCTGACCTGGACCGTGGGCGCGTACGGCACAGTCCACGTGCATGGGCACAGACAAGGCGAAAGCGGCGAAAGCGTCGAGGTCCGGAGGACGTTCCATGTGGTGCCGCCTGCCACTGACAACCAGGAGGAATTGTCGGCCCAACCGTGTCCCTCAAGCGTGACGCCTGTCGAGGTGTTTGACCTCGGTGGTCGGTCCTTGGGCACGTTCAGCGTCGTGCGCTGGACAACCCAAAGTCCGACCGAGTTGGGCTTGCCCCGCGGGGTGATTTTTGCACACCAAAAGGGCTGCGGAACACGGAAGTTGATGGTGCACTGACCCGATCACCAAAGGGGGTCGCTGGACACCGTTCCTGCCGCAGGGGTGCGCGACTGGAGGCACAACGCTCAAGATGAGGGGCATTGGTGGAGAACATGCCCCGTGAAGAGGGGGGAAATTCCAATTCCAAGTCATATTTTCGCTCGGCCGTAAACGCACGGCACGACGACCCCTTCGGACGTCCATTGGACACGTTCGAAAACGCGGGTCCTAAGACAACCACCACTTCCCTGCAATGAGCGCCTCGGACCACGTCAAGCCCATCTACCTCGGGCAGCAACCATACCAAACCCCCGACACCTCTTCCTCTGGCGAGGAGGTCACCCTCGGCGAAGAGACCTACTACAAGATCAGCTCCGTCGATCGGATGCGTCCTTTCTTCATGAGCATCGTGAGCCACTCGGACCACTGGATGTTCATCGCCAGCAACGGCGGATTGAGCGCGGGCCGGAAGAACAGCGACTTCGCCCTCTTCCCCTACTACACCGACGACAAAATCACCGAGGCCGCGGAAACCACCGGCAGCAAGACTGTGGTGTTGGTCGACGCCGGGGAGCGCCGCCTGCTTTGGCAGCCCTTTTCAGACCAAAACAAAGGGGTCTACCGCCTCGAGCGCAACCTGTACAAGAACGCCTACGGCAACAAGGTCCTGTTCGAAGAAGTCAACCAAGACCTCGGACTCACCTTCCAGTACCAGTGGGCAGCCAGCGAGAAGTTTGGCTTCGTCCGCCACGCCAAGTTGACATCAACCGGGGCTTCCTCCGTGAAGGTGAGCGTGCTCGACGGCATCCAAAACATCCTGCCCTACGGCGTGCCTGAAGGGCTCCAGCGGGGCAGCAGCAACCTGGTGGACGCGTACAAGAAGTGCGAACTCGAAGAGGGCAACCTCGGCCTGTACGCCTTGAGCGCCATCATCTCCGACAAGGCCGAGCCGAGCGAAGCGTTGAAGGCGAACGTGGTGTGGTCCATCGGCTTGGACGCCCCCAAGGTGCTCTTGTCTTCCAAGCAGCTCCCCGCCTTCCAAACCGGCGGAACCGTGGTCACAGAAACCGACATCAAAGCGGAACGCGGCGCCTACTTCGTCCAGTCTGACTTCGAATTGGCGGCCGGCGCCACCCAAGACTGGGTCATGGCCACGAATTTGGGCCAGTCGATCCGCAGCGTGGTGAAGCTGAAGCAAGACCTGAAGGCACCCGATGCGCTCAAGTCCGCGTTGCTTGAAGACATCGAAGAAGGCTCTCAACGGCTCATCGAATTGGTGGCCGCCAGCGACGGATTGCAACTCACAGCCGACCGCCGCCGCAACATCCGACACTTCGCCAACACGATGTTCAACATCATGCGGGGCGGCATTTTCGACGAGAACTACACCATCGAGCGGGCCGACTTCATGGCCTACATCGACCGGGCCAACCACAAGGTCTTCTTCAAGAAGTCCGAACTCATGCAAGGGTGGCCCGAGAAATTCGACCTGGCCTTCTTGCAAGCCCAAGCTGGACAGGACGACGACCTCAACTTCAAGCGCTTGTGCGCCGAGTACCTGCCGTTGAAGTTCAGCCGCCGCCACGGCGACCCCAGCCGTCCTTGGAACCGCTTCTCCATCAACCTGCGCGACGAAGAAACCGGGTCGAAGATTTTGGACTACCAGGGCAACTGGCGCGACATCTTCCAGAACTGGGAAGCCTTGGTGCACTCGTACCCCGAGTTCATCGAAGGCATGATTTTCAAGTTCTTGAACGCGACCACCTTCGACGGCTACAACCCCTACCGCGTGTTCAAGGATGGCTTCGAGTGGGAAGAAATTGAGCCGGACAACCCTTGGTCGTACATCGGCTACTGGGGCGACCACCAAATCATCTACCTCCTGAAATTCCTGGAGTTCTTGCAGGCGTACTACCCCGAGAAACTCGAAGACTACTTCCAGAACGACTCGTTCGTCTACGCCAACGTCCCCTACCGGATCAAGCCGTACGACGCCCTTCTGGAGGACCCCAAGAACACCATCGATTACGACCACGAGGCAGGCCAAAAAATCGACCTCAAGCGTGGCGAAATCGGCGGCGACGGCGCACTCCTTCGCGAGACGCACGTCTTCATCTACAAGGTGAACTTCATCGAGAAGTTGATGGCCACCATGCTCGCCAAAGTCGCCAACTTCATCCCCGAGGGCGGCATTTGGATGAACACCCAACGTCCGGAGTGGAACGACGCCAACAACGCCCTGGTGGGCAACGGCGTGTCCATGGTGACGTTGTACTACCTCCGCCGGTTCTTGGTCTACTTCCAGGACATCTTGGCGAAGACCAACCACCAAGAAGTCTCTGTGTCTGAGGAATTGCTGGACTGCTTCCGCCGCATCGACGCCACTTTGCGCGAGCACCAGGGGCTGACGACGGGCGACATTTCCAACGCCCAGCGCCGCGCCATCTTGGACGGTTTGGGCACCGCATCCAGCGACTACCGCCACAAAATCTACAAGGAGGACTTCTCCGGCCGCAAGGGCACATTGGCGTTGTCGGACCTGGCGAGCTTTGTCAAGGTGGCACTCTCTCACCTCGAGCACTCCATCCGAGCCAACAAGCGGACTGACGGCCTGTACCACGCGTACAACCTGATGACGGTGGAAGCCGATGGCGGCGTGGACATCACTTACCTCCCTGAAATGTTGGAAGGTCAAGTGGCCGTGCTCAGCTCGGGCTTGCTCGACGCGAAGGAAAGCCTCGAGGTGCTCGACGCCCTCAAGGCCAGCGCCCTGTTCCGGGAGGACCAGTACAGCTACGTGCTCTACCCCAACAAGGACTTGCCGCGCTTCCTGGACAAGAACAACCTGGCCCCCCAAGCCGTGGCGGACTCGGCGTTGTTGTCCCAACTTTTGGCCGACGGCAACCAAGACATCGTCACCCAAGATTGCCTCGGCGGGTTCCACTTCAACGGCAACTTCCACAACGTGAAAGCCCTGCGGGCCGCCTTGGCGGACCTTCCCCCAGCGTACGACGCCTTGGTGGCCAAGGAGCAGCAAAGCGTGGAGGCCATCTACGAAGGCATCTTCAACCACAAGGCGTTCACCGGCCGGTCCGGCACGTTCTTCGGCTACGAAGGCCTGGGCTCGATTTACTGGCACATGGTCTCCAAGCTCCGCTTGGCGGCGTTTGAGGTGACCCAAGACGCGGTCGCCCAACAGGAATCTTCGGAGGTGGTGGGCCGTTTGTTTGACCACTACTTCGAGATCAACGCAGGCATCGGTGCCCACAAGTCGCCCGAGCTCTACGGTGCGTTCCCGACAGACCCCTACTCGCACACCCCTGGTGGCAAAGGCGCCCAGCAGCCTGGCATGACGGGCCAAGTGAAGGAGGACCTGCTCTGTCGCTTCGGCGAATTGGGCGTTCGGGTGTCGGAGGGCAAAATTCACTTCGACCGCGCTCTCATGCACGCCGAAGAATTCCTGTCGGCGCCGGCGAGCTTTGAGTACGTCGACGTCACCCAAACCTGGAAGACGGTCGACTTGCCTGCAGACAGCTTGGCGTACACCCTGTGCCAAGTGCCTGTGGTGCACCTCCGTGGGGACAGCCCCTCGGTGGAACTCACCTTGGCCGACGGTCGGACCGAGCGGTTCGACGGACTGGAATTGGACCTCGAATGGAGCCGGAAGATTTTCCGCCGTTCCAACGACGTGGTCCGAATGACCGTCACGGCTTAACCTCTGGGCATGCGTAGCCTGCCCTTGACTTTGGCGCAAACAGGACGATCGTTGGTCGTCCTGTTGTGTTTGACTGCGACCTTCGCTTCGTGCGGAGACACCAACCCCACCGATCCCATGAAACACCTCTCGGCCGCTGAACTTTTGGGCAACCCCGACTGCCCCGCCATCTCGTACGGGGGGTACAGAGAGACGAGCCGTGCGGAACAACCCACCCTCGACCAGTTGAAAGAGGACATGCGCATCCTGCACGCCATGGGCATTCGGTTCTTGCGCACCTACAACGTCCAACTGCCCCACGCTTCCAACGTGGTTCAGGCCATCGCCGAGTTGAAGCTAGAGGACCCGACCTTCGAGATGTACGTGATGCTCGGGGCTTGGATCGATTGTGTGGGCGCGTGGACGGGCACCCCCAACCACGCAGAGCAAGATTACGAAGCCAACGAGGCGGAGATTGACCGGGCGGTGGCGCTGGCCCAAGCCCACCCCGACATCGTCAAGGTGTTGGCCGTCGGCAACGAAGCCATGGTGCACTGGGCTGCTTCGTACTTCGTGGCGCCTGGGGTCATCCTGCATTGGGTGAACCACCTCCAGGACCTGAAAGCCGAGGGCGAACTCCCCAGCGACTTGTGGGTCACCAGTTCAGACAACTTCGCCTCTTGGGGCGGCGGCGGGCCGGAGTACCACAACGCCGACCTCGACAGCCTCATCCAAGCCGTGGACTTCGTGTCCATGCACACTTACCCGTTCCACGACACCCACTACAACCCCACTTTCTGGAAGGGCGAAGGACTTGACCCCCACGACGTGGACGGCGCGATGGCGCGGGCCGTGGCGTACAGCCAAAACCAATACGCCCAAGTGGTGAACTACGTGCGGCGCATCGACGCCGACAAGCCTGTCCACATTGGTGAGACCGGCTGGGCGAGCGTGTCCGACGGCTTTTACGGGCCGGAAGGGTCTCGGGCCGCCGACGAGTACAAGCAGGCCCTGTTCCACCAAGGGATGCGCGACTGGACGCAATCCGAGGGCATCAGCTGCTTTTACTTCGAGGCGTTTGACGAGCCTTGGAAGAGCGCGGCGAACCCCACCGACTCTGAGAACCACTTTGGGCTGTTCACCCGCGACGGCGAAGCGAAGTACGCGCTTTGGCCCCTCGTGAAGCAGGGGGTGTTCGAGGGCCTCACCCGCGACGGCCACCCCATCAAGCCCACCTATTCTGGCGAGCGCGACTTGCTCGACCGCCATGTTTTGAACCCAGCCCATTGACCATGAAACACCTTCCTTTGATGCTTGCCTTCTTGGCCACTGTGCTGCTGGGCACCTCCTGCGGATCCACCACGGAAGCCCGACGCGTTTGGGTCGAGGAAGGGCAGCTCGTCACGGACGCCGGTCCACTCTTCATGTACGGCGTGTGTTACCACCCGGTGCCGGTGGGAGAATCCGAGCGCAGCTTTGAGACGTTGACCCAGGATTTGGCCTTGATGAAAGACATGGGCATCAACACGCTGCGCGTGTACGAACCCATCGCCTCCAAGGAAGTGCTTGATGAAATCAGCGCAGCTGGCCTCTCGGTCATTGTTGGGCTGGGGTACAACCAAGGCGGCGTCTACGACTTGCAGTCCGGGACGTACCTCGACTACGTGAAGCGGTTCAAGTCGCATCCGGCCATCCTGCTTTGGGAATTGGGCAACGAGTACAACTTCCACCCTGAGTGGTTCGGCGGATCGTTGGACGTGTGGTACGAGACCCTTCGCGAGGTGGCCGCGGCCATCCAAGCGGAGGACCCCAACCACCCTGTGTCCACGGCGCACGGCGAGTTGCCAGACCAGGCGCTCATCGACGAGCTGACCGACATCGACGTTTGGGGCATGAACGTGTACCGCTGGGATGTGTCTTACACCGCCGCCTTGGACTTTGCCAAGCGCAGTGACAAGCCCGTGTATTTCTCTGAAATTGGGGCGGACAGCTACATGACGACTGCGGCGCTGGGCTACGACCAAGGCCACAATCCAAGGGCGCAAGCCGACGCCACCCGCAACTTGCTCGAGCCCCTGCTCTCGGACTCGGTCCCCAGCGCGGGAGCGGTGTTGTTTTCCTTCACCGACGGTTGGTGGAAGGCAGGGAACCCCAATGAGCAGGACCCCGGGGGCATGGCCCCTGCAAGCAGCGGCGTCCCCTACGACAGCGACGCCAATGAAGAGCACTGGGGCTTGGTGGACATCCACCGCAACCCGAAGGACGCCTACCACGTGGTGAAGTCCCTGTTTCAATCGCATCAAGCCTCTGACATGAAGGAGAAGACGTTCCGGAAGACCGTGTTTGAGACCTCCCGCCGAGGAGGCCGCTTCCACGAGGTCCCTCAAGCCACTGTGGACGGTTGGGAGAACCCCCAATCTGAGGTGTTGCACGTGAAGGTGAATGCGCAGGACAAAAGACAAACGATCGAAGGCTTTGGCGGGTCCTTCACGGACGCCTCGGCCTACCTCGTGCACCAGTTGAGCGCACCCCAACGCGACAGCATCCTCAAGGCCTACTTCGCCGAGGAGGGCGCCAATTACAGCCTCACCCGGACGCACATGAATTCGTGCGATTTCTCCCGGTTCCACTACAGCTACGCCGAAGTGGAAGGAGACCTGGAGTTGGAGCACTTCAACATGGACCAGGACCGAGAATTCCTGTTCCCGATGATCCGGGCAGCCCAAGACATCTCCAAAGACGGTTTCCAACTCATTGCCTCACCTTGGACGGCTCCGCCGTGGATGAAAGACAACAACAACTGGGTCGGCGGGCGCCTGCGCAAGGACATGCAACCCACGTGGGCCAACTTCTTCGTCAAGTACGCCAAGGAGTGCTTGGACGAGGGGCTTCCCTTGTGGGGCTTCACCGTGGAAAACGAGCCCCACGGCAACGGCGACAACTGGGAAAGCATGCTCTACTCGCCCGACGAGATGACGGAATTCGTGAAAGAGCACCTCGGCCCAGCGCTGGAAACGAACGGCTTGGGGCACTTGAACATCTTGGGCTACGACCAAAACCGCGCGGGACTGGACGAGTGGACGGCTTCCATGTACCGCGACGAGGAAAGCGCGAAGTACTTCGCCGGGACCGCCATCCACTGGTACGAAAGCACGTACGACGTCTTCGCGGACGACCTCGACCGGGCACACGACGCGGCTCCCGACAAGCTCCTCATCGAAACCGAAGGGTGCATCGATGCGGAGGTGCCGGTTTGGCAAGACGACGACTGGTACTGGCAAAAGGAAGCCACCGACTGGGGCTTCACTTGGCGCGAAGAGGAAAAGAAATACTTGCACCCCAAGTACTCCCCGGTTCACCGCTACGCCCGGGACATCATCGGGTGCTTGAACCACTGGGTGCACGGCTGGGTCGACTGGAACATGGTGTTGGACAGGCAGGGCGGCCCCAACTGGTTTGAAAACTGGTGCATCGCCCCGGTCATCGTCGACCCGGAACAAGACGAGGTGTACTTCACGCCGCTCTACGACGTGATGTGCCACTTCAGCAAGTTCATCCGCCCTGGCGCCACCGTGCTCGGCAGCGCATGTCCGGATGAAGACGTGATGGCCGTGGCCACCTCCAACGAAGACGGCTCCTACACCCTCGTGTGCTTCAACCAAGGCGACACCCCTCGGTCTGTGCACATCGAAGGCTTGCCCACCGACGTCCGGATTGAGCTGGATGCGCAAGCCCTCCAAACGATTGTCCTCACCCCTTACGACCTCTAAACCTCGCGGATCATGGACCCTTCGACCTCACCCCCCACCTCGACCGTTTCCATGGGCCAAAAAGTGGCCTTCGGATTTGGCATGTTGGCCAACCAGATGTTCCCGGCTGCCTTGGGCGTGTTCATCATTGTGCTGGTGCAAGACCTCGGGTTTGCCGCCCTGCTTTGGGGCATCATCCAGTTTTTGCCCCGCGTATTCGACGCCATCACCGACCCGGTCATGGGGTTCATCTCCGACAACACCCGCTCCAAATGGGGGCGACGCCGGCAGTATGTGTTCATTGGCGCCCTCCTGATGGGCGTCGCCTACATCGCCATGTGGCAACTCCACAAGGGCGACGGGGTCACGTACAACTTCATTTACTTCCTCAGTTGGTCGCTCGTCTTCTACCTCGGGCTGACCATCTTCAGCGTCCCCTACGTGGCCATGGGCTACGAGATCAGCGAGGACTTCCACGAGCGGACGCAAATCATGGCCGTCGCCCAGTTCATCGGACAATGGGCCTGGGTCATCGCGCCTTGGTTCTGGGTCATCCTCTACGACCCCAGTTGGTTCCCAGAAGGCGCCGACGCCGGGGTCCGCGAACTCTCCATCTGGGTCGCCATCCCTTGCACGCTGTTTGCCATGGTGCCGGCGTTGTTCCTCAAGAGCAAGTCGACTGTGGACCGGACCGACTTCTCCCCCATCAACGTGTCCGCCGTGTTGGGCAGCGTGGGGAAGATTTTCGTGTCGGCGTTTGAAGCCTTCCGAATCAAGCAGTTCCGCCAAATCGCAGGGGCGACATTCTTGATTTTCAACTCCTTCAACGTCATCGCGGCCTTCACGTTTTTGATCATCGTGCATTACATGTTCAACAGCGACCCTGCCAGCGCCGGCACCTGGCCAGCCATGCACGGCTCGGTGGGCGCCTTGATCACCACCTTCCTGGTCATCCCTGTGGTGACGTTCATGTCCAAGAAGTTGGGCAAGAAACGGGCCTTCATGGCGTGCCAGTTCATCTCGATCGTGGGCTACGTGCTGTTTTGGTTCCTCTTCATCCCGGGCAAGCCGTACCTGTTCCTGTTCGCCTTGCCGTTCCACTCGTTTGGCATCGGCAGCTTGTTCACCATCATGATGAGCATGACGGCGGACGTGTGCGATTTGGACGAGCTCCAAACCGGCAAGCGCCGCGAAGGCGTGCTCGGTGCGGTGTACTGGTGGATGGTGAAGCTTGGCTTCGGTGTGGCCGCCCTCTTGAGCGGGGCCATCCTGTCCTTCGTGGGCTTCGACGCGGACAACGTCACCGAGTCGGCCGTCACAGGCATGCGGGCGTTCTACTCCCTCCTGCCCATCGCCGGCGTCATTGGCGCCTTGCTCATCATGAAGAACTACGACATCACCGAGGAAAGCGCCGCAAAGTTGAAGGAAGAACTCCTCCAAAAGCGCGCTGAGATCGCCCAACAAGCCTGACCATGAAACTGATGAACATGTCGTACAGGGCCGACAAGGTCCTGTCGCTGGCCGGAAACGGCCCCAACCGTGAAGACCGCGCGGAGCTCCAAAAGCAATGCGCGTCCTTGGTGGAAGACAAGATGCACGGCATCTGCTTCAGTCCGTACGAAGGCGACCAGCAACCGGGGGATGCCTTCACAGAAGCGCAAGTGCGGCGCAAGCTTGAGCTGCTCCAGCCCCACACGAAGTGGATCCGCATTTTCTCCTGCACCGACGGGAACGACATGATTCCAAAGCTCGCCCGTGAGTATGGATTCAAAACCCTCGTCGGCGCTTGGCTCGGTGAAGAAAAGGACAAGAACGAGGAGGAAATGACGCGCCTCGTGGAATTGGCCCAAGCCGGGTTCGTGGACGTGGCGGCCGTCGGCAACGAAGTGCTTTACCGCGAGGAAATGGCCGAGGCCGAGCTCATCGCATGCATCGACCGCGTGCGAAACGCCCTCCCAGACGTGCCGGTGGGTTACGTCGACGCGTACTACGAATTCAGCGACCGTCCCGCGTTGGCGCAGGCGTGCGATGTGATTTTGGCCAACTGCTACCCCTACTGGGAAGGCTGCCACATGGACTACTCTCTGCTCTACATGAAGCAGATGTACTATCAGGTGAAGCAAGCGCAGCCCGACAAAAAGATCATCATCACCGAAACGGGCTGGCCCAGCGAGGGCGAGGCTTTGGGCGGAGCTGAACCCAGCTACGAGAACGCTCTGAAATACTTCATCAACGCCCAAAGGTGGGCCCGCAAAGAGGACATCGACATGTTCTACTTCGCGGCGTTCGACGAGGCGTGGAAGGTCGGCACGGAAGGCAGCGTGGGCGCATTCTGGGGCCTCTGGGACAAAGACGAGAAGCGGAAGTTCTGACCGCGGGCCTGCCCCGGACATTTGCCCGGGGATAAGGCATTGCCTAGTTTGCAGGGTGTCTCAACTGCGCTGGCTGGTCTTTGGTGTGCTCTTTTCTTTCGCCCTGCAGGCGGAAGCCAAGCACTTCATCCACATTCAGGAGGACGCGTTGGCGGATCAAAAGACCGCCGTGCTCATCCTGAACGGGTTTGGCGGCACGCGGAAAGGTTGCCAAGCGCAGATGGCGTTTTGGGCCGACCATGGCATGGACGTGTTCATCCCCGATGTCTTGCGCAGGTCGTCGCTGTCAGAGAGCTCTGACGCCCTTGAAGCTTTTGTGGAAGCGCAACACCTCGAGGACTACCGGGAGGTCAAGGCCATTTGCTACATCGCCGGGGCGTACCTGCTGCACACCCAACTCGAGGCGCATCCCATGGCCAACCTCACGCGCATCGTCTACGACCGGAGCCCGACGCAAGAGCGCGCCCCTCAAACGGCCATGGCACGCATCCCCAAGCTGGGCATGCTGAAGCTGGGCAAGGTGCTGAGGGACTTGAGCGTGGCGACCTGGCCCGATGTGCCAAAATCGGATCGGCTCAAGAAGGGGCTCGCCATTGAAAACCGGGCCACGCCGCTGATGCGTTTTTTGCAAGAGGAGGCCGAGGCCATGGGGCCTTTGGTGTACGATTGGCAAGCCATCGACCCTACCGCCCACGACGCCTTCCACGTGGCCTTGGACCACGACATGATGTACGTGCGGTGGGACTTGCTCGGGGAACCGTTCCTGCACTTCTTCGAGCACGGGGTCTTTCCCGCGGATTTGCCGCGCGACCGCATCCACGACCGGCCGTTTGACCCCACGTACCCCTTGCCAGAATGAAGGTGCCCACGACATACGATTTGAAGCCGGCCTTCCAGCGCATGCTTCTCCCCATGCTCGGCCGTTTGAAGCAGGCTGGGGTCACGCCCAACGCCTTGACATGGATGGCCATCTTGCTGTCCGGAGGGCTGGGGTACGCCTTCGTGCTCGGCCTGGGGCAACGCGGTTGGTTCTACACCGTGGCGGCCGGGCTGCTCCTGCGCATGGCCTTGAACGCCTTGGACGGCATGATGGCTCGGCAATTCAGCATGACCTCGACGGCCGGGGCCGTCTTGAACGAACTCGGCGATGTCGTCAGCGACGCGCTGGTGATGTGGCCGCTGGCGTTGTTGCCAGGGGTTCACGCAGGCTGGGTTGGCGCGTTGCTTTGGATGTCGGCGGTGAACGAATACGCCGGCGTGCTGGGCGCCTCGGTGGGCGGAGAACGGCGGTACGAAGGCCCCATGGGCAAGAGCGACCGGACCCTCGTTTGGGGGGTGTTTTGTCTGCTCCTCGGCGCAGGTGTGCCCGTCGAAGGCCACGTCCAAACTGGGGTGTGGGTCGTTTTGGTGGGATTGTGCTGGAGCACATTTCGACGCGTCCGCGCCATCCTCAATGAAACGCCATGAACAAACTCATCGACCTCTGGGACATCGCTGCCGAATTGCAATGGGTGATCTTCATCATCCTCTGCATCTTGGTCGCCTCCTCTGTGGCGTGGAACCTCTGGAACTTCCTCAAACCGGGCAAGCTCGTCCAAGAATTGCTCGTAAGGACCCGTTCGTGGTGGATCATGTGCGCGTGCTTCATCGTCACCACCTTGGCCCACCCCATTGTCACCCATGTGGGGTTGGCGTTCTTGAGCTTTGCGCTGTGTCGGGAGATGTATCCCTTGCTGAAGCTGGACGTTCGGGAGCGGAACGTCGTCTTGGTGTGCTACGGGGTCATCCCCATCCAATACACCCTCGCTTACTTGGGCATGACCACCCTGTTTTTGGCGTTCATTCCGGTGCTCATGTTCGTCTTCATTCCCTTCCTGCTTGTCGTGAAGGGTGAGACCCAAGGCATTGTGCGTTCCATTTCCCTGATGCCGTATTCGTTGGTGGCTTGGGTGTACGGCATGAGCCACTTGGCGCTGCTTTTTCAATTGCCCGACATCCCTGGATTCACAGCTGGGCCTCAGGGCCTGCTCTTGTACCTCATTTTCTTGGTCGGGATCAACGACGTGCTGCAATTCGCTTGGGGCAAAACCCTGGGCAGGCGCGCCGTGCTTCCCAAGGTCAGCCCCAACAAAACGTGGGAAGGCCTCGTGGGTGGGGTGTTGTCCGTGAGCCTGATTGCGGTGGGGCTGCGCTTCTTGACGCCGCTCGAGCCGTGGCAAGCCGCCCTGACTGGCTTTTGTGTGGCCGTCATGGGCTTCATGGGCGACGCCATCGCCTCGGGCATCAAGCGCGACCTGGGCATCAAAAACTCCGGCAACGCCATCCCTGGCCACGGCGGGTATTTGGACCGCCTCGACGGGTTCTCCGCCGCCGCGGCGCCCTTCTTTCATTTGGTGTACTTCTTCAGCGTCACGTCTGCCGCCTGATCCCCTTTCATGACGCACGGCCCCATCGATTCTGAGTTGTTCGACGCCCACGTCCCCAAGGGCCGTCAATGGCTGCTTTGGGTGCTGTACAAACTGATGTGGCGCACCTTCTTTGGGGTCATCATCGGCCTGCGGTACCATTGGAGCAAAACGCCTCACCCGCTGGGACCGGTCATCTACGTGGCCAACCACAACAGCCACCTCGACGGCATGTCGTTGATGACCATCGTCCCCTCCCACCGCATCCACCTCACCCACTCGGTCGCGGCGCAGGACTTTTTCGGCAATTCGGGGTTTCGAAGGTGGTCGATGAAGAACCTGGTCAACGCCGTGCTCATTTCCCGCAGCAAACGCGAGGCCGACGTGGATCCCGTGCAGCTCTTGGACGCCATGATTCGGCAAGGACACAGCCTGATTCTCTTCCCAGAAGGCACAAGAGGCGTGCCAGGGGTGATGGCCGACTTCAAGCGCGGGGTGGGGCATTTGGCCTCGCGGCACCCCGACGTCCCCGTCATCCCCGTCTACCTCGACGGGTTGTACCGCAACCTGCCCAAGGGCCGCTCCATCATTGTGCCGTTGGGCGGCACCCTGGTGATGGGGGACCCGGTGTACTTTCCTGAAGGCACTTCGGTCGACGACATCACAGAACAAACCCAAGCCGCCATCCACAACATGGCCGAGGAATTGCGTCAACAAAACCAAGTTCCCGACCATGGCCGCTGACCCCACCAGCATCGCGCCTCCCGGCAGGGACGCGCTGAGGTCGCCTGACCTTGCTTGGCCCACCGTGTTGTTGGCCACCAAGACGTTTAGCCTTTGGGTCGCTGTGGGCTGCCTGGCCGCACAAGACGTCTTGCCGCTCTGGGTGACGTGTCTGGCCAACTCGGTGCTGGCGTACATCTCCTTCACCCCACAACACGACGCGGTGCACGATTCCGTGTCCAAAGCCCACCCCTGGCTCAACGGACTCGTGGGGCGAATCTGCGGCATTCCACTGTTTTCGCCGTTCCCCGCCTTTCGCAGGTTGCACCTGGCGCACCACAAACACACCAACGACCCGCACCACGACCCTGACTTCTGGAGCGGCAAGGGACCGTGGTACTTGCTCCCACTTCGCTGGATGACCCAAGAATGGCGTTACTGGGTGGTGAGCGCCACGGTCGTCAAGGAAACGGTCAAGGCCCGCAAGCGCGAAGTCGGCATCACCTTGGTTGTGCTGTACGGCACGGCGCTGGCGTTGGCCCTGAACGGCCACGGATGGGCGGTCTTGTGGGCGTGGATTGTCCCTTCTCGGCTGGCCAACACCATGCTTGCCTTCCTCTTCGACTACCTCCCCCACAGGCCACATCAAGTCCCGCTGCACGAGGACCCGTTCCAAGCCACCCGAAACATCGAAGGCCAAACGCTCGCCTTCTTCTTCTTGTCCCAGAATTACCACCAGGTGCACCACATCTTCCCCTCGGTGCCCTTCTACCGATACCTGCGCATTTGGAAGCGTCACCGCGGGTGGTTTGAATCCAAGGCTTGAACGCAAAAAAGGCACCCGATTGGGTGCCTTCTTGCTTGTAGCCCGTAGGGGATTTGAACCCCTGCTACCAGGATGAAAACCTGGCGTCCTAACCCCTAGACGAACGGGCCAAAGAGGACCGCAAAGATAGTCAGGTTCTTTCTTCTCCGCAAGGTGCACCAGAAAAAATGCGCCTCAGGGGAACGACCGCGTCACGCCAGGTACGCGCGCAGCATCCAAGAGGTCTTTTCCTGCTCACAGACATAATCGCTCATAAGGGCGTGGGTCCCCTCGTCGCCGGCTTCCTCAGTGGCCGCGAGCAAGGCGCGCTCACGGACGAGCAACACCCCAAAGGCCGCCGCGCAGTGACGGACTGCTTCCACCCCATCGTGCACATCCTTGACCGCGGGAATGGTGGCGCCGGCCACGTAGTCTTGCATGGTGTGCAACGGCTGGCCACCCAAGGTCAACACGCGCTCGGCCACCTCGTCGATCTTGAGTTGGAGGTCGGTGTAGAACTCTTCGAATTTGGCGTGCAGCTCGAAGAAGTTTTGGCCCTGAACGTTCCAGTGGAACCCGCGCACGTTTTGGCAGAAGACGTGCAAGTCGCACAGCAGGGCGTTGAGCTCCTTGCACAGGGCGGCGCTGTCGTCGGGGTTCAGGCCGATGGGAAGGTTGGCGTCCATGGGTCAGTAGGCTTTGGCGAACAACACGCGACGGGCGCTGGGCGCGCCTGTCTTGATGCACGTCCCTGAGGTGGTGTCGCCGTCGTAAGGGATGCAACGGATGGTCGCCTTGGTTTCTTGCTTGATACGCTCTTCGGTTTCGGCGGTGCCGTCCCAGTGGGCGCTCACGAAGCCGCCTTTGTCCAACGCCTCCAAGAACCCCTCCCAGGTGTCGACCACGTGGGTGTGCGTCTTGATGCGCTCGTGGACGCTCGCCGTGAGGGACGCTTGGATGTCGTCGAGCTGCGTCCGGACGTGGGCCGCAAGGCCGTCCAAGGACACGAAATCTTTGGTCTTGGTGTCGCGACGCGCCAGCTCGCACGTGCCCTTCGCCAAATCGCGCGGGCCCATCGCAATGCGCAACGGCACCCCCTTCAACTCGTACTCGGCGAATTTCCAACCGCTGCGCTTGGTGTCGTCGTCGTCCAGCTTCACGCGGATGCCCGCCGCCTTCAACTCGTCGGCGACTTCCTGGCACTTGGCCACGATCTCGTCCATTTGGTCTTGGCCTTTGTAAATGGGCACGATGACCACCTCAATGGGCGCGAGCTTCGGGGGAAGCACCAAGCCTTGGTCGTCGCTGTGGGTCATGATGAGGGCGCCCATCAAGCGCGTGCTCACCCCCCATGAAGTGGCCCACACGTGCGACTTGCCGCCTTCTTTGTCGGCGAAGGTGACGTCGAAGGCCTTGGCAAAGTTTTGGCCCAAAAAGTGGGACGTCCCCGCCTGCAAGGCCTTGCCATCCTGCATCAGTGCTTCAATGCAGTAGGTGTCCTCGGCGCCTGCGAAGCGTTCGGTCTCCGTCTTCACACCTTTCACCACAGGCATGGCCATGTAATTCTCGGCGAAGTCCGCGTAGACCTCGAGCATCTTCTTGGCCTCCTCCACGGCTTCATCCTTGGTGGCGTGGGCGGTGTGCCCCTCCTGCCAAAGGAATTCTGCCGTCCGCAAGAACAGGCGCGTCCGCATCTCCCAGCGCACGACGTTGGCCCACTGGTTCACCAGCAAGGGCAAATCGCGGTAGCTCTGGATCCAGTTCTTGTAGGTGTTCCAAATGATGGTCTCGGAGGTCGGACGCACAATCAACTCTTCCTCCAAACGGGCGTCCGGATCCACGACCACCCCCTCGCCGTTGGGGTCGTTCTTCAACCGGTAGTGGGTCACCACCGCGCACTCCTTGGCAAAGCCTTCCACGTGGGCGGCCTCCTTGCTGAGGTAGCTCTTGGGAATGAAGAGCGGGAAGTACGCGTTCACGTGTCCGGTGTCTTTGAACATGCCGTCAAGCACGTCTTTCATGCGCTCCCAAATGGCAAACCCGTAAGGCTTGATGACCATGCATCCCTTCACATCGCTGTGCTGGGCGAGGTCCGCCTGCACGACGAGTTCATTGTACCACTTGCTGTAATCATCGTCGCGGGACGTCAGTTTGCTGGCCATTTTGGTATGGTTTGTGCTGTAGCGTGTGAGAGACTCTGAGAGTCACGCAAAACTACAGAATGTGCTAACTTGAACCACCGCCCATGACCCGCTCCTTCCCCACCTTCTTTTCGACGCCTGCCGCATGGATTTCACTGCTGGGGCTGACCGTGATGATGGCGAGCTGCGGCGGGGCGTACCGGCAGGCTTCGGCCTTGGAGGACGACGAACTGTACCTCAGCCAAGGCGAAGCGTTTTTGACCGACGAAGAATACCTCTCGTACGCGTTCGAGCAGGCAGGCTTCAGCGAGTCTGAAGACTTCGAGATGGACGCCCGCTCTGGCGACGGGTTCAACAGCAACTTCGGGTACGTGCCGCAAAGCCTGCGTGGCCGGTCCATGCTCCGCGGGTACATGACGCCGTACGGTGCAGCAGGCTTTGGCCCCAACCCCTACGACCCCTACGGCAGCGCCTTTTACGGAGGTTACAACCCCTACGACCCCTACGCATCGAGCATGAGTTGGAACAACGGCTGGAACAACAGCTGGGGCTCTCCCGGCGGTTGGGGGATGAATCCCTACATGGGATACGGCTACGGATCTGGGTTCGGATACAACCCATACGCTTACAACCCCTATGGGTTCAACAACGGGTTCAACAACGGCTGGGGTGGTGGATACAACGTCTACCAAGGCTCTGGGTGGCTCGGTGGGGGCGAAGGCTCAGGGGGCACACCGATTGTGGTGGCGCCGCGGACCCCGATTTGGGCTTCGTCGTCCATCAACAGCGCCACAGGCGGGGGCCGCTTGCTGACCAACAAAATGGACGAGGGCGTCCCGGGCTACACGTCCGGCGCCGCACAGCCTCGGGTCTTCTGGCGCACCGTGTCCGACGCCGCTGAAACCATCGAAGGCTCCTGGGAAGACAACCGACCTGCACCGGTTGCCCCACAGGCAGATCGGTCGACGTCGCGCCAATCCTCGAATTCTGGCCAGTCCAACTGGTCTTCTTCCCCATCGCGAAGCTCCAGCTCGTGGTCGTCGGGGTCCAGGCCTTCCAACTCAGGGAGCAATCGGTCGCAAACCCGCCCTAGCGCCCCGAGCAGGCCTTCAAGCGGGGGACGAAGCTCTGGGGGCAGCAGCCGTTCAGGAGGCCGTGGCGGTTCACCCCGACGCTGAGTGGACATGATTCGCTTCTTCGCACGTGCATGTGTCGTCGCGGCTTTCGTCGCGGCCTTGCCTGCCATGGGCCTCGCCCAGAACGAAGACGACGTGCTTCGTTACGGATGGGTTGCCCCCTTGGGCAGCAGCAGAACCATGGCCATGGGTGGGGCGTTCGGCGCGCTGGGGGCCGACCTCGGCAGCATGGGCATCAACCCCGCGGGGTTGGGCTTGTACCGGCGAGGAGATTTGGCCATCACCACCGGCCTGAACAGCGCCAACACCGACGCCAGTTGGAACACAACCTCAGCCACCTCGGCCAAATTCCAGGGCACCACAGGCAACCTTGGGGTGGCCCTCACCTACCCCAGCGTGGACGCCGATTGGCCGTTTTTCACGTTGGCGGTGGGACGGCAAGTGCGCATGCCTTTCAACCAGCGCATCTTCATCGAAGGCGTGCCCTCTGAATCGACGGTGTCTGACCTGTTCGTGCAGCAGGCCCTGGACGACGCCGCCATCTACGGTTACGCCTCCACCGACGAAGCCTTGGGCGGCGGCGACATCTTCCCATATTCGGCGTCGTTGGCTTGGCGCACCCTGTTGCTCTTGCCCGACAACGACGACATCTACGCCACGGCCGTGGGGGGTCCGGTGGAAGTCAAGCGCGTCATCGAGCGGTCCGGCCGCATGTGGGAAACCCAAATCGGGTTTGGCACCTGTTACCGCGACAGGCTGAGCATCGGCGCCACGCTGGGCCTGCCCAAAGTGGAATTTGAGGAGACATCCACCCACCAGGAAACCACGATGTCTGCAGAGGACGACCTCAGGGTGTGGGACTACAACGAGCGGCTCAACGTCGATGGACAGGGCATCCTGCTGCGTGCTGGGGTGAACTGGCGCGTCACCTCCCAGCTGCGCCTGGGACTCGCCCACCAAACCCGGGGCCGCATGACCCTGCTGGACAACTACAGCACCTCGCTGTCCACGCAATGGGCGGACGGCAGCGAGCGCGCCGCTTCCAGCCCCATCACCAACAACGAATACCTGGTCTACTCTCCGCGGCGGACCACCGTGTCGGCAAGCTTCCTTATGGGCAAGCTGGGGGTGCTGGCCGCGGACTACGTCCACACCGACCTGCGAGATGGCGAACTCGGCGACCCGGGCACCATCCTCTCGTCCGGGTACGATTACGCGGCGGAGAATGTGGCCGTGGACAGCAGCTTGCAAGTCGTCCGTGAAGCCAGGGTGGGCTTGGAACTTCGCCTGGGGCCCTCGAAAGAATACCGCATCCGGATGGGTGGCGGCACCGGGAACTCCCCGTTCAACCCCAACGGCGTGGCCACCGACGGCAGCCGTCACCACGCGAGCTTTGGCGCCGAATACCGCATCGGCGACGTGCACTTCAGCGTGGCGTGGCGCCGCACGTGGCACAAGGAAGACTACCTGTTCATGGGGGCCTTCCATCCCGAGAGCCGCGGCACCTTGGGCCGCACTTCCGCAGCGTTGATGTTCGGCGCGGGGTTGCGGCTCTGAGCCGGCGCTTGCCAACCCTCCGCGCAAGAAAAAAGCCCACCGAAGTGGGCTTTTTCTCAGGTCAGGCTGTCGCCGTTCCTCACTTCTTCAACTTGGCGATGGCCTTGTCGAGAAGGGTGTTCATGCGCGTCAATTCCTCTTCCGCGAGTTCCTTGTCCACAAGGATGCGGCCGCTGTGCTCGTCGACGATGATGCGCTTGCGCTGGGCAATGTCAATTTGACGCTGGGGTGGAATTTTGATGAAGGTGCCCGCGCTGGCTTGACGCTCGATGGGCACAACAGCCAATCCATTCTTCGCGGCGCCACGGATGCGGCGGTACGAGTTCACGAGGCGATCGTCGATGCCCTTGGCCATCTTGTCGCTGTGCGTTTGGAGGACCTCCTCCTCGGCTTGGGTCTCGGCAATGATGGCCTCCAACTCTGCCTTCTTGGCGTCGAGGTCGGCTTGGCGCTGGTTGAAACGCTCACGGGTGCCTTCGAGGCCTTCTGCCTTTTGCTCGGTTTGGGCTTGGCACTCACGGATGCGCTTCTCGCAAAGCTCAATCTCGAGGGTCTGGTACTCGATTTCCTTGGCGAGCGATTCGAACTCGCGGTTGTTCCGCACGTTGTTCTGCTGCTCGGTGTACTTCTCGATCAACGCCTGGCTGTCCTTGATCTGCATCTGGTAGGCCAAAATGCGTTGGTTCACCTGGTCGTTGTCGTCCTCCATGCGCTCGAGGCGGGCACGCAGGCCTTCCAACTCGTCCTCAAGGTCACGCACTTCCAAAGGAAGTTCGCCGCGCACCACGCGAAGGCGGTCGATGCGGGAGTCAATGATCTGAAGGTCGTAGAGGGCGCGGAGCTTGTCCTCGGCAGTGCTTGTTTTCTTCTTGGCCATGCGGGTCGAAGTCAATCTTGGTTTCAGCGAAAAGCAACAGGGTTCGTCTGGATTTCAGACAAACGGACTGCAAAATTAGGGAATTTCTCGTTGATTTTGTTGGCAATCAGGGCGCTGGTTTGCCATTCACTTTCGAAGTGGCCCACGTCCAGGATTTGGACTTGCCCCTCGGCTTGGAAATATTCGTGGTACTTCACGTCGGAGGTCACGTAAACGTCTGCCTTGGCGCGTTTTGCATCCGAGATCAAAAACGCACCCGAGCCACCGCACACCGCGATGCGCTTCACCTCCTTGCGAACCGGTGCCGTGTGCTTCACAGCCTCACAACCCAAGACGGCCTTCACATGGTCCGCGAACGCCTCCCACGGCATGGCCTCGGCCAATTCACCCACCATGCCGGACCCCACGTCTGTCCTGGTCTGCACCAAATTCACCCGGTCAAAGGCGACTTCCTCGTACGGATGGGCCGCCTTCATGGCCGATTCCACGGCGCGGGCCAACGCAGAAGGCACCGCCATCTCGAGCTTGATTTCTGACTCGCGGTGCAACTTCCCCAGCTCCCCCACGTGCGGATCGGCGCCTTCCAAGGCCCGGAACGTGCCGACACCCGACGCCGAGAAACTGCATTCGTCGTAGTTCCCAAGGTGCCCTGCGCCGGCTTTGGCCATCGCACCCCGAACCGCATCTGCCTGGGTTTCCGGCACAAACACCGACCACTTTTCAAGGCCTTCTCCCTTCGGACGGAGGATCTGCAGGGAATCTGAGAGACAGCCCAGAGATTCTGCCAACGTCCGGTTCACCCCGGTTGACACGTTGTCGAGGTTGGTGTGGATGGCGTACAAGGCGATGCCCGACCGAATGGCCCGCATCACTGTGCGCTCGACGTCGTTGCTGCCGTTCAACATTTTCAAGCCGCCAAAAATGACGGGGTGGTGACTCACGATCATTTGACACCCCGTGCGCTCCGCCTCGATCACCACCTCTTCCGTGCAGTCCAAACTGACCAGCACCTGCGTCACCTCCGCGTCAGCGTGGCCCACCAGGAGCCCGACGTTGTCGTACGATTCTGCGAACTGTCGGGGCGCCCACGTTTCCAGCCAACCGGCGATGTCGCGTACCTTCAAGGCCTTGTCCATGCAGCCGAAGGTACACTTTCCAGCGCAGTTCCCCGGGGCCGTCTCCAACGCGTTCTCGTCGCGCCAGACGCGCCAAGGACACGCTTGGCTGGGCCCGTGGTTCTTTCCTCTTGCGACGCTCTATGCCGCCGCGCTTTGGCTGAGGCACAAAGCCTACGACTGGGGCTTCTTGCACAGCGAACGCGGCGCTTTGCCCACGTTGGTCGTGGGCAACCTGGAGTTGGGTGGCACGGGAAAAACCCCGCACGCCATGGATTTGGCCAAGCGGCTCGAATCGCGACTCGGAACCGGCACCGTCGCCATCCTTTCCCGAGGACACGGACGTTCCTCCAAGCAGTTTCAATGGGTGGACAAGGCATGCACGTGGGAACAAGTGGGGGATGAACCTTGGATGATGGCCCGGTCGCTTCGCTCCATCCCAGTTGCCGTCGGGGCCAACCGCCTCGAAGCCATGCGCGCCATGGCCCAAACCCGACCAGAACTCAAGGCCGTGGTGCTCGACGACGGCATGCAGCACCGCGCCCTCGTCCCGGACCGCCTGGTCTGCTTGCAGTCGCGATCGAATGCCACTTGGGCTTCCGTCCTGCCCGCTGGGCCTTGGAGGGATTTGCCATCGCGGCGGGGTGTGGCCCACCTCGTCGTTGCCACCCAACCCGACGTCCAAGGAGAAGTCCAGAGCCGCACAGTGGCCCACCCCCCAACATGCGTTCATCCCACGCCTGCCGACACTCCTCTTGAACGTCCCGCTTTGCTGGTTACGGGCACCGCCCAACCTCAGCGCGTGGTGGCATCCGCAGTTCACCTCAACGTGGCCCTGGCGGCGTGTGCACATTACCCGGACCACCATCCTTACTCGGCGCAAGACATCGAAGCGTGGCATGCCTACGGTCAAGCGCATGGCGTGCAGGACTTGGTGACCACCGCCAAGGACGCGGCGAGGCTCGACCCTTGGTTGACACAGCTGGATGGATGGCGTGTTTGGACCCTCCCTGTGGAGGTGCAATGGGAGGATCAAGACGCGGTGGACAGGTTCCTCAACTCCTGGGTCCGCACCTTACCTTCGTGACATGACCCACGCTTTTTCCCGTTTCATGATCGCGGCCACCTGTTGGGCCGCGGCCAGCGCTTGGATTGGTTGCGATTCGCCATCCGCCTCAGGACCTGCAGGAACCATTTCAGGAGAGATTCAAGGGGCCAAGCCAGGCAGCTCTGTCGTGCTTCGCAGCTTTCGTCGTGGAAACCTGGTCAACGTCGCGGAAGCTTCGTTGGATTCTGCCGGCAATTTCACCTTGACGCCAGAAAAAGCACTCGTATTGGGACACCACCAACTGGTCGTCAACCGCACGAATCCCCTGGTGCTCATCACCGACAGCACAGAACAAGTGCACGTGCGCGCTTCCGTCACGCCGCAGGGCAACTACCTCGTCGGGGCGGACATCGACGGTTCACCCAAGTCGGAGGAAGTGGCCGAATTGTACGACGTCATCATGCCCATCACCGCCCGGCTGAAAGACGTGGAACGCCGAGGCCGTTCCGTGGATGTGACCAAGCGCCAAGAGGCCAAGACGCTGGCCGCCGCCATGGCCGACAGCATCAATGCGGCAAGCCTGGCGTTTGCGGAAGCCCACGCGGGAAGCTTGGCTGCCCTGAATGCCCTGGAGGGGTTGGATCCCAAAGAACACAAAGAGCTCTTCAAGGCCACCCTGGCCGCGCTGGAAGGCGCGCACGCGGACAATTCATTCTTCCGCCAGGTCAAAGGCCAGTACGACCGAGCCAACAAGGCCCGGACCATCGACATGACCCAAAAGCCCAAGCGCGGCACGAAAAACGGCAAATACGCGGCGGGCGACATGGCCCCCGACATCGTGATGAACGACCCTTCCGGGGTGGAGCGCAAATTGAGCGACCTCCGCGGCAAGGTGATTCTCGTGGATTTTTGGGCGTCTTGGTGCGGACCTTGCCGGCGCGAAAACCCCAATGTGGTGCGCGCTTACGCCAAATACAAAGACCAAGGATTTGAGGTCTTCTCGGTCTCCTTGGACAGCAAAGCCGACCGTTGGGCCAGCGCCATCGAACAGGACCAACTCACTTGGCCCAACCACGTGAGCGACTTGAAAGGCTGGCGCAACGCAGCCGCACAGGAGTACGGCATCAGCAGCATTCCTCACACGATGCTCATCGACCGCGACGGATCCATCTTGGCCACCCACCTCCGTGGCGGCGCCTTGGAGTCTTCCCTCCGCGGCATCTTCGGCGAGTGATGCCACGCTGCGTCCACCTGGCTTCGGACCTGCATCTGGGCGCGCCCGACCCGGCCCGCTCTCGAGAACGTGAACGTGCGTTCGTCCGCTGGATGCGTGACGCCGCGGAAGGACGTGGGTTCGCCCAGGGCAAGCCCGCCACAGAACTCCACCTCGTCGGGGACATCTTCGACTTTTGGCACGAATACCACCACGTGGTGCCCAGAGGCGGTGCCCGCGTCATGGGCGCCATCGCAGAACTCACCGACGCCGGACTGCCCGTCCATTACCATGTGGGCAACCACGACCTCTGGACTTACGGCTACCTTGAAGAAGAACTTGGCGTCTCCATCCACCGCGAGCCCATCCTCTTGGATTGCGACGGCACGCTTTGCATGGTGGGGCATGGCGACGGACTCGGGCCAGGGGACGCCACCTACAAGGTGCTCAAGAAGGTGTTCACCTCCCCTTGGGGTCAAGCCCTCTTCAAGACCTTCCATCCGGACTGGGGGGTGAAACTGGCGCGGGACTGGTCCAAGCAAAGCCGCGCCCGTGGTGAGCACCCCATGGGCAAGTTGGAGGACGAACATTTGGTCCAACACGCCATGGCCGTGTTGGAGGATGTGGATGCGCCGTCGCCGGACGTGTTCATCTTTGGCCACCGCCACCACCCCGTCCACGCCCCCCTGCCCCAGGGCGACGCAGCCTACCTCAACTTGGGAGACTGGCTGACCCACATGACCTCTGCGGTGATTCACGAAGGCAAAACAGAACTCATCGACCACAAGGAGGGCATCCAAGCCTGACCTTCCCCCAACAAAAAGGGCCTCCCAGCGGGAAGCCCTTTTTTCATGAGGTCGTGTTCAAGCTCAGCGACGCACCACAAACTTGGCGGCACGACTCTGACCACCCTGCACCATGCGGACCACGTAGTGTCCTGGGGCGAGATCGTTCACATCCAAAGTCAACTGACGCTCCCCTGTCATGGTGAAGGCCTCCTGCATCCAGCGACGTCCAGCCAAGTCGTAGACTTCGACTTCCACGTTGCCCTGAACACCCGTGGTTGGGAGGTTCAAGTCGCCACCCGCCGCAGGGTTGGGGTACACGTTCCAAGACTCTTGGAAGGCCACAGGTTCCTCTTCCTCCACGTCGGCTGCGATGCCGCTGACGAAGATGCCACGGCCGTGTGTGCCCGCGTAGATGGCGACGCTGTTGGTGACGTTGCTCCACACGTGGGACTCACGGAACTGCTGCTTCAAGTCAAAGACAGGCGCAGTCACCACGTCATGGCCGGTGGACATGCCGAGGTTGCTGTAGTTCCAGTCGTCGCCTCCGTTGTCGGTCACGAACACCCCGAACTCCGTGCCCACCACGAGGGTGGCGCCAGAAGCGTCGTTGGCGTCGACCACCACGTCGTAGCAAGGCATGCTTGACAACGAGGCGTCCCAAATGTTGTTCCACGTCACGTCGTCTGACAACGCGTTGAACGATTCGCGCACTTTTCCGGTGGAGCCGCCGTACCCACCCACGGTGACCACCACGTGATTCGCGTCGTTGGGGTCGATGCTCAATCCGGTGACCGCACCTCCAGCTTGGCTCAAAATGGTTTCCACCTCGAGGGCGCCATTGTCGACGTCCTCTTGCGAGTACACGTCACGCAAACCGGTCACGCGGGTCACTTGGCCGTTCCAGCCGGTGAAGAACATCACGTTGCCCGCCTCGTCGCCGGTCTCGACAAACTCGATGGCCTTGGTGCCGTTCCATCCGGAAGGCGCGTCGGCGATGCGGATCCAAGAGGGCGTGGTGTTGAAGTTCAACACATCGCGGGAGATCCAAACCCCGAGGTTTTGGTTGTCGTACGCACGCAATCCGATGCAGAACATGCTTGTGTAAGGGTCGGTCACACGAATGCGCTCTGGCACGTTGGTCAACACGTCTGAGGGGTAGTGGTACGTGGTGTCGCACACCTGGTACTCGTCGTAGACCGTGGTCACCACGTAGGTGGTGTCGTACAAGCCTGTGGCCACTTCCACCACCGTCTCGATGGTTTCGTCGCCCACTTGGGTGTACAGGGTGTCGGTCACCACAATCTCGTTTGTGAACATGATGCTGTCCACGCCGATGGAATCTGAGAATTGCTGGCAGTCCACCGCCATCTCGCCCTCTTGGGGAGCGAGCCAGAAGTAGTCGGGGTCTTCGGTCAGCGGCTCGTCCAAAATCCGCTCTGGACGCACCAACTCTTCCCAGAAGTGAAGGGTGTCGTCCTCCGACATGGCGAACTCAAAGGGCAAGTTTTGGCTTGCGGTCTCCAGCGTGAAGGTGCCTCCCACAGAATCTTGTCCGAAGGTGTTCACCAAAATCACAGACTGTTGGCTGTGCGCGTCGTCGAAGTTCTCGTACAACCGGGAGCACGAGTAGAATTGACCCAAGTCGTTGGCCAAGCCATCGCCGTCGGTGTCCACGAAGTAATCTGTGAAGCTGTCGTCCAAAATCGCGCCGGCGTTGTTCACTTCACCTGGGGCGTAGGTGCCACGCACGAACCCGCCGTACTGAGATGCGGCCGTCCAGGCGTAGTTGTAACCAGTCGCCTCGGTGACGTGGCTGATGGTGGCGTCGAATCCGTCGCCGCCGTTCACCTCCACCGCCATTTGTTCGCTCAAGAAGGACCCGTCTGAAGGGATCAACAAGCTTCCGTTGTCCTGGGTGCCACCGAGCACCTCTTGGCCAGCACCGTGTGCGATGCCGTAGAACTGGGTCACGTTGTAGTTGCGGTTGCAGGCGGTGTAAGATTCGCCGTTGTCGTCGCTGCGGTAGATGCCGCCGTCGGTCGCGATGTACATGGTGCCGTCTTGCAAGAAGCGCACCTCGTGAATGTCTGCGTGGACGCCGTAAGCGAAGCCTGGCGCGTCGAATGGCGCAGCAGCAGGTTCAGCTTGTTGGTAGGGACCGGAACGCCACAACTCGATGCCACCCACAAACGCGAGGTTGGGGTCGGCCTTGCTGATGCCGAGGGCCAAGTCGTACTTGCCTTGATTCCGGGGGAGTGGGGTGGCGGTGTCGATCTCGCCGGGCCACACGTTGGACCAGCTGCCGGATTGGCCTGCGTTGTCGCTGTGGAACAACCCGTAGAAGAAGCCGCCTGAGGTGGCGTACACCGCAAACGCGTTGTAGTTGCCGTTCTCGTCGGCAGTCAGGGCGATGTCCACACGTGCACGGCCCACGCCGCTCTGAGGTGGGTTGCCGTCCTGGCCGCTTCCTTGGGAAATCAATTCGAGGTCTGCAAAATTTCCATTGATGGAGCGGTACACACGGCCGTTCACACCGGCCACGAGGCAGTATGAACCGTCAGGGGCGATGGCCACGTCAGACGCTGCGCTGGGGGCGTTGGTGCCGCCCTGAACTTCGTTGAGGTCTCCGTTCGTGATGGAGCCGTACCCGCTGGCCGACGCAAACCACACGCGGTCGTCGTTGTTGGGGTCGGCAATCAATGCGTCTGTCGCCGTGAAGCTGCCAGAGCCTGACACCTGCTCCCAAGACGCACCTGCGTCTGTGGAACGCCAGATGCCCTCGCCACGGAATCCGGAATCGCCTTCACCTGAAGCACCTTCCCACGCGGTGCCTGTGCCCACGTAGAGGTCGCCGTTGCCCGCCAACGCGATGGATCCGACCATCAAGCTGGGGAAGGTGGTGATTTGGGTCCAGTTGTCGCCGCGGTTCATGGATTTCCACAATCCGCCGGACACCGAACCTGCGTAGAGCCCGTTGGCGCCAAAGGGCTCAATGGCGCGTGTACGTCCACCGATGTTGTCTGGTCCGAGCTCGTGCCATGAGAGGCTTGAGGCTTTGGCGGCCAAATCGCGCTTGGCCTTCTTTTCCACCTTCTGGCGGAGTTCCGCAAGTCCGGCGTAGTCGACCACACCGTTCTCGTCGCCGAGCAACGCTTGGCGGATTTCGAGCGCGCCGTTGGGCTCGGCGGCTTTCTCCTGGAGACGTGGGCTGTACGCTTCAGACTCTGAGTTGGACAGGGTGAACCATCCCATCACGGACAGGCCGAGGATGGCGGTTCCAGCAGCAACGCTGCGCAAGGTTGAATTCAACATCATGGATTCGGTCTAGATTCAGGCAAAAAGACGCCCGGAAGTTACAACAGAAGAACCTCCCGGATTCTCCAAAAGTCGCCTCGTGTGGAAGGAGTGAACGGCTCAAGGGCGAGAGTCTCGCTTCCTCGAGCATGGGATGCAGTTCAGACCACGTGCTTTTCCGCGTGGTACGAGGAGCGCACAAGCGGCCCACTCTCCACATGGCGGAAGCCTTTCTCCTTCCCAATGGCCTCCAATTCCGCGAACACGTCCGGGTGGATGAACTCCACCACAGGAAGGTGCTTTGGGGTCGGTTGCAGGTACTGTCCCAAAGTGATGACCTGGCATCCCACGCTTCGCAGGTCGTCCATGGTCTCCACCACTTCGTCGAAGGTCTCGCCCAAGCCAAGCATCACCCCGCTTTTGGTGCGGAGGCCGGCGTCAGACAAGCGCTTGATGACTTCGAGGCTGCGGTCGTATTTGGCTTGAATGCGCACAGACTTCGTCAGGCGACGCACCGTTTCCAAGTTGTGCGACACCACCTCAGGTGCCACTTGGATGATGTGCTGGAGGTTGGCCCACTTTCCGGCAAAGTCAGGGATGAGCGTTTCCAGGGTCGTGCCCGGGCTCTGGTGGCGGATGGCGCGCACCGTTTGGGCCCAAATCTCGGCGCCACCGTCGGGCAAATCGTCCCGGTCCACGGACGTGATGACGGCGTGCTTCACCCCCATGAGCTTGACCGAGTTCGCCACGCGGCCGGGCTCAAAAACGTCGACCTCCTCCGGCTTGCCGGTGACCACATTGCAGAATCCGCAGCTGCGGGTGCAGATGTTGCCCAGGATCATGAACGTGGCCGTCCCTTCCCCCCAGCACTCGCCCATGTTGGGGCAATGTCCGCTCTCGCAAATCGTGTGAAGCTTGTGCTCCGATACAATGTTGCGCACCTCGCGGTAGGCCTCTCCAGTGGGCAGTTTGACCCGAAGCCACTTGGGCTTGGGCACGCGCTGCTTGGGGGCGCCGTTGGAAGAACCTTCTTGTCCAGAGTTTCCGGGTGAGCCTGCGGTCATGGTGCAAAGGTCGGAAAGGAATCCTCAGCTTCGTGCGTCGCCCAATCCCTTGGCAGACCATTGTGCACCCCAAGCGTAGCGCAACAGGAACGTGAATTGCATTCGCCGGGGTGCCACAAACGCCATGATTTCCACGGGGCGCCAATACACGTCCGCATGCAACCCCACGTCCAGGGTTCGGGTGACCGTGCGAGTCTCGCTGAATTCAAAGCTGACGGTCTGCCCCAAGGACACCCCCGGATTCCACGTCAAGCTCTCCAGGCCGTTGACCCAAGGGGCCCGGCCGTAAATCCGATCTGAGAAATGCTCCTCCGGCACGTAACGCTCGACTTGCAGGGAGGTGTATGGAATCTCAGGGTATCCGATTTCCAAAAACACCGGCTTGGCGATGCCCAACACGGCGCCCAGGCTTCTCGTGTGAGAGACGGTGACCCCGCCACGGCGGTATTTCTCCGCCACGACCGACTCCTTGTAGCGTTGAAGGCGCAAGGCGTGGAAGGCGTTGACCTTGCCAAAGACGTAAGGCAAGCCCTCCTCGTACACCGGGTTCCGGGTTTTTTCCTCTTTCAAGTGGCGCACGAACACGAGCTCACCTTGCCACCCTCGGACGACGAACGCCCCGTCGAAAGTGCCGCGCTGAAATCCCACGCCCGCCCCCTGGCTGTGCAAGGTGACGTGGAAGCGTCCGGCGTCGGTGAGCACCACATCGGCCCCTTCGCCAAAGACCGCGTCGAAGCCTGTGGTTTGGGCTCGCGCCCCAAACGCACCGAGCGCGAAGACCACAATCAGCCACGCCCTCATTGCCTGCAGGCCCGTTTCAGATGTTGTGTTCCAGATGCGCATCGCTCACGAAGTTAGGTGCATCTTGCGCTCATGTCGAACCCAGACTCCCCCACCTGGAACTACAAAGTGTCCTACGTCGATCCGTTGCGCACGGAGAACACGCACCTCAAGTCAGGCCAAACACTCCTCACCGACGCCCCCACAGACAACCACGGCTTGGGCGAGGCGTTTTCCCCCACGGACCTCCTGAGCACGTCTCTCGCGGCGTGTGTCATGACCATCATGGGCATCCACGTCCATGGCAAGGACTACGACCTGCTTGGCATCGACACCCAAGTCCAAAAAACAATGGCGGCCAACCCCCGTCGGGTCGCCGCCATCGTGATGGAGTTGGACGTTCGCGTGTCTGCACAAGCGACCGACCAAGATTTGAAGGTGCTCGAGCGCGTGGCTCGGGCATGTCCTGTTGCGCAGAGTTTGCACCCCGACGTCAAGCAGGATCTGACGTTTCGATTTGTCCGAGCTTAACGGACTTCAGCCGTCGGTGCTTCAGCGTAAGCCGCACATGAAGTGTACAACGTGCCGCAAGAGCTGAGCGCTGCGGCGGTCAAAAGCACAATGGCTGCGATGCGAAGGGTGCGTTGCATGGGGATTGTGTTTGAGAGGGTTTGAAGAATTTTTGCCCCTTTACGCCGGCGCATTCCAAAAGGTTACACCCTCGCCCGAATTACCTTCGTGTCCGATGACGTCACGCCGCCCATCCCTCCTCTTGTGGGTCCTCCTCTGGGCGGGCTTGGGCTTGGGTTGCGCGTCCACCAACCTCCAAAGCCCGAGCGCGCGACGCCCCTACGACCGCAAGGCTTCCGTCCTGCATCCCGAGGTCGTCTTGCATCGGAACATGGCCACGTCCAGCGTGGACCTCTACCTCTCGGTGAACCGCGCGGAGCTGCTGTACAGCCGGGCCAGTGCGTCGTCCCCATTTGTGGCCCAACTTCAAATCGACCTGCTGGACACCTCTTGGACGGTGATCGACACGGCCTGGGACCACACCCCTTCCTTGTTGCGCATGCGCCAAACTTGGCGTAGCCCTGTCGTGCCCGCTTGGGCGGAGTGCGAGGTGACCGACTTGCAGCGAAACACCTCCTGGTCGACCCGTCGTTTCCTGGGCCCTTCCGACGGCTTCGGGGCGAGGGATGTCTTGGCGTGGAGCGAGCAAGACAAATGGGCCGTGCGCCCCGACCAAGCCACGGTGAACGACACCTTGCGGCTCATGCTGCCCACGGCTTTGACCCAACGCGGAGATGGAGAAGCCGCGTGGCTGCTCTACCACGTGACCCCACCCAAGTCGCTCCCCCCACCCCCATACAGCGGCACCCGCGTGCGCTGGGACACCCTCACCCCCGTGAACGTCGGGCAAGTGGTGGCCGACAGCATGATCGTGGTCCAAGTGGCGAAGGGGCTGACGCTGTTTGAGTTGGCGTCCAACGAATTGACCATCCACGTGCACGGCCGTCAGCCGCGGTTCCCGGAATTGGGACCTGCCACGTCGTTGATCTCCCCAGTGCGGTACATCGCGACCCGGGCGGAATACAACAAACTCAAGCAGGCCACCCATCCCAAACTGGCCCTCGACGAGTTCTGGTTGGCCTGTGGCCGCACCCCCAACAAAGCCCGAAACCTGCTTCAGACGTACTACGACCGCGTGGAAGAGGCCAACCACGCCTTTTCAGGGCTGGTCGACGGGTGGAAGACCGACCGCGGCATGGTGCACGTCGTGTTTGGGATTCCGCAACGCATCCGGCGCGACGCGTGGAACGAATACTGGGTGTACGGCGAGGAAGGCACCACCAACGCCCTGACGTTCCACTTCAGGCGCAAGTCCAGCCCGTACGACGACAACCACTTCGTGCTGCAACGCAGCATCCAGTTTCGGTCGGCCTGGGACCGCGCCGTGAGCGCTTGGCGCAACGGGCGGGTTCGTGCGAATTGATCGCCGACCGACCTGAGCGCGACCTACCTTTGCGCCATGCACCACCGACGCCCCTCCGAACGCACCTTTTTGTTTGGCATCCACCCTGTCTTGGAAGCCCTCCAAGAGGCCAAACCCATGCAACGGGTCCTCTTTCTGAAGGGGAAGCAAACCGACGAGATGTCGGAAATCCTGAGCAAGTGCCGCGCCTTGGACGTGCCTGCGCAAGCGGTGCCCAAAGAGCGCCTCGACCGCATCACCATGAAGAACCACCAAGGCGTGGTGGCCTTCATTTCTCCGATCGAGTTCCAACCGCTCGACGAAGTGGTGCTTGGCGCCTTTGAAGCCGGCCAAACGCCGTTGCTCGTCGCCCTCGATGGGGTCACCGACGTCCGGAATTTGGGGGCGATTGCGCGAACCGCGGAATGCTTCGGCGCCACCGCGTTGGTCGTGCCCGCCACAGGATCCGCCCCGGTGAACGAAGACGCCGTCAAGTCGTCGGCGGGCGCACTGCTTCGTTTGCCCATGTGCCGCGTGAAGCGCATGGACCAAGCCATGGAATGGATGACCCAAATGGGCCTCTCTCCCGTCGCCGTCAGCGAAAAGGGTGACGTTCAAGCCCACGAACTGCCAGGAGACGCACCGACTTGCCTCGTCCTGGGGGACGAACACTCCGGCATTTCCGCCGACGTGATGAAGCACTGCACCACCGCCGTGCGCATCCCCATGAAAGGCAAAACGTCGAGCCTGAACGTCGGGGTCGCGGCGGGCATTGTTCTCCACGCTTTGGGGCTGAAAAGCCCTGACGCCTGAGCCCCAGCAGGGCACTCGGGGGCGGTATTTTTCATCCAACGTCTCGTCCCGTTTCACCCCCCGAGTTCACACGCCCTGATGCGCCGCACGTTTGGACCCCTCTTCGTCTTGATTGCCACGTGGCTGCCCCCCGTGGTTCCCGTGTGGGGCCAACTCAATTGCACGTCGTGCAACCCGCAATTCGTCGATACTGAGTCGGGCACCCTCGACACGTCCTGCACCGCAGGCCACGCGTTGGACCTGCTCCCTGACTTTCTGGATTACACCGTGGCGTGTTCTGAGGGATTCAGCACGGCGGCCGCCAAATTTCCGCTGGGCAACGAACGCGAGTGCAACGGCAATCGCCCCGAGGACCTGCCCTACTTCTTTGGCACCGTCCACCTGCACAACTTTCAGTCGACAGGGCTCGCCAACAGCGACGCCTTCACCCTCGACGGGGCAGGCGGCACGTGGACCAGGCACTCCGACAACATCGCCACCTTCGAGGGGCGCATCCTCAACCGACTGAACGCAAGCCTGCAGTTTCAAGTGGAACTCGTCCTGGAAATGTCCACTTCTGGCGCCGCATGGATGTCCCAAGGCGGCAACATCGATTTGGCCGGCTCAGACAGCACCGAGGCAGAGAATTGGGGCATTTGGCAAATCAAACCCTTGATGTCAAGGATGGTGGGGCTCAACGGCCTGGCGGGACATTTCTTGCTCGTCCAAAATTCCACCGTCGACGTCAGCCACCCCTTCCAAGTCGGCGCCAACGCCCACGGCTTCCCCACGGACACCGAAGGGGTCGCAGGGGACTTTGGATGGTCGACATGCATTGGATCGAACGTGTACGGTGGATTTGGGCAGGTTGCCGTGGAGTTTGATTCATGCGTTCAACACGAAGGCACCTGCGCCTCCGACCTCGACGCGGTCGGCCGGTATGTCGTGGGGAACCACGCCGGGTACGTCGAAGCCACCCGCACCGTCAACCTCATCGACAACGCGCCACCAACGTTCACTGCAGTGCCGGACGACCTGGAGGTGGAATGCCCTTCAGACCCTTACGGGGTCGCGCTTTCCACCGTCCCCATGGCGGTTGACGATTGTTCAGGGTGGGTGCTGGACAGCACGGTGCATGTGGTGCCCGGGACGTGCGCCCAAGAACTTCGCGTGCTGACGACGTACCTCGCCCGCGACGCCTGCGGAAACACCACCGAGCACGTGCACACCGTGGAGGTGGTTGACCTCACACCCCCCACCTTGACGCCGCCGGCGACCGTTGAATTCGGTTGCGATGAGCCCTTGATGTACGACAACGCCTTCGCATTCGACGCTTGCGAAGGTGAGGTCGCGGTGGTGGAATTGGCCGCCCAAATCCTCGACGGCGACTGCCCTTCCAACTACACGGTGCTGCGGACCTTCGTGGCCACCGACGGATGTGGAAACGACACCACCGCGGTGCAAACGGTCGAGGTGCGTGACCTCGAGCCGCCCACCTTCACCCTTCCGGACGACGTGTTCCTCGACTGCGGCGAGCCCGAGAACTACCCGGCCATCTCCGTCTCGGACAATTGCACCCCGACCTCCGACTTGCCCTTGGACATCGCCAATTTCTTGGTGGACTCGGAATGCGAGGGGACGCGGGTGCTTCAACGTCAGGCCCAAGCCACCGACGCGTGTGGGAACGTGGGGCAAGCGTTTCACTTGGTCACCATCACGGACACCACCCCTCCCGCGTTTGTGGCGGTGCCGGACAACATGACTTTGGCCTGCGACAGCGAAGCGTCCCTGCCATGGCCCACGGTCGAGGACGATTGCTCCACGTGGGATGTGGTTGTGGTGGCCGACACCGTTTGGATGGACTGCCCCCAGAACATCGACGTCGTCAGAACTTTTGTGGCCACCGACGCCTGCGGCAACGTGGCTGAAGCGTCCCACACCGTGTCCTACCGGGACACCACCCCCCCGCTGCTCAACCTCCCCGAGAACGACGTCCAGGTGGCCTGCGATGCCGATTGGGTGTTCAACGGGACGGGGCTGGCCCAAGACCTTTGTTCTTCCGTCGTGTGGGATGTCCAAACGCAAGTCGCGGTGCCCGCCCCAGGCAGCGTCTTCTCCTTGTTGGTCACGGCCACCGCCTCGGACCAATGCGGGAATGCTGCGACGGGACAATTTGTGGTGAACAACGTGGACAACGAGGCCCCGCAGTTCTCCTACGTGCCTGAAGACCTCACCCTTCCTTGCGAAGCCCCCCTGCCGTCGTCGTTTCCTGAGGCCGCGGACGCCTGCTCTCCGGTGATTTACGCCGCCAGCGACACCCTCGTGGAACACCCCACCGTGGGGGTCTACCAAGTGATTCGAAAATTTGAAGTGTCCGACGTTTACGGCAACGTCGCCGACTCGCTGCAAACCTTCACGGTCTTGGACGACCTGCCCCCGGTGTTCACGTTTGTGCCCCCTGGAGACACGGTGGTCTGCGACGCCCCTCCTGCCCTGGTGCAGGCCGAGGCGGTGGACAATTGCGGGGAGGTGACCATGGTGGTTTCGGAAGAAATCGCCGACGAAGACGCCCTTGGCAACCAAACGCTTGTCCGCCGCTACGAAGCCTTCGACCTCGCGGGAAATTCCACTGTGGCCACCCAGGTTGTGCGCTTGGAAAACTACGTGGCTCCGGCATTTGGAGTTGTGCCAGGAGACGTCACCTTGACGTGCGACCAACCGTGGCAGGACGAATTGCCCGAAGTCATCCCCGGATGCGGGCCATGGGAACTGTCGGTGACCGAGGACACGCTGGAAGGGGCATGTGGGTCCTTGTTGACCTTGGTGCGTACGTTCAGCCTGACGGACGACACCGGTTTGGTGGACCAAGCGGTCCAAACCCAAACCCAATTGGACGACACGCCTCCCACGCTCAATGCCGTGGCGTTTTGGCCTCTGAATTGTGGAGACAGCATGGATGCTTTGCCGCAACCCGTGGTGTTGGACGGATGCAACGAGGCAACCTCGTTGACCTGGAGCGACGACGTCTCGGTGCAAGGGTGCAGCTCCCCTGCCTCTGAAATCATCCGGACGTACACCGCCACCGACGCCTGCGGCAACCAAAGCACGGCGATCACGGCGGCCATCTTCTTGGACTTGATTCCACCTGTCTGGACCATGCTGCCCCCAGACACCACCGTGAACTGCGAGTCCAACATGGACGTCGTGTGGCCGACCGCGGTGGACAATTGCTCCGAAGTGGATGTCGCGTGGTTTGCGGACACCTTGGGCCTTGCCTCTTCGGGCATGTACACGGTCTTGAACACGTTTTTGGCCTCCGACGCCTGTGGCAACACCGCCAGCCACACGCAGGTTGTGACCCATGTCGACGCCACGCCGCCAAGCTGGACATCCGTTCCCGCCGACTCAAGCGTCCAATGCGGAGCGTCCATTCCCGTGGTCTTGCCGCAAGCCACGGACAACTGCAGCGAGACTGTCGTCGTGGAGTGGCTGTCTGACGATTGGAGCCCCGGCGATTGCGGCGGCACGGGCATCTGGGCCAGGAGATTTCAAGCCACCGACGCCGCGGGCAACGACACCCTTGTCGTGCAGCACATTGCCGTGCTCGACACCGTGGCGCCTGTGTTCAGCGCGACCTCTCTCACGGGGACCTTGTCTTGTGTGGCGCCGTGGCCAGAAGAGGTGTCTGCCGCTGAGGACGGTTGTGGCGTCGTGTCATACACGACCACGGTGGACTCTGTGTGGCTGGACAGCCTGTGGACGCTGAACCTCACCCACGTGGCTACGGACGAATGTTTGAATTCGGCCTCCTTGGTGGAAACGTTGACTGTCATCGACACCACGCCCCCGGTCTTCACGTTTGTCGCCCAGGACCTTTTCTTGGCTTGCACCGACAGCCTTCCCCCACCCCATGCCGAGGTGGAAGATGCCTGCGGCACGGCCACTTGGACGAGCACGGCGCTTTGGAGTGAGGGGGAATGTCCTGGTTCGGGCGTCTGGACCCGCACGTACATCGCCACCGACGACGCCGGCAACCAGGCAGAAGCGACCCAGACCTTGACGGTCTTGGACACCATGCCTCCCACGTTCACGGCGATCCCTGAAGCGTCCACCCAGGAGTGCGGCACCCCCTTCGTGTTGGATGCCGCTCATGCGGAAGACGCCTGTTCTGACGTCACCTTGACATGGTCCTTGGACTCCGTGCCTGAAGCCGGCGCGACGGGAGGCTTGCTTGTCACGTGGACCGCCACGGATGCATGCGGCAACACGGCCGACGCCGCGCAAACGGTGACGCTGGTCGACAACACCCCTCCCACCTGGCTTCATGTTCCGGCTGACGCAAATTTGGCCTTGGGCGAAGACTTGCCGTGGGCCACTTGGCTCGCTGAGGTGCAAGTGGAAGACCTGTGCACCGACGGCCCCGATTTGTGGGTGGACTTCACTTGGGACACCTTGGCCAGCGAAGGCGCATGCACAGACACGCTTGAAGTGATTTGGACAGTGACCGACGCTGTGGGCCTTTCCAGCAGCGCGGTGCAACTGGTGGCGCTTTCGGATGTGCAGGCACCTGTGGTTCCCATTTGGCCTGAGGATGTGGAAACGGCCTGCGACGTGCCCTTCTCAGACAGCCTCCCCTTGGCCAACGACGCCAACGACCACACATGGACGGAAGAACTGGACACGCTGACAGGCCCTTGCCCCGCAGAATTCATCGTGCGACGAACCCTCCAGGCCAGCGATGTGTGCGGCAACGAAACCAGCCCTTGGTTCCAATTCATCTTCCACCTCGACACGGTGGCCCCCATCGTCGTGACGCCTCCTGAAGACCTTCTTGTCGGCGACCCCGGCGACGTGCCGCCTTGCGCGTTCGACGCCCTGGAGTGGGAGGACGCATGCAGCGAAACGACCCTGTCCTGCGCCACCGACACAGCTGAAACCTACTGTCCCGGCTCGTTCCTCTTGCACAGGACCTACACCGTGGAAGACGCGTGCGACAATTCGACCACTTGGGTCCAGTCCATCCTGGTGGAAGACGTGGAAGCGCCGGCGTTGGTCTCGCCGCTGGAAGACCTCAGCGTGGCGTGCGACGCGGTGGTCACGCCCTGGACGTTGGAAGAACTGGTGGCCACAGACAACGCCACCTTGGCGGGCGAATTGGTGCTCGAATTCCTCGGAGAAACGGAAGAAGGCGACAACTGCACGTGGACCAAGACATTCAGCTACCGTTTGACGGACCTGTGCGGCAACCAAGCCGACACAAGCTACGCAGTGACTTGGGCAGACACGGACCCGCCCCAGTGGGGCTCCGCGCTCGAACCCTTGGAATTCCATTGCCCTGTGGAGGTGCCCAACTGCGAAGACACCGACATCGACGCCACCGATGCGTGCAACACGTGGACGTGGGACTGTGTCGATGCATTTGAAGGCGGTGAATGCAACGGTCCGGATTGCGTGTTGATCCGGTCCATCACGTTGACGGATGCATGTGGCAACTCAACCACGCAAGACCAAAACATCTTCATCAGCGAACCGCCCACCGCCCCCGACTTGCCCACGGGATTCTCCCCCAACAACGACAGCTTCAACGACGTCTACCTGATTCGCAACGTGGGGCCCAATTTGGGCAACTTGCCCTGCGACTGGTTGGATGGCACCTCCTTGAATGTCTTCGACCGATGGGGCAGCTTGGTCTTCACCTCCAACGATGTGACCGTCCCATGGGACGGCACCAACCTGCAAGGCCAAATGCTCCCCACAGGTACCTACTTTGTGGTGTTTGACGCCAACGGAACCACGTACAACGCCGCAGTTGAACTCCGCCGATGAAACGATTCCCACACCTTCATGCTGCATGCCTCGCCCTGTTGGTGAGCCTGGGTTGTGCTGCCCAGGTTCACGCACAGCAAGACGTGCTCACTGGGCAATACCTCTTCAACACCACACTCGTCAACCCGGCTGCCGCTGGATCCGCAGGACATTGGCAAACGGTGGCCATGCGTCGCATTCAGTGGGCGGCGTTCGAAGGGGCTCCCAACACCAGCATCTTGTCAGGCCATGGCTTGGTCAACGACCCCTCCCTCGGCCTGGGGGCCACGGTCGCGGTCGACGCGATTGGCATCAACTCCACCTTTGAGTTCGCCACCCAAGGGGCCTACCACTTGAACCTGGGTTCCGAGGCCCAATTGAGCTTTGGGCTTCGTGGCGGGCTCATGCAATACCGCTCCCAACTCGCCCTGACCGACGTCATCGACCCCGCCGACCCTTTGTACCAAGGGACTCAGCTGAGCGCTTGGATTCCTCGGTTTGGGTGCGGACTGATGGTTCGGCATCCGAGTTGGGACGTTGGGGTGTCTGCCCCCACCTTGTTCGTGTTGGACAACGCCCTGGACGGCACAATCACCTCCTTTTACAGAAACCACGTGTACGCCCATGCAGGGTACCACGCCGCCTTGACGCCACGGATGACCCTCCACCCTTCCGTGCTGTTCAGGTCCACCCCCGACGTGCCATCCATCCTGGATGTGAACTTCTTGGCTGAATTCACTGGAATTGCCTCAGTCGGCTTGGGATGGCGTGTGGCCAACAGCCTGACGGCCATCACGCAATTTCAAATCACGGAAGAACTCCGCATTGGATACACCGCTGAATTTGCAGCGACCGACATCCAACGCGTGGCTGGGGGCACACACGAGCTGGTCTTGCTGTGGGACTTTGGCAAAAGTTCGGCATCCAACCCCTCCAACTTTGGGGCCATTCGTGCCGGTCTGAACGGCCTTCAACATCGCTGAACCCATGGCCTCAGCGCAAACAAGGCGGACCGTGTGGTCCGCCTTGTTCGTGTAAGATTGACGTTGAATCAACG
The DNA here is from genome assembly GCA_938084585.1 of uncultured Flavobacteriales bacterium. Lineage (GTDB taxonomy): Bacteria > Bacteroidota > Bacteroidia > Flavobacteriales_D > Sanyastnellaceae > UBA11663. The sequence goes on from CALKFF010000029.1 coordinate 72,985, forward strand.
GAACGCCACGCCGAGGTACTGGGCGTTGGCCCCCAACTCCTCCTCGATGCGGAGCAATTGGTTGTACTTGGCGATGCGGTCGGAACGGCTCGCGGAGCCGGTCTTGATTTGACCTGTATTCAAGGCCACGGCCAAATCGGCGATGGTGGTGTCCTCGGTCTCTCCGCTGCGGTGGCTCATCACCGAAGTGTAGCCCGCACGGTGTGCCATGTTCACGGCGTCCATGGTCTCTGACAACGTGCCGATTTGATTCACCTTGACCAAAATGGAGTTGCCGACACCTTCCTCGATGCCACGAGACAAACGGCGCACGTTGGTGACAAACAGGTCGTCGCCCACCAACTGCACGCGGTCTCCCACCACGTCGGTGAGCTGCTTCCACGCCGACCAGTCGTCTTCGTCCAAGCCATCCTCGATGGACACGATGGGGTACTTGTCGCACCACCCCTTCCAGAAGTCCACCATCTCCGCACCTGTGCGCTGGTCGCCTGTGCTTTCAAACTTGTACAGACCACTCTCCTTGTCGTAGAACTCAGACGCGGCCGCGTCCATGGCCAACAGGATGTCCTCACCTGGACGGTATCCCGACTTTTCGATGGCCTTGAGGACCACTTCCACAGCTTCTTCGTTGCTGCCCAAATTGGGGGCAAAGCCGCCTTCATCCCCCACATTGGTGCTGTGGCCTTGGGCCTTCAACACGCTCTTGAGGTTGTGGAAGATCTCGGTGCCCATGCGCAAGCCGTCGGTGAACGTCTCTGCGCCCACAGGCATGACCATGAATTCCTGGATGTCGATCTTGTTGTCGGCGTGCGATCCACCGTTCAAGATGTTCATCATGGGCACGGGCAAGGTGCGTGCACCCACACCACCCACGTAGCGGTACAAGGGCAATCCAAGGCAATCCGCTGCGGCACGCGCGGCGGCAAGGCTGACGCCCAAAATGGCGTTTGCACCCAAGTTGCCTTTGTTCTCCGTGCCGTCCAATTCCAGCATGGTCTCGTCGATGAGACGCTGGTCTGTGACGTCCATGCCCACGAGCGCTTCTTGCAACTCGTTGTTCACGTGGGACACAGCGCGTTCCACGCCTTTGCCCATCCAAGCGTCTCCGCCGTCGCGCAATTCGACCGCTTCGTGCACGCCAGTGGAAGCACCTGAAGGCACTGCAGCACGGCCAAACGAACCGTCTCCGGTGCCCACTTCAACTTCCAGGGTGGGGTTTCCACGCGAGTCCAAAATTTGGCGGGCGTGGACAAAATCGATGTAACTCATCAAATGAATCTTGTGGGGATCACTCCCCGTGAAGGCCGTTGTTCATTGCAGAACGGCGGATTTTTCTTGTGCGATGTTGGCGACAAAGTCGTCAAACAGGTAGCGGCTGTCGTGGGGGCCTGCGGAAGCTTCAGGGTGGTATTGCACACTGAACACAGATCGTCCCACCAAGCGAATGCCGGCCACGGTGTTGTCGTTCAAATGGACGTGGGTCTCTTCCACATCCGCGTTGGATTCCAGGCTCTCGCGGCTGATCACAAACCCGTGGTTTTGGGAGGTGATTTCGCATGTGCCTGTGATCAAGTTCTTGACCGGGTGGTTCACCCCGCGGTGACCGTTGAACATCTTCTCGGTTTGCACCCCTTGGCTCAACGCCAAGACTTGGTGCCCCAAACAAATGCCGAACACCGGCAGCCCGCTCTCCACCAACTTGGCCACCTCGGCCACCACACCTGGCATCGCCGCAGGGTCGCCTGGGCCATTGCTGAGCATGATGCCCTCCGGGTTCCAGGCCAACAAATCACCCGCAGCGCTGTCCCACGGGAACACCTTGACGTGGCAGCCACGGTCCACCAAGCAGCGCACGATGCTCTCCTTGACCCCAAGGTCCAACAACGCCACACGGTGTGCATTGCCGACGCCCGCTTCACGGACTTCCGTCACACTCACCTGGCTCGAAAGCTCCATGCCTTTCATGGAAGGCACTTCGGACAACTTGGCCTTGAGCTCTTCCACGCTGGTGCCGTCGCTGGACACGACCGCGTTCATGGCGCCGTGCTCACGGATGTGCGTGACCAAAGCCCGCGTGTCCACATCGCGAATGCCCACCACCTCGTGGCTTTCCAGGTCGTCCTGCAACGTGCCGCTGCCGCCTGGTCGGCTGGCCACAGACGAGAAGTTGCGCGCCACCACGCCCGCCACGCGCGGCCCAGCAGACTCGGTCTCCCCTTCATGCACACCGTAATTGCCAATGTGGGCGGTCGCCATCACCACAATTTGCTTGTGGTAGCTGGGGTCCGTGAAGATTTCTTGATAACCGTACATCCCGGTGTTGAATGCAATTTCACCGAAACTGGTGCCGCGGCTTCCGGCTGCTTTGCCATGGAACACTGTCCCATCGGCCAAGACCAACACCGCAACGTCTGAAGGCAAGGGGTTGTCAATCATGCCGCGAAGATACAGATTCGAATGAGCCCTTCATCCACAGAAAACCACCAACTTCCAACAAAAAAGGGAGACCCGAGGGTCTCCCTTTTTCATGCCGGAAGCTGGATTCAGTCTTCCTTCTTCCCTTCTGCGCTGTCGTCAGCAGCAGGGGCGTCGTCGGCCGCAGGTGCCTCGTCAGCTACCTCCGCCGCGGGGGCTTCTTCAGCTGGGGCGTCTGCCACCTCTTCCACGACCACGGCATCCTCCACAACAGGAGCTTCCGCAGCAGGAGCGGCCTTCTTGGCGCCTCCACGACGTGAACGACGTGTCTTCTTCTTCTCTTCGCGTCCGTAGATTTCGTTGAAATCGACGAGCTCGATCAAACACATATCAGCGTTGTCACCCAAACGGTTGCCGGTGCGAATGATACGGGTGTAGCCGCCCTCACGGGTGCTCACCTTGGGTCCCACTTCGCGGAACAACTCGGTCACGGCATGCTTGCTTCCGAGGTAGCTGAAGCAAACGCGACGGCTGTGCGTGGTGTCGTCTTTGGAACGGTTCACGAGGGGCTCCACAAATTTCCGCAGCTCTTTGGCTTTGGCCACGGTGGTTGTGATGCGCTTGTGCTCAATCAATGAGCAGGCCATGTTGGAGAGCATCGCTTTGCGGTGTGCACTCTTGCGGCCGAGGTGGTTGAATTTCTTTCCGTGACGCATGATTACTCAGATTCGAGTTTGTACTTGCTCACATCCATGCCAAACGCAAGGTTCTTGCCTTCGACGAGCTCTTCCAATTCTGTCAGAGACTTCTTGCCGAAGTTGCGGAACTTGAGCAGATCGTTCTTGTTGAAGGCGACGAGGTCGCCCAGGGTGTCAATGTCAGCTGCCTTCAAGCAGTTCAACGCACGGACGCTGAGGTCCATGTCGGCCAACTTGGTCTTGAGCAACTGGCGCATGTGCAGGCTGCTTTCGTCGAACTCCTCTTCCACGTTGCTGTCTTCTGGCTCGAGAGAAATCTTCTCGTCAGAGAACAACATGAAGTGGTGGATGAGAATCTTCGCCGCTTCCTGCAACGCTTGCTTGGGGTGCACGCTGCCGTCGCAGTCCAATTCGAGGATCAACTTCTCGTAGTCGGTGCGTTGCTCCACACGGAAGTTTTCAATCTCGTACTTCACGTTCCGAATCGGGGTGAAGATGCTGTCGATGGCGATGGTGCCCACAGGAGCGTCCTCACGCTTGTTCTCCTCCGCAGGAACGTAGCCACGTCCCTTGCCGATGTGAAGCACGAGGTTCAACTCCACAGACTCGTCCATGTTGCAGATGACCATGTCGGGGTTCATGACCTGGAAGGCCGAAGTGAACTTGCCGAGGTCGCCTGCAGTGAAGGTCTTTTGGCCTTTCACAGAGACAGTCACAGACTCTTGGTCGGTGTCTTCAATGTGGCGGCGGAAACGAACTTGCTTGAGGTTCAAGACAATCTCCGTCACGTCTTCCACCACACCCTTGATGGTGCTGAACTCGTGGTCGACACCCTCCACGCGGAGGTTGGTGATTGCGAAGCCCTCCAACGAGGACAACAAGATGCGACGGAGCGCGTTGCCGACGGTCAAGCCAAACCCTGGCTCCAATGGACGGAACTCAAACTTGCCATTGTAGTCGGTCGAGTCAAGCATGATGACCTTGTCCGGCTGCTGAAAATCGAGAATTGCCATGTCTTTTGGTTCAGGGATGGATTACTTAGAGTACAATTCCACAATCAAAGACTCCTTGATGTTCTCTGGAATCTGATTCCGAGAAGGAATGTTGATCATGGTCCCGGACATGGCAGCGCCATCCCAGTTCAACCAATCGTGGCTCTGGTTGCTGTTGGCGAGAGAGGCAGTCACCACTTCGAGGGACTTGCTCTTCTCACGAACGCCCACCACATCTCCCTCACGCAAACGGTAAGAAGGAATGTTCACCACCGAACCGTTCACGGTGATGTGACGGTGCGACACCAACTGACGGGCTCCGCGACGGGTTGGGGCGATGCCCAAACGGTACACGATGTTGTCCAAGCGACGCTCACACAACTGGAGAAGGATCTCGCCAGTGATGCCAGACTTCGCGTTGGCCGCCTTAAACATGTTGGAGAACTGCTTCTCCAAGATGCCGTAGGTGTACTTGGCTTTCTGCTTTTCCGCAAGCTGAACAGAGTACTCTGACTCCTTCTTGCGACGACGGGTGTTGCCGTGTTGACCAGGTCCGTAAGGACGGCGCTCAAGCGCCTTATCTGGTCCAAAAATCGCCTCCTTGAAGCGACGTGTGATCTTGGATTTGGGTCCGCGGTAACGTGCCATAAATCTTGCTTTCTTTCAGTTCAACGACGATTAAACGCGACGACGCTTTGGAGGGCGGCACCCGTTGTGTGGAAGTGGGGTCACGTCCACGATTTCAGAGACTTCGATGCCCATGTTGTGCAGCGTGCGAATGGCACTCTCACGGCCCTGTCCAGGACCTTTCACGAACACTCGGATTTTCTTGAGTCCAGCTTCCAAGGCCACTTTGCCACAATCCTCAGCCGCACATTGCGCAGCGTAAGGCGTGTTTTTCTTGGAACCACGGAATCCCATCTTTCCGGCGCTTGACCAGGAAATCACCTGACCTGTGTTGTTGGTCAGGGAGATGATGATGTTGTTGAAAGAAGAGTGGATGTGGGCTTGGCCCTGCGCTTCCACTTTGACCTTCCTTTTCTTGACGCTTTTCGCCATCGTCGTTGGTTTTGGAGGTGATCGGCCCCTTGGGACCCAAATGGTCAGACCGGAGTCTGGATGTTACTTCTTCTTGTTCGCCACAGTCTTGCGCTTCCCTTTCCGGGTGCGGCTGTTGTTCTTGGTGCGCTGACCGCGGAGTGGCAGGCTGTTCCGGTGGCGGATGCCACGCTGACAACCGATGTCCATCAAACGCTTGATGTCTTGAGATGTCTCAGAACGCAACTCACCTTCCACCTTGAAGCCGGTGGCAATGGCGGTACGGATGGCGCCAACTTCGTCGTCAGACCAAGTCTCCACCTTCTTGTTCTCGTCCACACCTGCTTCCGCCAACACCTTCGCAGCGCGGCTGCGACCGATGCCGTAGATGTAAGTCAGTGCAATAACTCCGCGCTTGTTGCGGGGAATGTCGATACCAGCAATACGTGCCATGCAATCGTGATTTAAACAGCTCCGGGATCAACCCTGACGCTGCTTCATTTTGGGGTTCTTCTTGTTGATGACGTAAAGACGTCCTTTCCGGCGAACGATTTTGCAATCGGCCGTACGCTTCTTGATGGATGCGCGAGTTTTCATGTTGCTCGTGTTATTTCTTGTACCGGAATGTGATGCGACCCTTGGACAAATCGTAGGGGCTCATCTCAACTTTCACGCGATCACCTGGCAAGATCTTGATGTAGTACATCCTCATCTTTCCAGAGATGTGGGCCATGATGGTGTGCCCATTCTCAAGCTCCACTCGGAAACGCGCGTTGGAGAGCGCTTCCAAGATGGTGCCATCTTGTGTGATCGACGTTTGTTTCGCCATACTGTAACTCAGTTCGTATTCTTCGAATTCAAAACTTCTTCAATGTCTTTGAAGCTGGAGAGAACGTCTGCCTTGCCTTGCCGCACAACCACGTCGTGCTCAAAGTGGGCGCTGACCTTGCCGTCACGCGTCACGATGGTCCAACCATCTTCCGCCTGACCGACTTCGCGGCCGCCGAGGTTGATCATGGGTTCGATGGCCAGCACCATGCCGTCCATGAGCTTGGGGCCGTTCCCGCGTCGTCCGTAATTGGGGACTTCAGGGGCCTCATGCAAGTCCCGGCCCAAGCCGTGACCCACCAATTCTCGAACCACACCGTAACCCTGCCCTTCAGCGTGCTGCTGACAGGCGTGGCCAATGTCGCCGATGCGTTTCCCCACCACAGCTTGCTCGATCGCCAGATCCAAACAAACTTTGGTGGTGTCCAGAAGCCGCTGGACTTCTTCAGAAACGTCGCCCACCGCGAAGGTGTAAGCACTGTCTCCGTAGAAGCCATTCATCAACACCCCACAGTCCACCGACACAATGTCTCCCTCTTGGAGGGGCGTGTCGTTGGGGATGCCATGAACCACCGCTTCATTGACTGAGGTGCACAACGAGTTTGGAAAACCTCCGTACCCTTTGAACCCAGGCTCAGCCCCGTGGTCTCGGATGAACTCCTCGGCCACCGCATCGAGCGCAAGCGTGGTCACACCGGGTTGCACCCGGGCGGCGACCTGCGCCAACGTTCTCCCAACAAGCAAAGAACTCAACCGAATGAGCTCGACTTCCTCGTCCGTCTTGATGCGGACTCGTCGACCCAAGCTCATTCGAAAATCAGCCAGCGATTCCGCCCACAGGAGACTGTGGACGTCCACGCATTTTACCACTCTTCATCAAACCGTCGTAGCGACGTGAAAGCAAGTAGCTCTCGATTTGCTGAAGCGTGTCCAAAATCACACCCACCATGATCAACAGGGAGGTTCCCCCGAAGAAGATGGCAAAGGTCTGTGCTTTCGTCAATCCAAGTTGGAACACGATCGCGGGCAAGACCGCAATCAATCCCAAGAACACGGCACCTGGCAAGGTGATGCGAGACAGCACCTCGTCGAGGAACTCCGCAGTCGGACGTCCAGGCTTCACGCCAGGAACAAAGCTGTTTTGACGCTTCAGGTCGTCCGCCATTTGGTTCGGGTTCACCGTGATTGCCGTGTAGAAGTAGGTGAACACCACAATCATCACAAAGAAGAGGACGTTGTACCAAAGGCCGTTGAAGTCGCTCAACGACTGGAGGATTTCATTGCCCTGCAACGACTCGCTCTGCGTGAGGTACAGCGGCACAAACATGATCGCCTGGGCGAAAATGATGGGCATCACACCCGAGCTGTTCACTTTCAATGGAATGAAGCTGCGTGCACCCTCACCTGCTGGCAACATGCCTCCGGCCTGTTGCATTTTGGCCATTTGCACAGGCACCTTGCGGATCGCCTGGACCAAAGCCACGCTGGCGCCGATGATGATCAACAAGAACGCCAGCTCCACCAAGAAGAAGAACAACGTGGTGTCGGGGTGCGCAAACTCTTGCACAATCGCCTGCGGGAACGTGGCGATGATGCCGATCATGATCAACAACGAAATGCCGTTTCCGACGCCTTTGTCCGTGATGCGCTCTCCGAGCCACATGATCAGCAGCGTGCTGCAAGTCAAAATGGTCACCGCAGAGAACCACCAAAACGCGTCTGGGCTCTGCACCACACCTGGGACGCTCACCACGCTGGACGCGAGGTATCCGGGCGCCTGCACCAAGGTGATGGCGATGGTGAGGAAGCGCGTCCACTGGTTGATTTTGTTGCGGCCGCTCTCACCTTCCTTCTGCAGCTTCTGGACCGCAGGAACGGCGATGCTCAAGAGCTGGATGATGATGGAAGCCGAGATGTAAGGCATGATGCCCAGTGCGAAGATGGACGCACGGGTGAAGGCACCGCCGGTGAACAAAGACAAGATGTCTCCAAGACCTCCTGAACCAAGCTGGCTCATTTGCGCTGCGAGCACATCGCTGTTCACACCTGGAAGGACGATGAAGGAGCCCACACGGTACACCAAAATCAATCCGAGCGTGACACCAAGCTTCTGACGAAGCTCTTCATGCCTCCAGATGTCTCCGATTTTTTGGAAGAACCTCATTTCGCAAAGCGGTCAATGGTGGAACATTTGCCTCCAGCTCCTTCGATGGCGGCCGTGGCCGACTTGCTGAACTGGTGGGCAGACACTTCCACACCCGTGGTCAATTCACCACGGCCGAGGATTTTCACGAGATCGTGCTTGCCCGCCAAACCGTTGGCGACCAAGTCGGCTGGGGTGACAGCCTTCAAACCGGTCTTCTCGATCAAGGCTTGCAATGTGTCGACATTGATGCCCTTGTATTCGACGCGGTTGGGGTTTGTGAAACCGAACTTCGGAACGCGACGCTGCAAAGGCATCTGTCCACCTTCAAATCCAATCTTGGACTTGTAGCCTGAACGAGACTTCGCGCCTTTGTGACCGCGTGTGGAAGTGCCTCCGTGACCGGAGCCTTCTCCGCGACCAACTCGCTTGCGCTGCTTCCGAGATCCTGACGCTGGGGTAAGGTTGCTGAGATTCATGGAATGTGCTGGTTAGAGATTATTTCTTTTCGACTTTCACCAAGTGACCCACTGCACGCACCATGCCCATGATCTGGGGGGTGTCTTCGTGTTCCACTGAGTTGTGAAGCTTTTTCAATCCGAGAGCCTTGATGGTCTCTTTCTGACGCTTGGTACGGTTGATCGCACTGCGCACTTGGGTGATGACAATTTTGCCCATGGTCAATGCAATTATCCGTTGAACACTTTGCTGACAGGGATGCCGCGCAACTGCGCGACGTCGTTGGCGCTGCGAAGCTCCTTCAACGCGTTGAAGGTGGCCTTCACCACGTTGTGGGGGTTGGAAGACCCGAGGGACTTGGCCAACACATCTGTGATGCCAGCGCTCTCCAACACCGCACGCATCGCGCCACCGGCAATCACACCGGTACCTGGAGATGCAGGGCGGATCAAGATGTGCGCACCTGCGTACTTCATTTCCTGGGCGTGAGGGATGGTGCCGTTCACAAGCGGAACGTGGATCATGCCCTTCTTGCCATCTTCAATGCCTTTTTGAATGGCTGTGGCCACTTCACGGCTCTTGCCGAGACCGTGTCCCACTTTGCCCTTCTCGTCACCGACGATGACGATGGCGCTGAAGCTGAACGTGCGGCCACCCTTGGTGGTCTTTGCCACACGGTTGATTCCAACCAGGCGGTCTTTCAAATCGGGATCCCCAGTGCGCGATTGTTGCTCACGGTTTCCACCTCGCTTTTGTTGACGTTGATTCTGAGCCATCTCGTTAGAATTTCAAGCCACCTTCACGGGCAGCTTCAGCAAGTTTTTGAATGCGGCCATGGTAGAGGTACCCGTTGCGGTCAAAGACCACTTGAGACACTCCTGCAGCTTGGGCCTTCTCTGCAATCGACTTTCCCACCGCCGCGGCTTGGTCAAGCTTGGCACCTTCGGCGCCGTCCTTGCCAAGTGACGAGGCGGACGCAAGGGTGCGGCCCGCCAAGTCGTCGATGACTTGGGCGTAAATCTGCTTGTTGCTCCGGAACACGGTGAGGCGTGGACGCTCGGCTGTGCCCTGAACACGGCCGCGGACGCGGCTCTTGATGCGCTTGCGCGCTTTCGCTTTCTTCTTCGTATCCATGACTTCAGGTTATTTGGCGGCCGTCTTACCAGCCTTGCGACGGATTTGCTCGCCCAAGAAGCGAACACCCTTGCCTTTGTAAGGCTCAATCTTACGCAGGCTGCGAATCTTCGCGGCAACCGTGCCCAACAATTGCTTGTCGTGTGACGACAAGGTCACGAGGGGAGCTTCACCTTTCTTGGTTTCTGCTTCCAACTTGACTTCCTTCGGCAATTCAATGATGATGGGGTGGCTGTAACCCAAGCTCAAGTTGAGCTGTTGTCCCTGCGCAGCGGCACGGAAACCCACACCCACCATTTGAAGTTGAACCTTGTAACCTTCAGACACACCTGTGATCATGTTTTGGACCAAGGCGCGGTAGAGGCCGTGCTTTGAACGCACCTCTTTGTCGTCGTTGGGACGAGACAACGTCAACACGTTGTCTGCGTACTCCATGGAGATCACTTCGTCCACCTCCTGCGTCAACTCCCCTTTGGGGCCTTTGACAGACACAACGTTGCCCTGGATGGAGAGTTCAACTCCACTGGGAACGGTGATGGGATTTTTTCCAATTCGGCTCATGACGGATCAGTATACAGTGCAAAGAATTTCGCCACCCACGTTCAGTCGGCGGGCCTCCTTGTCGGTCATCAAGCCCTTGTTGGTGCTGATGATGCTGACGCCGAGACCGTTCAACACGCGGGGAAGACCATCCGCACCTGCGTAACGACGCAGACCAGGCTTCGAGTGGCGCTTGATTTCGGTAATGGCTGGTCGACGAGACTTGGCGTCGTAACGCAAGGCAATCTTGATGCTGCCTTGGTGACCTTCGTCGACAAACTTGTAGTTCAGGATGTACCCCTGGTCAAACAAGATTTTGGTCAATTCCTTCTTCAAGTTGGAAGCAGGAATTTCCACCACCTTGTGACGGGCCATCTGCGCATTGCGAATGCGCGTCAAGTAATCGGAAATGGGATCGCTATGCATGTCTTCTCTGTTTCAGATTACCAGCTGGCCTTTTTCACGCCGGGAATGCGTCCGTGCAACGCCATCTTGCGGAACAAGACGCGGCTGATGCCGAACTGACGCATGAAGCCGCGTGGACGGCCTGTGATTTGGCAACGGTTGTGCAAACGCACCGCTGCAGAGTTGGGTGGCAACTTTTGCAAGCCTTCCCAATCGCCAGCTTCTTTCAAGGCGGCACGCTTGGCAGCGTACTTCGCCACGAGGCGCTCGCGCTTGCGCTCACGCGCTTTCATGGATTCTTTGGCCATGGCTTAGTTCTTTTTGAATGGGAAACCGAACGCTTCGAGGAGGGCTTTCGCTTCCTCGTCCGTTTTCGCGGTGGTCACAATGGTGATGTCCATCCCGTTGATGTTCTTGACCTTGTCGAGGTCAATCTCGGGGTAGATGATTTGCTCTTTGATCCCGAAGGTGAAGTTGCCGCGGCCGTCAAAGCCTTTGGCCTTCACGCCTTGGAAGTCACGCGTACGAGGCAAAGACACCGCGATCAAGCGGTCCAAAAACTCGTACATGCGCTCACGACGCAAGGTGACACGTGCGCCAATCGGCATGCCCTTGCGCAGCTTGAAGTTCGACACGTCCTTCGTGGACAGGGTCGGCACAGCCTTTTGGCCCGCGATGATGGACATCTCACCCACGGCGGTGTCCACCATTTTGCGGTCGGCCACAGCCTTGCCCAAACCTTGGTTCAAGCAAATCTTCACGATGCGGGGCACTTGCATGGACGAGGTGTACTCGAACTGCTTCTTCAATGCGGGAGCGATTTCCTCCGCGTATTGGGTCTGGAGTCGTGGAATGTAGCTCATCACTTCAGCTCCTCATTGGTTTTCTTGGAAAAACGAACCAGCTTCCCGTTGTCGCCCTTGCGGCGTCCAACACGGGTGGCGTTGCCAGCTCCGTCGACCACCATCACGTTGCTGATGTGGATCCCGGCCTCGGTGGTGGTGACACCTCCTTGGGGGTTGGTGGGGCTGGGCTTGACGTGCTTGGTGACAATGTTGACACCCTCCACGACCACGCGGTCCTTCTTGCGGTCGACCGCCAACACTGTGCCTTCCTTGCCGCGGTTGCCGCCGGAAATCACCTTGACCGTGTCGCCCTTCTTGACTTTGAATCTCTTGAACATGGTTCGTGGATTACAACACCTCAGGTGCGAGTGAAACAATCTTCATGAAGTCCTTCTCACGCAACTCGCGTGCGACAGGACCAAAGATGCGCGTGCCGCGCATGTCGCTGTTGGCGTTCAAAAGCACAATGGCGTTGTCGTCAAAACGGATGTACGAACCGTCAGGACGGCGAACTTCCTTTTTGGTGCGAACCACCACAGCCTTGGACACCGTGCCTTTCTTCACGTTTCCGTTCGGGGTCGCGCTCTTCACAGCCACCACCACGGTGTCTCCGACAGACGCGTAACGCCGCTTGGTGCCACCCAACACACGGATGCAAAGGGCTTCCTTCGCACCGCTGTTGTCAGCGACCTTCATACGGGATTCTTGCTGGATCATCGTTCAGTCTTTTTCTTTCCCTGGATTATTTCGCGCGCTCCACGACTTCCACCAATCGCCAGCACTTGCGCTTGCTCATTGGACGGGTTTCCATGATGCGGACGGTGTCGCCGATGTTGCAGGTTTGCTCTTCATCGTGCGCCACAAACTTCTTGGTGCGCTTGACAAATTTCCCGTACATCGGGTGCATCTCCTTGCGCTCCACGGAAACCACAATGCTCTTGTCCATCTTGTTGGATGTCACAATGCCAGTGCGCTCCTTCCGGAGGTTGCGGGTAGTTGCTTCTGTGCTCATGGCTTCTTAGTTGGCGTTTTTGCGAGCGTTCTGCTCAGTCAACAAACGGGCGATGTCACGCTTCTTCTCGGACAACGCCTTGGGCGATTCGAGCCCCGCAATCGTGTGATTGAAACGGAGCTTGGCCAGTGCGTCACGCTCCAAATCGAGGCGCTCCTGCAAGTCCTTGTCGGACAACTGGCGGATTTCATTCATGGCAATCATTATCCGGCGTAATCTGGGCGTACGACAAACTTGCACTTCACAGGAAGCTTTTGAGCTCCCAAACGCAAGGCTTCTTGTGCCGTTTCCATCGGCACACCATCCACTTCAAACATGATGCGGCCGGGACGGACCGGAGCCACCCAGTGGCTGGGCGCCCCCTTACCCTTACCCATACGCACTTCTGCAGGCTTCGAGGTGATGGGCTTGTCTGGGAAGATGCGGATCCACACCTTTCCTTCACGCTTCATGTAGCGGTTGATTGCAATACGAGATGCCTCAATCTGACGGGAAGTGATGAACCCCACTTCCAAGGTCTTGATGGCAAAAGACCCGTAAGCGATCGTGCTTCCACGGTGCGCCAGGCCGCGAACACGGCCTTTCTGCATTTTACGGAACTTGGTACGTTTTGGCTGTAGCATGACTATTCAGCTTGCTTTCAATCAGGAACGAGGACCCCGACGGCGGTCGGCTCCACCACGACGGTCGCCGCGGTCCTTCTTTTGGGGTGGAACAGGTGACAAGTCACGCTTGCCGTAAACTTCCCCGCGGCAGATCCAGCACTTGATGCCGATGCGGCCGTAGGTGGTGTGCGCTTCCACCAACGCGTAGTCGATGTCGGCACGGAAGGTGTGCAATGGAATGCGGCCCTCCTTGTAGTTTTCGCTGCGGGCGATCTCTGCACCGTTCACACGGCCAGCAATGTTGATCTTGATGCCCTCAGCTCCGAGACGCATGGTGCCCGCGATGGCCATCTTGATGGCACGGCGGTGGCTGATGCGTGCTTCGATCTGGCGTGCCACACTCTCTGCCACCAAGCGCGCGTCCAATTCGGGGCGCTTGATTTCGAAAATGTTGATCTGCACATCCTTGCCAGTCAACTTCTTCAACTCTTCACGGAGCTTGTCCACCTCAGAGCCGCCTTTCCCGATGATGACACCGGGGCGGGCAGACTTGATGGTCACCGTCACGAGCTTCAAAGTGCGCTCGATGATGATGTTGGACACGCTGGCCTTGCGCAAACGCGCCATCAAGTAGGTGCGGATCTTGTCGTCCTCCACCAACTTGTCGGTGTAGTCCTTGCCACCGTACCAGTTGGAGTCCCATCCGCGGATGAAACCGAGGCGATTGCCGATTGGATTCGTCTTCTGTCCCATGATTAGTTCTTGGCGCTGTCTACAATGATGGTCACGTGGTTGCTGCGCTTGCGAATGCGGTGCGCACGACCCTGTGGGGCGGGCTGCAAACGCTTCAACATGCGGGCGCTGTCCACTTTGATTTCGCGAACGATCAAGCCTGCTTCCTCAGGACGCTTGCCTTCGTTCTTGGCTTCCCAGTTCGCAATGGCAGAGAGCAAGAGCTTCTCCAAACGAATGCTGGCCTCGCGTGAGCTGAAGCGCAACAAGTTGAGCGCTTCAAACACGTCCTTGCCACGGACCGTGTCGGCCACCAAACGCATTTTGCGTGGTGACGTCGGGCAGTTGTTCAAGCTCGCAATGGCGGTGCTCTTCAGCGCCTCCTTGCTTGCATCTGCGGCGATTCTTTTACGTGCTCCCATGACTCAGCGCTTCTTGTCTTTTTTGTCGGCGTGACCACGGAAGGTGCGCGTTGGAGAGAATTCCCCCAACTTGTGTCCAACCATGTTTTCAGTCACGAAAACAGGAATGAATTGGCGTCCGTTGTGCACGGCAATTGTCAAACCCACAAAGTCTGGGGTGATCGTGCTTGCACGAGACCAGGTCTTGATGACAGACTTCTTTCCAGAGGCTTGCATGGCTTCAATGCGCTGAGCAAGCTTGTAGTGGATGAAAGGTGGTTTCTTAAGTGAACGAGCCATGTCTTACTTCTTCCGACGTTCAATGATGTTCTTGGAGGACGCCTTGCGCTTGTTGCGCGTCTTGAATCCTTTTGCGGGCACACCGTTGCGTGAGCGTGGGTGACCACCTGAGGAGCGACCCTCACCACCACCCATGGGGTGGTCGACTGGGTTCATCACCACACCACGCACGCGTGGGCGGCGTCCCAACCAGCGGCTGCGTCCTGCTTTACCGCTGACCTGAAGGTTGTGCTCGCTGTTGCCTACCGCACCGATGACGGCCAAGCAAGTGACGAGAATTTGACGGGTCTCTCCGCTTGGCAACTTCAGCACAGCGTACTTGCCGTCGCGGGCAGCCAACTGGGCGTACGCACCAGCGCTGCGGGCGATGTTCGCGCCGCGACCGGGGTGCAACTCAATGTTGTGCACGATGGTGCCGAGGGGGATGTCTGAGAGGTACATCGCGTGCCCCACCTCTGGCATGGCGTTCTTGCCACTGTGGATGGTCATCCCAGGCTTCAAGCCTTCGGGGGCAATAACGTAGCGCTTCTCGCCGTCCTTGTATTCCACCAAGCAGATGTTGCTTGAGCGGTTTGGATCGTATTCCACAGTCAAGACCGTGGCTTCCATGTGCTTGTTCCGCTTGAAATCAATCACGCGGTAACGACGCTTGTGGCCACCTCCGCGGTAGCGCATCGTCATCTTTCCGTCGCTGTTGCGACCTCCAGACTTCTTGATGGGCTCCAGCAATGGCTTGTGAGGCTTGTCCGTGGTGATCTCCTCAAACTTGGAGAGCACCTTGTGGCGCATGCCTGGGGTAATCGGGTTGAATTTCCTGAGTGCCATGGCGTCTTAGATGTTGTCGTAGAAATCGATGGCCTGTCCTTCAGCCAAGCTCACAATGGCTTTCTTGTAGCCATTGGTGCGGCCGCGGACGACACCGGTTTTGGTGAAACGCTGACGTGCTTTGCCGTCCACACGCAAAGTGCGCACAGAAGTCACGGTCACGCCGTAAGCGGCTTCCACCGAATTCTTGATTTCAATTTTATTGGCACCGTCTGCCACCACGAAACCGTAGCTGTTGTTGCGCTCGGTGTCGAGGGACATTTTCTCGGTGATGAGGGGCTTGATGAGAATGTTCGACATGGCTTAGGCTTTCAGCATTCCTTCAACGACTTCGTGGGCGTTGTCCACGAAAACCAAGTTGGAACAGTTCATGATGTCGTACGTGCTCAAGTCAGAGGCGACCATGACACGGTGCTTGGGCAGGTTGCGGCAGCTGCGGTAAATCGCATCGTTCGCGGCAGGCAAAACCGTCAAGGTCTTCTTGTCGGCCAACTTCAAGCCTTCCAACACCGCCAAGAAATCCTTGGTCTTGGGTGCGTCCATGCTGATGCTGTCCACCACAGTGATGCCTTCTCCCTTCGCCTTGTAGCTCAACGCGCTTTTGCGTGCGAGCTTCTTCAGCTTGCCATTCAGCTTCTGGGTGTAATCGCGTGGCTCAGGACCAAACACTGTACCACCCCCGCGAAACAACGGGTTCTTGATGCTGCCGGCACGTGCAGTACCTGTGCCCTTCTGCTTTTTGATCTTGCGGGTGGAACCCGTCACAAAGGAGCGGCTGAGGCTGTCGTGCGTTCCTTGACGCTGGGCGGCCAAGAAGCGCTTCACATCGAGGTAAATCGCGTGGTCATTTGGCTCGATGCCAAACACCGCATCGTCGAGGTCCACAGACTTTTTTGTCTTGGATCCTTTGCTGCTGTAAACGCTCAGTTTCATGATGCTTCAGGCTTGCGGATGATCACAGTGGCTCCCTTGTGACCGGGCACAGCGCCCTTGACCACGAGGAGACCCTCTTCTGGGAGAACCTTCAGGATCTCGAGGTTCTCGATGGTGACACGTGAGTTGCCCATCTGGCCCGCCATGCGCATGCCCTTGAAGACACGTGCTGGGGTCGACGCTGCACCAATGGAACCTGGTGCACGCAGACGGTTGTGCTGACCGTGGGTCGCTTGACCCACACCGCCAAAACCGTGGCGCTTCACAACACCCTGGAAACCTTTACCCTTTGACTTGCCGCTGACGCTGACAAACTGGCCTTCCGCGAACACGTCGTCCACTTTCAGGGTGTCTCCTGGTTGCAATTCTTGTTCAAAGGCGTTGAACTCCACCAAACGACGCTGTGGAGACACACCTGCACGCTTGAAGTGGCCTTGCATGGCCTTCGAAGTGTGCTTTTCGGAACGCTCGCCGTAACCAAGTTGAACGGCTTCGTAGCCGTCCCGCTCGAGGGTACGTACTTGCGTCACAACGCAAGGACCAACTTCCAACACTGTGCATGGGAGATTCTTCCCAGCGGCACTGTAGATGCTGGTCATGCCTACTTTTTTCCCTATGAGTCCGGGCATGGTGTTTGTTTTTATGAATGAAGCCTGACGGGAATCAGACCTTGATTTCTACTTCTACTCCGCTTGGCAACTCCAAACGCATGAGGGCGTCCACAGTCTTCGAAGAAGAGCTGTAGATGTCGATCAGGCGCTTGTACGAGCTGAGCTCGAATTGCTCACGGCTCTTCTTGTTCACGTGGGGTGAACGCAAGACGGTGTAAATGCGCTGGTGCGTGGGCAGGGGCACGGGGCCGCTGATGACTGCTCCAGTCGACTTCACGGTCTTGACAATCTTTTCAGCTGACTTGTCGACCAGGTTGTGGTCGTAAGACTTGAGCTTGATGCGAATTTTCTGAGTCATGTCGTCGTTGGATTAGCCTTTGGCGTCTTCGATCACCTTTTCCTGGATGTTGTTGGTCGCCTCGGCGTAGTGGCTGAAGCTCATGCTTGAAGTCGCACGACCTGAAGTCAACGTCCGGAGGTCGGTCACGTAACCGAACATCTCAGAGAGAGGCACAGCCGCGTTCACGATGGTTTTTCCAGCACGCTCGCCAGTGCCTTCGATGAGGGCGCGACGCTTGTTCAAGTCACCGATGACGTCACCCATGTTTTCCTCTGGGGTCAACACTTCGAGCTTCATCATGGGCTCCAAGATCTTGGGGCTGCACTGCTTCACAGCTGCGCGGTACGCAAACTTCGCAGCCTGCTCAAACGACAGCTGGTCCGAGTCCACATTGTGGTAGCTGCCGTCGATCAACTCCACGTACATGCTGTCCATGGGGTAGCCGGCGAGCACACCATTCTGCATGGCCTCCTTGAAGCCCTTCTCCACAGATGGGATGAACTCCTTTGGCACGTTTCCACCCTTCACCGAGCTCTTGAACACCAAACCCTCCTTTTCAGGCTCTGGGGATGGGCCAATCTTCACGATGATGTCCGCGAACTTTCCGCGACCACCAGACTGCTTCTTGTACACCTCACGGTGGTCCGCCGATGCAAAGATGGCCTCCTTGTATGCCACGCGAGGCTGGCCCTGGTTGCACTCCACATTGAACTCGCGCTTCATGCGGTCGATCAACACTTCCAAGTGCAACTCACCCATGCCAGAGATGACCGTTTGGCCGCTCTCCTCGTCGGTGTGAACCTGGAACGTGGGGTCCTCTTCAGACAACTTGGACAACGCCGTGCCCAACTTGTCCATGTCTGCTTGAGACTTGGGCTCGATCGCGATTCCGATCACAGGAGCAGGGAAGCTCATGCTCTCGAGCACGATGGGGGCCTTCTCGTCGCAGAGGGTGTCTCCGGTGCGGATGTCCTTGAAACCGACAACTGCGCCGATGTCCCCAGCCTCCAACACGTCGATGGGGTTCTGCTTGTTCGAGTGCATCTGGAAGATGCGGCTGATGCGCTCCTTCTTGCCAGAACGCGTGTTCTTCACGTACGAGCCCGCTGGCAACTTGCCCGAGTAAGCCCGGACGAAGCAGAGGCGTCCCACAAAGGGGTCGGTGGCAATCTTGAAGGCCAAACCTGAGAACGGCTCGTTGGGGTCCGGCTTGCGCTCGTACTCCACGCTCTCGTCGTCGGGGTCGGTGCCCGTGATGCTCTCCACGTCGTAAGGAGATGGGAGGTACATCATGACGGCGTCCAACATGGTCTGAACACCTTTGTTCTTGAAGGCTGAACCGCACAACAACGGGGTGATCTCCATGGCGATGGTCGCCTTGCGAATGGCCTCCACGATTTCTTCTTTGCTGAGGCTGTCTGGATCCTCGAAGTACTTCTCCATCAAGGAGTCGTCCTGCTCGGCAGCAGCTTCAATCAACTTGTCGCGCCACTCGGCCACGGTGTCCACCAGGTCCTCAGGCATCGGGATCTCGTCCCAGGTCATGCCTTTGTCTTCCTCGTTCCACACGTACGCCTTGTTGTCGATCAAGTCGACCACACCGCGGAAGGTCTCCTCTGCGCCAATGGGCACCTGCAGGGGCACTGGACGTGCTCCGAGCATCTCCTTGATCATGCCGACCACGTTGAAGAAGTCCGCACCGCTGCGGTCCATCTTGTTCACGAAGCCGATGCGAGGCACACCGTACTTGTCGGCGAGGCCCCAGTTGGTTTCCGATTGTGGTTCCACACCAGACACGGCGCAGAACAATCCAACAGCACCATCCAAGACACGCAAGGAGCGCTCCACCTCCACGGTGAAGTCTACGTGACCCGGGGTGTCGATGATGTTGATTCGGTATTGCTGGTCCTGGAACTTCCAGAAGCAAGTGGTTGCCGCAGACGTGATGGTGATGCCACGCTCCTGCTCCTGCTCCATCCAGTCCATGGTGGCTGCACCGTCGTGCACCTCGCCAATCTTGTGGCTGATGCCTGTGTAGTACAGAATACGCTCAGTCGTGGTCGTCTTTCCAGCGTCCACGTGGGCCATGATGCCAATGTTGCGCGTAAAGTTGAGGTCTCTTTGGGCCATGATTTCAGATCAATGGGGTCAATGTCAGAAACGGAAGTGGGCAAATGCCTTGTTGGCTTCAGCCATGCGGTGGGTGTCTTCCTTCTTCTTGAAGGTCGCGCCCTCCTCCTTTGACGCGGCAATGATTTCCGCGGCGAGGCGTTCCGCCATGCTCTTCTCGTTGCGCTTGCGTGAGAAGTCGATGAGCCACTTCATGGCCATGCTCTCCTTGCGGCTGTCCCGAATGGGAGTTGGAATTTGGAAGGTTGCACCTCCAACGCGACGGCTACGCACCTCCACGGCGGGCGTGACGTTCTCGAGCGCCTTCTTGAAGAGCTCCAGACCTTCTTCGCCTGTCCGCTCGGACACGCGCTCGATGGCGTTGTAGAAAATGGTGAAGGCCACGCTCTTCTTCCCGTCCAGCATCAGGTTGTTCACAAACGTGGTCACTTGCACGTCCCCGAACTTGGCGTCGGGGAGAATGCGGTGCTTTTTGGCGACTTTTCTTCTCATGTCGTCAGATTACTTTTTCGCCTTGGGGCGCTTGGTGCCATACTTCGAACGGCGCTGCATGCGGCCGTCCACTCCAGCGGTGTCAAGTGCACCGCGCACAATGTGGTAACGCACACCCGGGAGGTCCTTCACACGACCACCGCGCACGAGCACGATGCTGTGCTCTTGGAGGTTGTGTCCTTCACCGCCGATGTAGGCGTTCACTTCGTTTCCGTTGGTGAGTCGCACACGGGCGACCTTTCGCATGGCGGAATTTGGCTTCTTCGGCGTGGTCGTGTACACACGAACGCAGACGCCACGGCGTTGTGGACATGAGTCCAAAGCGGCCGATTTACTCGCCTGGGTCTTGGTGACCCGTCCCTTGCGGATGAGCTGCTGGATGGTAGGCATCGTCTAGGTTTGACGTTAATCTATGGGCATAAAATACTTCCCCCCCAAATTCTAAAGGGGGTGCAAAAGTAGACGAAACCAACGAAAAAGCAAGGTCTGGCGGGAGATTTTTACGGAGACTTCTCCAACCCAACTTGAATCACCCGATTTGCAAGAGCGTTGCTGCGGATGGTCGCCCAAGCGAGGCTCGAATGTACCTTTCGATTGTGAATTTCTTAGAAGATCTCAACGACGTCCAACGGGAGGCTGCGGCCCACATGGATGGGCCCATGATGGTGATTGCAGGTGCGGGCTCTGGAAAGACCCGGGTTTTGACCTACCGCATCGCCCACATGATGACGCAAGGGGTGGACCCCTTCTCGATTTTGGCCTTGACGTTCACGAATAAAGCGGCCAAAGAGATGAAGCACCGCATCGGCACCCTCGTCGGGGAGAGCGAAGCACGCAACCTTTGGATGGGAACGTTTCACAGCATCTTCGCCCGCATTCTGCGGATGGAATGCGAACGCATCAACTACCCTCGGAACTTCACCATCTACGACACGCAAGACAGCCGCAGCCTGTTGAAGGACATCATCAAGGGCATGGGTCTTGATGACAAGGTGTACAAGCCCGCGAGTGTGCAGAGCCGCATCAGCAGCGCCAAGAACAACTTGATTGACGCGCGGGCGTACGCCGAGCACACCGAGATTCGATCAGAAGACCAACAAGCCGGCCGGCCCATGCTCGCCGAGATCTTCGCCAACTACGAGGCGAGGTGCTTCCGTGCGGGCGCCATGGATTTTGACGACCTGCTTTACAAGATGAACGTGCTGCTTCGCGACTTCCCGGACCTGCTGAGCAAATACCAGCACCGCTTCCGGTACATCCTCGTGGACGAGTACCAAGACACCAACTTCGCACAGTACCTCATCATCAAGCAGCTGGGCGCGGTCCACGAGAACGTCTGCGTGGTGGGCGACGACGCCCAGAGCATTTACGCCTTCCGCGGGGCCAACATCCAGAACATCCTCAACTTCAAGAAGGACTATCAGGATGCCAAGCTGTTCAAGTTGGAGCAGAACTACCGCTCCACCTCCCACATCGTCCGCGCGGCGAATTCGGTGATTGCGAACAACCGCGACCAAATCCCCAAGGAGGTTTGGACCCAAAATTCAGACGGCGAAAAGATCAAGGTCTTCCGTGCGACCTCGGACAACGACGAGGGGCGCTTTGTGGCGCACAAGATTTTCGAGGTGCGGGGCCACGATGGATGCCAGTACAAGGACTTCGCCATCTTGTACCGAACCAACGCGCAGTCCCGCTCTTTTGAAGAGAGCTTGAGGAAGCTGAACGTCCCCTACCGCATCTACGGGGGACTCTCGTTTTACCAGCGCAAGGAGGTCAAAGACTTGCTGGCCTATTTCCGCTTGACCGTCAACCCAAGCGACGACGAGAGTTTCAAACGTGTGGTCAACTACCCCGCCCGTGGCATTGGGAAGACCACCATGGACAAGCTCATCGCGCTGGCTGCGGGAGAAGAAAAGAGCTTGTGGGACGTGTTGCACCCCGAGCACGGGATGCCACCTGACAACCTGAAAGGCACTGCCTGGAAGAAACTGCGCGAGTTCGCAGACATGGTCTCGGCCTTCTCTGCCGAGGCGGGCACCGCCAACGCACACGCCTTGGGCTTGGCCATCGCCAAGCGGTCTGGTTTGGTCCACGCCTTGTACAGCGACAAAACCCCAGAGGGCGTGGCGCGCTACGAAAACGTCCAGGAATTGTTGAACGCGCTCCAGGGCTTCGTGGAGAACCCCGCCAACGAAGACGCCCAATCCCTGTCTGACTTTTTGATTGACGTCGCCTTGCTGACCGACGCAGACAACGAGGACGACGACGACAACAAGGTGAGCCTGATGACGGTGCATGCCGCCAAGGGGCTCGAATTCAAACACGTGCACATCGTCGGACTGGAAGAGCAGCTTTTCCCCTCTCAAATGGCCATGGAAAGCCGTGCGGAACTTGAAGAAGAACGACGCCTCTTTTACGTGGCATTGACCCGTGCTGAAGTCACATGCACGTTGTCGTACGCATTGACAAGGTTCAAGTGGGGTCAGGTGACCCAAGGCGACCCCAGCCGATTCTTGGAAGAGATCGACGAGGGTTGCATTGTCCATCCCCAGCAAGCCCCGTCGTCCCAAAGCCCGGTCGACTTTGCCCAAGCCCGCAGCCAATTCCAGCGCATGCCAAGCGGCACGGCGCCGAGGTCGTTTGGACGGCTGGCAAGCAAAGCCACCACCACCCCTTCCAAGCCCACGAAGCCCGGCAACTGGTCCAGCTTGAAGGAAGCCGCGAAAAGCGGAAGCGCGGGCGCTTCGCAAGCCTCGCCAGCCTCCTCCCCTGCCGCAGGGTCGGATGCCAACATCGCGGTGGGCGACATCGTGGTGCACGCCAAGTTTGGCAAAGGCCGCGTCCTTCACATTGAAGGAAGTGTCCCCAATGAAAAGGCGACCATCACGTTCCCAGCCGTGGGCAAAAAACAGCTGCTCCTCAAATTCGCCAAACTCCAAGTGGTCGGATGACGCCTACTCGCTCCCTTCATGGCTTGGCCGTGCTCTTCTTGCTCCTGGCCGGCAGCACATGGTCGTGCCGGCCTGAGGATTCGTCCATCCGATTCCGGGTGGCATGTGTGGAATGGGCAGATCCCTCCGCACCGGCCTCCCAAGTCCAAGTGACCCTGGAGGAACAACGCCTGGAGAATGGGGTGCTCAACGGGTTCTACACCGAGGTGGATCAAGCCGTCACGGGCGCAGACGGCGTGGTGGAGTTGGCCACCGTGAGAAGCAACGTGCTGTCCATCCGGCTTCGGGTGGCGCGCGAGGGGTGCTTCGAAGAGCTCGTGCCGTTCAATCCTGACGATCTGACCTCAGGAGAAATGTTGAACCACCACGAAGTCGCCGTCATGCCCCAAACGCGGGTGGACGCTTCCTTGTCCAACTCCTTGCCCGAGTGCACCAACAGCAACATGATCTACAGGTGGATTCCCCGATACGTGGAGGGAGCAGCATCTGAAGTTCGGTGGAGTTGTGGCACAGATTGGGTGGCGGTCGAAGGCGGCGGCACCGACCAGTCCACATGTTTCATCACGGGAGACACCTGGCTGCTTCACCACCGCTACTGGGCATGCGCAGGATTGGACAGCACGGCCATCGATTCAGTCTGGTGTCCAGCCGGTGAGGTCGTCAGCTTGAACCTCTGAGGCCCCGGCACGACGTTTGAAGGCAGAAGCCGCGGTACCTTGGGGTCATGAAATTGAAACCTTCATTCCCCCGCCTCGCAACGCTCCTCATGATGACCCTGATGTCAGGGTTGGTTTGGGGACAACACGACAGCCGAGAAGACCGCATCCTCCCCAAGGGTTTTGCCCCGTGGGAGCTTGACATGTCTCGTCCGCTCGACGGCCAATTTGGCACCTTGAGCCGAGGCATTCCCACCCCGCCTCCCGGCTCCAACCTCCGGACAGCTGCCGAATGGGAAGAGATTGAAGTGTTGACCATCACTTGGGAAGGATTTTCATGCATCTTGAAGCAAATCGCCGCGGCGGCCAGCCAAGAGTGTCGGGTGGTCATCTTTTCAGAGGAGCCCAACCAGACCACATCCTACCTCACGGGAGGATCCTGCGGTGGACCGTTGTCCATGGACAGCATCGAGGTGGTGGACGTGCCCACCAACAGCATTTGGATTCGGGATTACGGGGCCAACACAGTGTACACCGAGTGGAACGACGGGCGCGTGCTGGTCGACTGGTTGTACAACCGCCCTCGTCCCGACGACGACGCCATCCCTGACGCGTTGGCCGACCACATGGGCCTGACCTTGTACAGCACCATTGAATCGCCGAGCGACTTGATGAACACGGGCGGAAACTGGATGTCGGACGGCTACGGCACCGCGTTCGCCTCCGAACTCATCCTCGACGAGAACAACGGCGACCAGTCTTGGTGGACCACGTTCCCCGACCACACGGAGGACGACATCGACCAAATCGTGGAAGCGTTTCACGGCGTGGATACCTACGTGAAGATGGACAACCTCCCCTACGACGGCATTCACCACATCGACATGCACATGAAGTTGTTGGACGAGTCGACGCTGTTGGTGGCGGAGTACCCCCAGGGGGTGGCAGACGGTCCTCAAATCGAAGCCAACCTGCAATACGTGTTGAGCAACTTCAGCACGAAGTGGGGCACGCCCTTCGACGTCATTCGCATCCCGAGCCCCCCTGAACAAGGCGGAGGCTACCCCAACCAAAACGGGGATTACTTGACCTACAGCAACGCGGTGTTCGTCAACAACACGGTCATCTTGCCCACGTACTACCAGCAGTACGACACGACGGCGATTCGCATTTGGGAAGAAGCGTTGCCTGGATACAACATCGTGGGCATCGACTGCGACGGCGGCAACTCCAACATCATTGCGTTGAGCGGCGCCATTCACTGCATCACCCATTCGGTGGGCGTGGAAGATCCTTTGATGATCAGCCACCTCCCTCTGGACGACACCGAGAACGACAGCACACCCTACGCCGTGGTTGCGGAAATCAGCCACCGCTCGGGCATCTCTTCAGCCATGCTGTCATGGTCGACGGCGGCGGACGGGCCTTGGAATGAGGTGGCCATGAGTGAAGGCGTCGTGGAGGGCGAATTTGCAGGAAACATTCCCGCCCAGCCTGTGGGCACCAAGGTGTTCTACTTTGTGTCGGCCGAAGCCAACAGCGGGAAGTCCGGCAACCGCCCCATGCCCGCGCCGGCTGGACACTGGTCGTTCAAAGTTTTGGGCGGCACAGATCACATCATGCAGGCCGAAGACTTCTCCCCTTGGGTGGCCGCCTACCCGAACCCCGGTTCACAACTCTCTTGCTTCGAGGTCCACTTTCCGCAGCCGGTCGAATGCACCGTGACGTTGCGCAACGGACTCGGACAGCCTGTCCGTCAATTGCATCAAGGCACGTTGGCCCGAGGAACACAACGTTTGTTTGTCGACGCCCGCGAGCTGGCGAACGGCCCCTACCTGTTGACCCTCCACACGGCGTCCGGCCAAACGTGGACGCAGCGTTGGATGGTGGCGCACTGATTCAGTCCCTGCGGCCCAAGAGGCGCAGCAGGAACAGGAACAGGTTGAGGAAGTCCAAGTAAAGCGAAGTGGCGCCGAGCAAGGCCAGCTTCATGGGGGCCACAGCCCCGTACTCCACGCCTGCGGCAATGCGCTTCAAGCGCTGCGTGTCGTAGGCGACCAAACCCGTGAACACGAGGACGCCGCCTGCGCTGATGATGAAGTCCATCATCGGGCTCTTCATCCACCAGTTCACGAGGCTCGCCAGCAGGATGCCAATGAGCGCCATGAAGAGCAAGCTGCCGAAGCGCGACAAATCCACGTTGGTGGTGTAACCGGCAATCGCCATGATCGCAAAGGTGCCCGCCGTGATGGCGAAGACTTGGGCCAAACTGCCCAGGGAATAGATGAAGAAAATGCCGCCAAGGCTCAACCCCATGGTGCCGGCGAAGGCGAGAAAGCACAGCGCGAGCGAGGTGACGCTGAGCTTTTGAAGCCCAAAATTCATCACCAGCAAAAACGCAAACGGCGCCAACGTCACAAGCCAGAACCCAGCCCCCTGCATCAGCGAGAGGTACAGTTCGCTGGCGGCGGCGTAGTACGCGGCCGCGCCTGTGACCGCCAGGCCTGCCACCATCCACGTGAAGACCGTGGACATGAACGACGACACAGAGGCGTCGTTGGTGAAACGTGTTTCGTTGAACTCAGGGCGGGCGCCCTCAAAAATCCGAGGTGGTTGATCCATGCGCCAAAGATGCAAGACGGACCGCTTCAGCCCTCACCGTTGACCAAATTTTGCAACCGCCCAGGGCCTCACTCCCCGCCGTAGTAGTCGGCGTAGTTGTTTTCCGTCTCGTAAAGCCGGATGTGATGCAACTGGCAGCCCCGCTCTGAAATGGCGGGCTCCAACTCTTCCCAGATCGCGATGATGAGCACCTCCGTAGAAGTCTTCTTGCCCTTCAAAAACGGAACATCCAGGTTGAGGTTCTTGTGGTCGATGGGCTCTTCCACCTTGTCCTTGATGATGTCCTTGAGCTCCTTGAGGTTCATGCAATAGCCCGTCTCCTCCGCTGGCTCGCCCTTGATGGTGACGTGCAACTCGTAGTTGTGGCCGTGCCAGTTGGGGTTGGCGCATTTGCCAAACACTTCCATGTTCTTCTCCTCAGACCAATCCTCGTTCCACAATTTGTGGGCGGCATTGAAATGGGCGCGGCGGGTGACGTAGACGTTCTTCATGATGCGATAACCCGGCAAAGGTAGCAGATGTTTTCACCGGGCTACCTTCGCGCCATGATTGTGGTTACAGGAGCTGCAGGCTTCATCGGAAGCGTGCTTGCCGTCAGGCTGTTGGAGGCGGATTACCGCCAGTTGGTCTTGGTCGATGACTTCAGTGTGGAGGCCAAACGCCCCAACCACGCCCACCTCGACGTGACCGAGCGCGTGGACCGCAAGGACTTCCCAGCATGGCTTCACGAGAACGAGTCGCAGGTGCAATTCGTGTTCCACCTTGGGGCCCGCACAGACACCACAGAACAAGACGAGGAACTCCTGACCGCGCTCAACCTGCAGTACACGAAAGACATCTGGAACCTGTGCGTGGAGTTTGGGCTGCCGCTCATCTACGCCAGTTCTGCGGCCACATACGGCGACGGCAGCAAGGGCTACATCGACAGCCACGAGGTCGTGAAGGACCTGGAACCGTTGAACCCCTACGGAAGGTCCAAGAACGACTTCGACGCCTGGGCCCTCGCCCAAGAACGCAAGCCCTACTTCTGGGCCGGCTTCAAATTCTTCAACGTCTACGGGCCCAACGAATTTCACAAGGGCCGCATGGCTTCTGTGGTCCTGCACACGTTCCGCCAAGTGGAAGCCACGGGCGGCATGAAGCTCTTCCGCAGCCACCGCCCTGATTTCGCGGACGGCCACCAAACCCGGGACTTCGTCCACGTGGAAGACGTGTGCAGCGTGTTGCTTCACTTCATGCACCACCGCATCCCAGCGCACTCGGGGCTGTACAATTTGGGCAGTGGCCAAGGCCGGACCTTCCTCGACTTGGTCCGCGCCACATTCAGCGCCATGGGCCGCACCCCAGAGATTTCATTCATCGACACCCCAAAGGACATCCGGGACACCTACCAATACTTCACCGAAGCCGACCTCACCAAACTGAGGGACCACGGTTGCGACGTGACGTTCCGGTCGCTGGAATCGGGAATCGAAGACTACGTGAAGAACCACCTCACGACTGGACGACGGCGCGCGCCTCAAGCAGCCGCTGCCGAACCTTCTTGAGTCTGGACACGGCCTCCTGGCGCTTGGCCTCTTCGGCAGGGTCGACCGCAGGCGTCGGCATCGCAGTGGCTGCCTGGGCCGCAGAAGCCGCCTGGGCACCCCGCTCTTTCGCCTCTCCTTTTCTGGCCGACATCGCCTTGCGTGCGCCTTCCAGCGTGAGGCCTTGAACTTTCACCAAGTCGTAGATGCGACGGATGACGTCGATGTCTTCTTGCCGGTACGCACGCTTGCCTCGTGCGTTGGTCTTGGGCTGAATCTGCTTGAATTGCTTCTCCCAAAACCGAAGCAACGACGGGTTGACGTCGAGCATCTTGGCCACCTCAGAAATGCTGTGGTAACGCTTTTGGATGGGTTGATTCAACGGCATATGAGGACAAGATAGGACGCTCAGTCCAAACTCTGGTTCTCCAAATCGGCCGCCTCCAACATCTGCTCGTACTCGGCAGGCGACAGGTCGTTGAAGTAGTAGTGCGCGGGGTTCACCTTCCGCCCGTCTTTGTGCACCTCGTAGTGAAGGTGGGACGAGGTGGAGGTGCCAGTGCTTCCAACCAAGCCGATGACCTGGCCGCGCATCACCTTGTCGCCGCGACGCACGTTGGACTTGCTCAGGTGGGCGTAGAGCGTCTCGTAGCCAAAGCCGTGGCGGATGACGATGTGGCGGCCGTAGCCGTTGTAGAGGCGCTTGACCTTGACCACTTCCCCATCCCCAGTGGCGAACACTTCAGTGCCTTCAGGGGCGCTGAAGTCCATGCCGTAGTGGAACTTTCGCACCTTGTAGATGGGGTGAATCCGGTAGCCCCACCCGCTGGCCATGCGGCCGAGGTCCTCGTTCCGCACCGGCTGAATGGCTGGGATCGATTCCAAACGCTTCTCGTATTCCAGCGCCATGTCGGTCACCTCGTCCAACGAGTTGGACTGCGCCACCAGCGAGCGCTGGAGGGACGCGATGCGGTCCTTGAGTTCAGCCACCTCCGCCGAGTGCACGTGGCCGCGCACGTTGGCTTGACGGTCCACACCACCGATGCCCGGATGGCGAAGGTGATCGGGCACAGGCTGCACCCCCAGAATGGTGCGGTACACCGCGTCGTCGCGTTGGGCCAGGTCGCCCAGCGCCCCTTCCATCAAGGCCACCTCCCCGCGCATCTCCTCCAACTGCCGTTCCAAAAAGGCGATCTCCCGGTCTCTGGCGCGGTCGGCAGGGCTTTGGAACACTTGGTCAAACAACCACACGCTGCCCGCCCCAATCGCCAACACAAACGCCACGCGAAGCCCCACAAGCTGGAAAATCTCCCGGCCTGTGAGCTTGACCTCCTCCATCTGGAGGGTCTCAGGATTGTACCT
Source organism: uncultured Flavobacteriales bacterium (assembly GCA_938084585.1). Classification (GTDB taxonomy): domain Bacteria; phylum Bacteroidota; class Bacteroidia; order Flavobacteriales_D; family Sanyastnellaceae; genus UBA11663. The sequence continues at coordinate 101,980 of CALKFF010000029.1, forward strand.
GCTGCGCGTCCACATCGGTGCAAAGGTCGTCATTCTTGCGTGGATGGTCTGCCGTATTTTCACGCTGCAATTCAAAGCGCCATGGAATCACGCGTCATCCGCCAGACATTTTTGGACTTTTTCAAGGAGAAGAACCACACCATTGTGCCGTCTGCGCCGATGGTGGTGAAGGACGATCCGACCCTCATGTTCATCAATGCAGGGATGAATCCGTTCAAGGATTTGTTCTTGGGGAACCAGCCGGTCAAACATGCGCGCATCGCCGACACCCAGAAGTGTCTGCGTGTGAGCGGCAAGCACAACGACCTCGAAGAAGTGGGCGTCGACACGTACCACCACACGCTCTTCGAAATGCTGGGGAACTGGTCGTTCGGAGACTACTTCAAGGCCGAGGCCATTGATTGGGCGTGGGAATTGCTCACCGACCGCTACAAGCTGGACAAAGACCGCTTGTACGTCACCGTGTTTGGCGGAGACCAAGGCGATGGCTTGCCTGCCGACGACGAGGCCCGCGCGCAGTGGCAAAAACACATGGCCGACGACCGCATTTTGGCGGCGGACAAGAAGGACAACTTCTGGGAGATGGGCGAGACGGGACCTTGCGGCCCCTGCTCCGAAATCCACGTCGACCTCCGGGACGACGACGAACGCGCCAAGGTCGACGGCCGCGGGTTGGTCAACATGGACCACCCGCAAGTCATCGAAGTGTGGAACCTGGTGTTCATGGAGTTCAACCGCATGGCGGACAGCTCCCTCGTGCCACTCCCCAACAAGCACATCGACACAGGCATGGGCTTCGAGCGCCTGGCCATGGCGCTGCAGGGGGTGAAGTCCAACTACGACACCGACATTTTCACCCCGCTGCTCGACGCCATCGCCAAAGCGAGCGGCAAGACCTACCCCGGCGACGACAGCCAGGAGGCTGTGGCGTTCCGCGTCATCGCCGACCACGTGCGCGCCGTGGCGTTCTCCATTGCGGACGGCCAGCTGCCCTCCAACACCGGCGCTGGCTACGTGATCCGTCGGATTTTGCGACGGGCGGTCCGGTACGGCTCCTCCTTCCTAGGCATGAACGAGCCGTTCATCCACACCCTCGTGGACGTGTTGGACGACCAGATGTCTGGCACTTTCCCCGAAATCAAGGCCCAAAAAGGCCTCATCCAACAAGTCATCGAGCAAGAGGAGCAATCCTTCCTGCGCACCTTGGCCTCCGGCATGGACAAGTTGGCCTTGGCGACCAAGGACATGAAGGCGGGAGACGAGTTGGCGGGCGATTTGGTCTTCGAACTCTACGACACCTTCGGGTTCCCCGTGGACTTGACCGCGCTCATCGCCAGCGAGCAAGACCTCAAGGTGGACGAGGCGGGGTTCAGCGCCCTCTTGGAAGCCCAAAAGAACCGTTCGCGCGAAGCCGGCAAGATCACCGCCGACGACTGGCAAGTGGTGGTCGCCCGCGAAGGCGTCACCGAATTCGTTGGGTACGACCACACCTCCGCAGACGTCAAGCTGTTGCGCCACCGGGAAGTGACGGCCAAGAAAAAGACGTTCATCCAGGCGGTGTTTGACCAATCCCCGTTTTACCCAGAAGGGGGCGGCCAAGTGGGCGACCAAGGCACGCTCACGTCAGAGGACGGGGTGTTCCGCGTGCTCGACACCAAAAAAGAAAACAACCTCATTGTCCATGTCTTGGACAAGGTCCCCACCTCCCCTTCTGGCACCTTCAGAGCTGAGGTGCACGGCGGCCGTCGAGACGACTCCGCCCGGAACCACAGCGCCACGCACCTCTTGCACGAGGCGCTTCGTGAGGTGCTCGGGACGCATGTGGAACAAAAAGGCTCGCTCGTCAAGCCCGACGGCTTGCGGTTTGATTTCTCCCACTTCCAAAAGGTGACCGCCGAAGAGTTGGCGGACATCGAGTCGAAGGTGCAGGCCCGCATCCTGGCGAACCTTCCGTGCGGCGAGCACCGGGACATCCCCTTGGCCCAAGCCGAAGAAGCTGGTGCCATGATGTTGTTTGGTGAGAAGTACGGGGACACGGTTCGCATGATTGAATTTGGGTCCTCCAAGGAACTCTGCGGAGGCATCCACGTGCCCGCCACTGGGGCCATCGGCTTGTTCCGAATTGAAAGCGAAAGCGCCGTGGCTGCAGGCATCCGCCGCATCGAGGCCGTCACTGGCTCAGGGGCACTGCAAGCCCAACACGAGGAACGGGCTCAACTGGCCAGCATCCGCGCCTTGCTCAAAGGCGCTGCAGACCCTGCCCAAGCCATCGACGACCTGTTGAAGGCCAACACGAAAATGTCCAAGGACATTGAAGCCTTTCAACGCGCGGCCGCCGGCAACGTGAAAGAAGACCTCATTGGCAAGATGAACACCCTCTCTGGCATCCATGCCGTGGGGGCGGTGCTGGACTTGGACAGCAAGAACATCAAGGACCTTGCGTTCCAACTGAAAGCTGAAAAAGCGCCGTTCTTTGGCGTGTTTGGAAGCGAAGCCGGGGGCAAAGTCACCTTGTCCATCGCCATCAGCGACGACGTCGTGGAGTCCCATGGTCTGCACGCAGGGAACCTCGTCCGAGAATTGGCCAGCCACATCGGTGGCGGAGGTGGCGGTCAAGCGTTCTTCGCGACCGCGGGCGGCAAAAACGCCGCCGGACTGCAAGCGGCCGTGGATGCGGCGCTTGCCAAGCTTCAGGGATGAGCTGAATTCGGTCAGGCAACCGAAAGGTGGGGCCGCTGGGCCTCGTGCAATTCGCGGCCAAACACAGGGCCCTGGTACTCCTCGTCCTCGCTCAGTCCGAGGTTGAGGATGTAGAAAACGTTGAAGACAGCCGCCAAGCCGAAGTCCAAATTGCTCCGCTTGCCAAACGAGGCCGCGAGCTCCATGATTGTCTTGAAGAAGAAAAACACGTTGTAACCTGGGATCAGGAACCGCAGTGCGTGGCTATCGGGGCGTCCCACGATGCGCATGGCGATGACCACGTTGTAGCCCGGCACCACGACAGACCATCCCGGCTGGTCGCATTTGACGAACAACCGCCAGTTGCCAGCCAAGGCCACGAGGGTCACAAAGAGAAAGCCAATCACCACGCCGCCGTCAAATTCAAGGGTGTCAAAAAATTCCATGTCGTCAGAGGTTTGTCCAAAGGACAGACGAAGGAACAAGGAAGGGGTTGCCTCATCTTGCTGACAACCAACACGTCAAGACATAAGCATGTGTTCTGAGGACACAGGACGCATCACCCCAGGTGCCCGTGCTTGGCCACCAATGCGGCGTCGATGGCCCCTTTGGCCGGGCAGAAGATGAGCAAGCGCTCCACCGCATTGCGCAACTCCCTGACGTTCCCCGTCCAAGGCGCGCCGGCGAGCATGTCCATGGCCTCGGCACTCACCTCGGGGACGCTTCGGCCGCTCTGGCCGCACAACAAGTCCAAGAAATGCGCCACCAAGACAGGCACGTCGGACGCGCGCTCGGCCAATGCAGGCACGTGGATGGGCACCACCGCAAGCCGGTGGTACAAATCCTCTCGGAATTCGCCGTCGGCGATGGCTTGTTTCAAGTCTTTGTTGGTCGCCGCCACCACGCGCACGTCCACCGCGATGTCTTTGTCGGAACCGACGCGGGAAATCTTGTGCTCTTGCAAGGCACGCAGAACCTTGGCTTGCGCGTTGGCGCTCATGTCTCCGATTTCATCGAGGAACAACGTGCCGCCTTGGGCTTGCTCAAACTTGCCCTTGCGCTGAGATACGGCGCTGGTGAACGCCCCCTTCTCGTGGCCAAACAACTCGCTCTCGATCAAGTCCCCTGGGATGGCCGCACAGTTGACCTCCACAAACGGCCCCTCGGCACGGGGCGAGCCGTTGTGAATTTGGCGGGCCACCAATTCCTTGCCCGCTCCGTTCGCCCCGGTGACCAACACCCGGGCTTCGGTGGGCGCCACAGTCTCGACCATGCTCAAGATGTCCCGGATCGCCTCGGACTCCCCCACAATGGTGTGCGACTGGGCCTTGTGGGCCTTGTTCTTCAGGACTTGAGTGGTCTCCACGAGCGCCTCACGCTCCAGCATGTTCCGGAGTGTGACCAGCACCCGGTTCAAGTCGAGCGGTTTTTGGATGAAATCGTACGCACCCTTCTTCAACGAGGCCACCGCCGTGTCGACCGTGCCGTGCCCCGAAATCATGACCACCGGCGTCTGCACGCCCTTCTTGGCCAACATGTCGAGCACGTCGAGGCCATCCATTTGGGGCATTTTGACATCGCAGAAGATGCCGTCGAATTTGGTCTTGGACGCAGCCAGCACCCCGTCCATCCCAGTCGCCGCTTCTGAAATGCGATGTCCCTCGTATTCCAAGATTTCACGCAGGCTGGTGCGGATGGGTGCTTCGTCGTCGATGATGAGCAGATGGGCCATGGTCTCAATTTGGGGTGTTCACCCGGTGCAAGCCAAAGATGGTGCCAAACTCGCGACGCCAGGCAACCTCATCCCAGCTCAGGGAGCAAAGGCAAGCCCCGCTCCAAGCGAGACATGACCCCCTCGCGCAGGGCGTAGGGCGCACGCACCATGTCTTTGAACTCGCCCAAACCGAGGACCCATTCGATGAGGGCCACGCTGAACGGCATCAAGTCCACCCGCGCCGGGTCCATGCCCGGCATGGCCGCACGGTGGTGCACATCCTGTTCCACAAGCTGCTGGGCCAAGGCGCGGAACGCCTCCATGGGGATGGGGTCCACGCCAGGATGGGACTCGGGCGTTTGGGCGTGGTCGGGGCGCTCACGTTTGGTTCGGGTGCCAGCCATCTCGGCCAGCGTGTCGAACGACCCGCTTGCCCCCACCAAACGCCTGGGCTTCAAAGCCTCAACCGCCGCCACCAAAGGCGCCATGACGTCGTCGAAGTAAGGCGTCATTTTGGCCTGTCCTTCCCGTCCCATCGGATCGGGGAGTCCCATCAACATGTGCAACCGGGCCACACCCGTGTTGAAACTCTGCGTCCACTGAATCTCGAGGCCTTTCCAAATCACAAACTCCACGCTCCCCCCGCCGATGTCCATGGTCAAGCAGGTCTCGTCCGGCATCTCAGGGTGGTTGAGCCAAATGCCTTCTTGGATCAACCTCGCCTCGTGGGCCCCACCGATAACTTGGATGTCGAGGTCGGCCAACCGCTTGGCTTCTGAGACGAATTCCGGGCCGTTCTTCGCGTCGCGCATGGCGCTGGTGGCCAGCACATGCACCTCTTCGACGTCGTAATTGCGAAGCGCCTCACGCATGGACACCAGGGCGTCCAACCCTCGGGCCATGCGGTCCGGCTGGATGACGCCCTTGGCGACACCGCCTTTGCCCAATTTCACCGGGACGCGCTGCCCGAACACAGGAATCCAACCTCCCTTGGCGCCCATTTCCACCACCCGCAGGTTGAAGGTGTTGGTGCCGCAATCGATGACGGCCAGTTTGCGCAACGCGTTCACAGCGCCCCTGAATCGGGGTGGAACATCCAACGAACAACCTCTTTCATGTTGGGTTTTTTGCCGTACATCAAAATGGCCACGCGGTACACCCGGCCGGCCAACCCCACAAGGGCGACCGTGGTGGCCAGCAGCAACGCCATGCTCAAGGCAACGTGCCACCAAGGCACCCCCATGGGCAAACGCACCATCATGGAAATGGGCGCGGAGAACGGCACGAACGAGCTCACAATGGCCAAGGTGCTCTCCGGCGAGTCCAAGCTCATCGACGCCAACATGTAGCTGAAGAGCAAGGGTGCCATCACTGGCAGAAGCAGGTATTGGGCGTCCGACTCTTGCTCCACCATGGCGCCAATGGTGGCGAAAAAGGCGCTGTACAACGCGTACCCGAGCACGAAATACAAGGCCCCGCACGTGAGCATGACGCCCCAATTGATGTCGAGCAGAAACGCGAGCTCCGACTGGGAGGCCATGACGGTGGTCAAGTCCACGGCTTCTGGGGCGAGGCCTTGGGTTTGGGCCCAGCCCTCCATCCACGCACTCTGGTCGAGCCCAAGTCCAAAGACGAAGAACAGCCCCCAGCTCAGCACCGCCCAGCCGAGGATTTGCGTCAATCCCACCAAGCCAATGCCCACAATTTTTCCGGCCAACAACTGGCTCGGGCGCACCGTGCTCAACACCACCTCCACGATGCGGTTGGACTTCTCTTCAATGACGCCGCGCATGACGTGCATGCCGTAGATGAGCACGAACGTGAACATGAAGACGCTGAACATGAAGCCGAGCAAGGCGCGTTCCTCGCCCTTTTGTTCCCCGGTCTCGATGTCGAGCGCCACGAGGGACACGTCAGTCTTGAGCGACAGGTAGGCGTCGTAGTCCAAATCCGCCCGCTCCCGCACCTTCAAGCGCTCCAACGCTTCGCTGAAGTCGCGTTCCATGGCGCGTTTCGCCCGGCCCGGCGGCGGCGACAACTGCAACAACTGCATCTTCTCGCTTTGCATCAGCCCGGCGTCGAACGTCACCATGCAAGTGTACCCCTCGGCTTGAAGCCCTTCTTTGGTCTTCTCTTCCCTGCCGAATCGGTAAGTCAACAAGGGCCGCTCCCGGTAACACGCAGGACACGTCGGCACGAACTGCCCTCCGTCGGTGGGCACGGAGATCAAGCCGTCGTGGTCCACGACCCACACCTTCACGGGGTCTTCCGTGGATTGCGTGAGCAACACCAGGCCGGCAATCAACCCCACGGTGAGGATGGGGCCCAAGACGGTCGCAACCACAAAGGCCCGTCGCCGAACGCGGGTGAGGTACTCCCTGCGCACAATCGCCAAGACGGTGCTCAACCCATTCATGCGCCCACGGATTCGACGGTTTGGACAAAGACCTCCTCCATGGAAAGTCGAACAGGGCGGGCCTCCAAGACTTCCACATGCTGCACAGCCCAAGCCAAAAAGGCGGGCATGCCCCACGACTCTGGCAAGGTCATGTCCAACGTGTGGCGGTCCCCTTCGGTGCTCGAGTGAAGCAGCTCCGCCCGGGCACCCAATTCCGCCACGAAGGCCATGAGGTTGCCGCACACGACCACTTGAACGCGGCCTTGTCGGGCCGATTCCCGCACGTCGTCGGTGGGTCCGGAGAGGATCTTTTGGCCCTTGTGCAAGAGAAAAACTTCGTCGCACAAGGCCTCCACAGACCCCATGTTGTGCGTCGACAACACGAGCGTGGTGCCCTCCTCTTTCACGAGCCGCAACATCTCGTCGCGCACCAATGCGGCGTTGATCGGGTCGAGGCCGCTGAACGGCTCATCCAAGATGAGCAACTCGGGGCGGTGCAGGACGGTGGCGATGAATTGGATTTTTTGGGCCATGCCCTTGCTCAGGTCGGCCACTTCCCGGTTCCACCACCCCTCGACTTCAAGACGCTCGAACCACTGCTTCAGGTCGCGCTCGGCTTCTGGTCTTGCCATGCCTCGGAGCGTCGCGAAGTACAGGACCTGCTCGGCCACCCGCATGCTTTTGTACAGGCCGCGTTCCTCCGGCAGGTACCCCATTCTGGAGAGCAAGCCGCGGTGGTGGGATTCCCCCCACATGCGGAGCGTGCCTCGGTCTGGCTTGGTGATGCCCGTGACCATCCGCAAGAGCGTTGTCTTGCCCGCACCGTTGGGGCCCAAGAGGCCCACGATTTTGCCGGCCTCCATGTCCAAGTCCAACGGCGCCAGGGCGACGTGGTCGCCAAACGATTTGGTGATGCCTTGGGCGTGGAGGATGGACTGGCTCATGGTCAGGAGAACATGTCCCGGACCTTGTCGAAGAAGCCACGCTCCCCGTGGTCCGGTTCAGGCTGGAAGTTCGCAGAATCGCGGAGTTCTTCCAACGCTTTCGTCTCCGATTTGCTCAATTTCTTGGGCGTCCACACGTTCAAGTTGATCAGCAGGTCCCCGTTGCCGTAGCTGTCCACAGCTGGGAGTCCCTTGCCACGCAGGCGGACAATCTTGCCGCTTTGGGTGCCGGCGTCGATCTTGATTTTGGCCTTGCCGCCCAGCAGCGGCACCTCTGCCGTGGCCCCGAGGGCCGCGTCCGCGAAGCTGATGTAATGGTCGTGGTGAAGGTTCTTGCCGTTGCGCTGGAACACGTCGTGGGGGAGCACTTCCACCATGACGATGAGGTCGCCAGGCACGCCGCCGAGGGGGGCGCCGTTGCCTTCGCCCCGCACGCTGAGCTGCATGCCGTCTTCCACGCCACCCGGAATCTCGAGGTTGACCACGGCTTCTTCACGCACCATGCCCATCTCGTCGGCGCCGGAGGGGCGTCGGGTGATGCTTTGGCCGGTGCCCTGGCACACGTTGCAGGTCGAGGCCGTTTGCATTTGGCCCAGAATGGTGTTGGTCACCCGGCGCACTTGGCCCGTTCCGTGACAGGTCGCGCAATCGGTGTATTCCACCCCCTTCGCCTGCACCTGCTTGAAGACCTTGACTTTCTTGGACACACCCTCGGCGACTTCCTCGAGCGTCAACTTCACCTTGATGCGCAGGTTGGCGCCCTTCATGCGACGCTTACGGCCGCCTCCGCCGCCTCCGCCGAAGGCACCTCCGAAGATGTCTCCGAACTGGGAGAAGATGTCGTCCATGTTCATCCCGCCGCCGCCAAAGCCGCCAGGTCCGCCGCGCATGCCATCATGGCCAAAGCGGTCGTATTGCTGGCGCTTGGTGTCGTCGCTCAACACCTCGTAGGCTTCGGCCGCCTCCTTGAAACGCTCCTCTGCAGACGCGTCGTCAGGGTTCTTGTCCGGGTGGTACTTCAGCGCAAGCTTGCGGTACGCCTTCTTGATCTCTGAAGCCGAGGCGCCTTTGCCAACCCCGAGCGTTTCGTAGTAATCGCGTTTGGCCATGATGCCTTATTGCCCCACCACCACTTTGGCGTAGCGCATGATTTTGTCGTTCAACTTGTACCCGGGTTCCACCACGTCGACCACCTTGCCTGCGAGCTCTGGCGTCGGGGCTGGGATGTTGGTGATGGCTTCGTGAAGCTCCACGTCGAACGCGTCGCCTTGGTTCACGTCCATCTTGGCCAACCCTTGGGCCTCGAGCAACTGACGCATCTTGGTGTGGATGAGGTTCCGGCCTTCACGCACGGCCTCGACGTCTTGGCTGCCGTCTGCCGCGGCCCGGTCAAAATCGTCGAGCACCGGCAACATTTTCTCCAGCACATCCATGGACGCGTTTCGGATCAAGTCCCCACGCTCGCGCATGGTCCGCTTGCGAAAGTTGTCGAACTCCGCATACAGCCGCAAGTACTTGTCTTGCCAATCGGTGTCCTCCTGTTCTGGCGCTTCTTGGCCTTCTGGCGCTTCCGTCGATGGCTCCGCTTGGGCGGTGGTTTCCTGGGCGTCGTGCTCGGGGTTCTCGTGCTTCTCTTCCATGGTCGTTTTTGCAGTCATGTGTGGTCTGGCCCTCCAAGGTCAAACGGCGTGCCAGCCCCGCTTCAAGCGCGAAGATGCGACAGGGTGTCATGCAAACGTGACAAGGGCCTGACATCTCTGCCAAGCCCTTGCATGTTCGTCATGTTGTGTCCGCCGCGCTCAGAAGCTGGTGACGTATTTGTCCAGCTGGCGGTGCAGCTCGATGCCGCGCAAATTCTTGGCGACAATGATGCCGTTGGGATCCACCAAGAAGCTCATGGGGATGGAGCTTACGCCGTACATCGCCGCCGCTTCGTTGTCCCACTTCTTGAGGTCGCTCACGTGGTGTTTCCACGAAAGGTCGTCCTTCTTGATCGCGGCTTCCCAACGGGGGATGTCGCTGTCCAAAGAGACGCTGAAGACCTCGAACCCGTCGGCGTCCTTGAACTTGGCCTTGCGGTACTTGTCGTACGCCCGAACCACGTTGGGGTTCTCACGGCGGCAGGGACCGCACCACGACGCCCAAAAATCGATCAACACGTAGCTGCCGCGCAGGTCGCTCAGCTTCATCTCTTTCCCCTTGGGGTTGGGCATGGCGATCTCAGGCGCCTCGTCCCCCACGTTGTGGCCAATCTTCCCCGTGATTTCCACCGCGCAAGCGGTCAACTGAACGGGTTCTTCTTGGCCGCCCCATCCGGACCAAACCAAGGCCGAGAAGGCCAGCATGAAACCTGCTTTCCACATGTGCTTTGACGTTTTTGTGTGTCGTTTCTGAGTCATGGAAGATACGCCCGTTCTCAGGAAACCCGGACGATGTTGGCCCCCAAGGCGCGCAAGCGATCGTCGATGTGTTGGTACCCTCGGTCGATTTGGTCGATGTTGTGGATGGTGCTCTTGCCTTCTGCGCTGAGCGCTGCAATCAGCAAGCTCACCCCGGCCCGAATGTCCGGCGAAGTCATGGTCACGCCCCTCAGGCTGGACTTGCGGTCAAGTCCGATGACCGTCGCGCGGTGCGGGTCGCACAGGATGATTTGGGCACCCATGTCGATGAGCTTGTCCACGAAAAACAAGCGGCTCTCAAACATCTTTTGGTGCACCAAGACGCTCCCCCTCGCTTGGGTCGCCGTCACCAAGACGATGGACAACAAATCCGGGGTGAAGCCTGGCCATGGCGCGTCAGCCACGGTCAACAAGCTCCCGTCGATGAACGTGTCAATCTCGTAATGGTCTTGGGCCGGAATGTGCAGGTCTTCCCCGCGGCGCTCCATCTTGATCCCCAGGCGCTGGAACACGTTGGGGATGACGCCCAGCTCGTCGTACGCGCAATCCTTGATGGTGATTTCACTCTTCGTCATCGCCGCAAGGCCGATGAAACTGCCGATCTCAATCATGTCAGGCAGGCAGCGGTGCTCCGTGCCTCCCAAGGATGGCACGCCCTCGATGGTCAGCAAGTTGGATCCGACCCCGCTGATCTTGCCGCCCATGCGGTTGATCATCTTGCAAAGCTGCTGGAGGTAAGGCTCGCAGGCCGCGTTGTAAATCGTGGTCGTGCCCTCGGCAAGTGCTGCCGCCATGACCACGTTGGCCGTGCCCGTCACCGACGCCTCGTCAAGCAACATGTACGTGCCCTTCAAGCCGTCCGGCGCACTTGCGTGGAAGAAGCCTGTGGACGCGTCGTAGGAGAATTCGGCGCCCAGCTTCTGGAACCCGATGAAGTGGGTGTCCATGCGGCGACGGCCAATCTTGTCTCCACCCGGCCGTGGGATGGCGCCAAGGCCAAACCGGCTCAACATCGGCCCCAGGATCATCACGGAACCGCGCAGTCCGCCTCCTTTCGTTCGGAAGGACTCGGTCTTGAGGTGGTCGAGGTTCACGTCGTCTGCTTCAAATCGCCAAGACCCTGGACCCAGGTGCTGGGTCTTCACCCCCAAATCGCCCAACAAGTGGATCAACTTGTTGACGTCGACGATGTCCGGCAAATTGTGGATGGTCACGGGCTCTGCGGTGAGCATCACTGCACACAAAATCTGCAACGCCTCGTTCTTCGCACCCTGGGGAACGACCTCCCCTTGCAGCCTCTGGCCGCCCTCAATGATGAAACTTCCCATGCTCCCGAATTTCGGGGGCCGACCCACGCGCATCCGTGCGCCACGTCAGGGTTATCAACCCCGATGCGGGGAAAGGTCAAGCGCCTTGCGGCGCGGCTCAGCGACGCTTCTTTTTCTTCTTGTGGGGACGTGCCAACGCGTCGCTCGTCTTTCGCACGTTGCGCAAGATGTCCGCTTGGCCTTCCAACTCCACGCCTTCTGGCAAGACCAACGCCCCACCCGACTTCGCCTTGAGTTCCGCCGCAATCACAGAATCTTCCACCATGTTGCGGTTCCAAGTCAAGAAATGACGCTTCATCAAGTTGGCCAATTTCACCACGAGCACCTGCTTCTCTTCTCCATCCTCCATGGCTTTGGCCGCCTCAATCAAATCGAGGGTCGTCTTGCCGTAGTGGCCCACGCGAGACTGGGCGCTGGGGTAATCCATGTCGGCAGGAGCACTGTCCTTCTCGGCAGGCTCGGGCTTGGGAAACGGGCTGTCCACGTCCAGCTCGTAGCGGGCCATGACGTGAAGTTGGTTCCACAGCTTTTGGGCCGCTTCGTCTTTCTCTCCCTCTTGCTTCACCACGCTGCCCATCACGCTGACGATGGCGGCCGCGCACTTGCTGCGCTCGTCGCGGTCGGCGATGCTCAAGCAGTGGTCCACCATTTGGTGGATGGAGCGTCCGTATTCAGAAATCACGAGGTCGTCCCTCATGCTGTTGTAGCTGAGCGCGTCAAAGTTGATGGAAGCGTCTGCCATGGTGTTCAATTCTGGATTTGTCTCTTGCCGCTCCAGTCCAAACGTGGACGAGCCGCACTCAGCCAACCGACCGATGCACCAAAGATACAAGGTCCAAGCCCTTGGCCCACGTGTTCATGTCTGCAATCAACTCGCGTGCGCACTCCCTCAACGCTTGTTCTTCGGCCACAAACGCCTTCCACCCTTCCGCGACCGGCCCCGCCGCGGACCGTCGGCGAGACATCGCGTCGAGCACGGCGTGGACCACTTGGCCGTCTCGGTACCCCGTGAGCCACCTATGGTGCACCATGGCGTCGTAAAACCTCCGGCTCCGCTCCGGCATGGACTCGAGTTGCAGCGAAAGGTCCTGGAGTTCTCGGGCCGCAAACGCGTCGAGGTCGCCACACCCTTGGCCGAGTTGGGCAAACTCGGAGGCCAGCACATGGTCCGCCAGCACGTCCCACACCACCCCGCTCCATTTGCCGCAAACCGGTCGGATCAAGTCGCGCGCAGATCGGCTGGCTTCGTGGCGGTCGCTGTGTTCGTCCAGCGCGCGGTGAAATCGAATGCCTCTGGCCACTTCGGTCCCCCACTTGGCTTCGACGTTGCGGCCCTTCACGGCGTCGCCCACAAAATTGCCCAGCTTGCCTGAGGCGTCCAACCCGGCCCAATGCCCCACCGCCATGTGCGCCAAATAGTTCACGGCTGCAATGCTCGGGAAGAAGCTTTGGCATGCGGCAGCTGCGTGAAGAAAATCGCCGGAAGTGTTTGCAGAAAGGAGAGGTTGTGCTAATTTTGGCCTCCCGCAAACGAGCGGGTCAGAACACCTTCTGAATCTTTTGCGAGAATAGCTCAGCTGGTAGAGCACAACCTTGCCAAGGTTGGGGTCGCGAGTTCGAATCTCGTTTCTCGCTCATCAAAAGCCTCCCATTTCGGGGGGCTTTTTTCGTTTGTGACCGAGGCGTATTGACTCTCAAGGCAGTGATGCATCTTTGCACCATGACTGCAACGATTCACACCGACCACGGCGCCATGACCGTGGAGTTTTTTGAAAAGGACGCGCCTAAGACTGTGGCCAACTTCGTGAAGCTCGCCAAAGAGGGCTTCTACGAGGGCTTGAAGTTTCACCGCGTGATTCCAGGCTTCGTGGCGCAAGGCGGATGCCCCCAAGGCATCGGAAGCGGCGGTCCTGGGTACACCATCGACTGCGAGTTGGACGGGGACAACCAGCACCACGACAAAGGGGTGTTGAGCATGGCCCACGCCGGCCGCAACACCGGAGGCTCTCAGTTCTTCCTCGTGCACAACCGGGAGAACACGGCGCACCTCGACCGCAACCACACGTGTTTCGGCAAGGTCACCGAGGGCCTCGACCTCGTGGAGAAAATCGCCCAAGGCGACACTTTCCGCGTGGAAATCCACGAAGACTGATTCGGGACACTTTTAGACACGAAAAAGGCTGCCTCAGGGCAGCCTTTTTTCATGCGTTCAAGGGAAATGCATCCCTTGATCACTCGTTCTTTTCGCGGAGGCCGTCGTTGTAGCGGGACTCGCTGATCACAATGTCGTAAACCGGCGTCATCAAGGTGTCGCCCGTCGCTTCCACGACTTCGAGGTCGTAGCTCTTGATCACGTAGTCCTTGGGAAGGACCGGAGCCGTGCCCACCAGCTTCTTCATCACCGAATTGGTGAGGTTGCACGTGCTGAGGTCTGTGCCGGTGAAGTCCGCCCCGTCCACCATGGCGCCGGAGAACGACACCCCGTGCATGGACGCGTCCTTGAACGACACGTTGCGCACCATGGCGCGGTTGAAGCCCGCACCGGTGAGGTTGCACGACTCGAACGTCGTCTTGTCCAAGCGGGCGGCCGAGAAGCTCGCGCCGCTGAGGTTGGCTTCGATGAAGTCGGTTTGGTCCATCATGGCGTTGGCGAAGCTGGCGCCGTTCAAGATGCAGTCGTCGGTGAACTTGGTGAGCAAGAAGGACGCGTCCTCAAAGTCGCCGCCGGAGAGGTTGCACTCTTCCAACAAGCAGTTTTCGAAGCGGGCGTCCTTGGCGGACATGGCGCGCTCGCTTTCAGGTGCCGTCTCGTACAGGCCATCGTAGGCCAAGGCGTCGGTGGTCCACTCCACCAAAGAGGCCGAGCTGAAGTCGGCTTCGTCGAAGAACGCGCCTTGCACGAACCATGAGGCCATTTGGGCGCCGTGGAACTTCGCCTTGGTGGCGATGAAGCCGGTGGCGTCCACCATTTCCACCGCATCCCCGTCCATGTTGATGGCGGAGAAGTTGGCTTGCGAGGCGTCGGTGTAACGAAGCACGGGGGGAGTCAAGAAGTCCACCGCCACCCACGAAGAGTGACGCAGGTCCAACCCTTCGAGGGGCACGTATGGACCCATGGCCCCTGAAGGCTCGCTGAGTTCAAAGCGGGATCCGTTCAGCACGCAACGTCCACCATCCACCATGCCAAACGCGCGGTTCACTTCCATGAACACCGTTCCAGCCAGGTTGCAATCGTTCACGCGGCCCATCGCGTTGGCCCGTCCCGCGCGCTTGCCGCGGTAGGACTGCGCTTGCAAGTCCAGGGTTGTCAAGGCCATCAAGGCCACCATCGCCAAGCCCAGGGGGCGCATTGCTTTCAAAATCGTCATGAGGGTCAGATTCAGTCTGCAAGGTACGCAGGCGTTCACTGTTCTGACAAGCAACATTTTCCGCCATTTTTGTGTTTCAATCGCAAACCAAACCTCATGCGCCGTTCCCTGCTCACCCTGGTCTTGATGGCCGTCGCCTTGTGTTCTTTCGCCCAAACGGACATCCCCGGATGCACCAACCCGGATGCCTTGAACTACAACCCGGGCGCGACGGTGGACGACGGCACGTGTTTGGGGGTGGGGTGTCCCGACCCGGCGGCCAGCAACTTCGACCCGTTGGCCCAAATCTTTGGGTTGGGCGACTTCAGCTTGTGCGAGTACGCGGAGCCGGTGCCAGGATGCACTGACCCTTACGCCCCCAACTACAACCCGCTTGCCAACACGGACGACGGGTCGTGCGAGGCATACGAATTGGCGGGGTGCGCCGACCCCCAGGCGTTCAACTACAACCCTGCCGCCACGGTCGACGACGGGACGTGTCAGGGCGTGGGCTGTCCGGACCCTGCGGCCGAGAACTTCGACCCCTTCGCCATTTTCTTCGGGGGCGGCGACAGCAGCGTCTGCGTGTACCCCGAGCCCATCCTGGGCTGCACCAACCCTTTGGCCCCCAACTTCGACCCATGGGCCAACACTGACGACGGAAGTTGCGAGGAATTCGTGATTTCAGGTTGCACAAACCCGCTCGCCCTCAATTTCAACCCCTCTGCGACGGAAGACGACGGAAGCTGCTTGGACCTCGGAATGGGGTGCAACGACCCCGCAGCCATCAACTTCAACCCCCTGCTCATCTTCTTCTACGGCGTCAACGGATGGGGCGCAGGCACGGCTGAAGAAGACTCGTGCATCTACCCCGACGTCGACCCCGTCATGGCCGGGTGCACCGACCCAGGGGCGCTGAACTTCAACCCCTTCGCAAGCGTCGACGACGGGTCATGCATGCACATGACGTCTGGGTGCACACACCCCTCGGCCCTGAACTACGACCCCGAAGCTCAGCTTGAAGACGGGTCGTGCATCTTCCCGGAAGACGCCACGGAATTTGCGGGGCTTGAGCTCGACGTGGTGGGCGAAGGCGACCACGGCACGACGTACCAACTCTTCGCCACGTTCGAGGCAGGCCAGGCGGTGCGTTTGACGGCGTTGTTTGGCATTGCGGACACCACGCTCCAAATTTCCACCGACGCTTCTTTCCACCAAGACCCTGCAGGCGCCGACCTCTACAGCAATTTGTCTGCGGGTGCGACGGCGGACGACAGCTGGTTGGCTGTCGGCACCGAGGGCCTCATGTACGCCGTGGGGGATGGCTTGGGCGCGTTTGCGTCCGGAGACGACCTCGTGTTTGACGACGCGGTGGGCGGCGCATGGTTCATCTTGCCTGACGCCTCCGACGCGGGGTTGGTGGGCGACAACGGGCGCATCTTGCTGGGACAATTCACGACGGAAGGCAGCCTTGACGTGCTGCTCAACTTGCAGTACCAGGCCCAAGGCATGATCAAGCACGTGGCCGGCGCCACGCTCAACCAAGACGCGCCGAGCACGTCGACCGGCGGCACCGACGCAGAAGGATGTCAAGCCGATTTGGACGGCAACGGCGCCATCGACGTGAACGACCTGCTGATGTTCATCGCGCAGTTCGGGAACGCCTGCGACTGAGTCCAGAGGTAAACTGAGCTGAAGTCAGTTGGACTTCACAAACTCGTAACCGCCCTTCTCGGCGCCCCAAATGTGGTTGCCCTCGGCGTCGAACCCACGGTCCCACGACACGACACGGCCCTTGGTCACCTCGACCTCCGATTGTGCGTAGCTCGCGCCGTACAGAGAGCTGGGGCAGGTTTGGTCTCCGGTGGCACCCTTGAAGTGGTCCGCATCCAAGCGCGTCAGCCGCACTTCGCACCCTTCGAGCAAATCCAATTCATTCAGGATCAACGTCTTGAAAGACGCCGGCTCACGCCACTTCCCGATCCACAAGGAGTCCGCGGGGAGCTTGTAGACGTAGCTCGCCACCTCGTCGCCCTCGGCCTTGAGCTGGTAAATCCTCTGGCGGTACGGCTTCTCTTGCATCGACGCCAACGCCTGCTCCACGTAGAGGAAATGTCCGCGCTCAGGCCAAACCTGATGCATGTGCAGCGAAATGGCGTAGAACGCCGAATCCCGCTCGGCCTGGGCCTTCGAATCGAACGAACCTTGCATCAATGCGAAGAGCTCTTCCACGGCATCGGGCTGTGGCGCCTTTGGCGCCGCGGCGGCGGCCATTGATTCAGGTGTCGCGCAGCCCGTCCAAGCGGCGGCGAAGACGAGGATGGCGCATGCCGCGCCAAGGTTCAAGTGAGAATGCAATGTCATGTCGTCAAGGTGAGGGGACAAACATAGTGCGGGCGAGCCGCAGGGCGATGGCGGCTCCCCTTCACGCATTTCTCCTACCTTGAGCGGATGAAGCGCCCCCGCCCTCGTATGTTCAGCGCCTTGTGGATCGTGGCAGTGAGCACTGTGCTGGCGTCGCTGTTGGCCGGTTGCTCCGTCCAAAAACGGACCACCACCCGTGGCTTTCACATCGAAAAAAGGTCTGCACGAGTGCACGTCC
>CALKFF010000030.1 GCA_938084585.1 uncultured Flavobacteriales bacterium
GGACGAGGACGCCTGCACGCAGGTGCTGGACATGATGCTGGAGCGCGTGACCTTCTTGCACGACATCGTCGACACGGCCTGGCTCCACGCCGCGCCCACGGACTTCAACGCCAAGCTGGTCAAGAAGAAGTGGAAAGACCAAACCTCAGGATACCTCGAGGACTTGGCCTCCGAGCTTGCAGCACTGGAGGAATTCAGCAGCGAAGCCGTCGAGACGCGGTTCAAGGCGTTTTTGGAGGCGAAGGAGCTCGGCTTCGGCCAAGTGCTGTTGCCGTTCCGGATTGCGCTGACGGGCGAAGGCGGGGGGCCGTCGATGTTTGACTTTGCGGCGTTCCTCGGCCAAGAAGCCACCCTCCAACGCTTGCGTGACGGCATGGCCGCCGTGGAAAAAATGCGCAACCATGACTGAGAACAGGATTGAAGTGAACGGCATGCGGGTGTGGGCGCACCACGGCTGCATGGAAGAAGAGGCCGTCATCGGCCAGGAGTACCGCATTGACGTGACGATTTGGGCCGACTTGGGCCCGAGTGCCGCCACGGACGACCTCGACAAGACGGTCGACTACGTGGACGTGTACCGCATCGTGAAACGCGAGATGGGCGTGCGCAGCAAGCTCGTCGAACAAGTATGCGACCGCATCGTGAAGGGACTGCGCGCGGAACTTCCGTTGGCCCAGCGCGTCGAGGTCAAGGTGACCAAATTCCAACCGCCCATCGGCGGCGACTGCGACCACATCTCCGTGGTCATGCAAGGCTGATCAGTCCAGCACCATTTCTGGGACGTCGTCCGGCACCACGAGCGGACCGGCCGTGGCGGCGACGATGTCGTCCACGCTGACGCCAGGCGCGCGCTCCACCAGGTGAAACGCCCCGTCGCGGATGTCCAGCACCGCGAGGTTGGTGACGACCCGCTTGACGCACCCCACCCCGGTCAACGGGAGGGAGCACGCGTCCAACAACTTGGATGCGCCCGCGCGGTTCGTGTGCTGCATGGCCACGATGATGTTCTCGGCAGAGGCCACGAGGTCCATCGCGCCGCCCATGCCTTTCACCATTTTGCCCGGGATCTTCCAATTGGCGATGTCCCCGTTGGCGGCGACTTCCATCGCGCCCAGCACCGTCAGTTGCACGTGGCGGCCACGAATCATGGCGAACGACGTGGCGCTGTCGAAGAAGACCGCCCCGGGCATGGCCGTGATGGTCTGCTTGCCCGCGTTGATCAGGTCGGCGTCTTCGTGGCCTTCCTCCGGGAAGGGCCCCATGCCGAGGATGCCGTTTTCACTTTGAAATTCCACCTCCATGCCGGCCGGGATGTGGTTGGCCACCAGGGTCGGGATGCCGATGCCCAGGTTCACGTACCACCCGTCCTGAACCTCTTGCGCAATGCGCTTGGCGATGCCGTTTTTGTCCAACATGGCGTTCAGTTTGAAGGGGTTTGTGGGCGAACGGTGCGTTGCTCGATGCGCTTCTCGTAGCCTTCGCCTTGGAAGATGCGCTGGACGAAGATGCCCGGCGTATGAATCGTGTTGGGGTCGAGTTCGCCTTCTGGGACCAGCTCTTCCACCTCGGCCACGGTGATGCGGCCGGCCATGGCCATCATGGGGTTGAAGTTGCGGGCCGTGGCCTTGTACACCAGGTTGCCCGCGGTGTCGCCTTTCCAAGCTTTCACAAACGCGAAGTCGGCGGTCAGGGCCGATTCCAGGATGTGGGGCTTGCCGTTGAACTCACGCACCTCCTTGCCTTCCGCCACCTCGGTGCCATAGCCGGCGGGGGTGAAAAAGGCGGGGATGCCTGCCCCTCCTGCGCGGCAGCGCTCGGCGAGCGAACCTTGGGGGATCAAGTCGACTTCGAGTTCGCCGCTCAGCATTTGGCGTTCAAACTCGTCGTTCTCGCCGACGTACGAAGAGATCATCTTGCGGATTTGACGCTGCTGGAGCAACAGCCCCAGCCCAAAATCGTCGACGCCCGCGTTGTTGGAGATGCACGTCAGGCCGCGCACGCCGCGCGTCACCAGTTCTGCGATGCATTGTTCCGGGATGCCACACAGGCCAAACCCGCCGAGCATCAAGGTCATGTCGTCCGCGACCCCTTCCAGGGCGGCCCCGGGACCGGAAACCACTTTTGAAATAGCCATGCTGAATAGCGTTGATTCAGGTGTTGATCAGTTGAACAAGTCGTCGTCGTCCAACGGGTCAAAGGTAGGTCCACGCAGTTCCGCGACTTCCCGGCAGGTGAGGGTGTCGCCGCCGATGCTCTCAGGACGGAGGAAGTCCTCCTGGCTCACCGCCAGCGTCGAATCGGCGTAGACGTCTTTCATGAAAAAGCCGTAGATGGGCAGGGCCGTGTTGGCCCCTTGGCCGAGGCGGGTGGTGGAGAAGCGGACCGTCGGGTCTTGGGCGCCCACCCACACGCCGGTGACGAGGTCTGGGGTCAGCCCCATGAACCACCCGTCCGTGTTGTTTTGGGTCGTGCCGGTCTTGCCGGCCATGGGCACGCGGATTCCGTCGTAGTCGCGGGCGTCGCTGTCGTACCGCAAGCGGATGCCTGTGCCCATGCGCTTTTGGGATTCCTCGTTCCACGCGCCGTCCACCACGCCTTTCATCATCTGCACCACGCGGTGGGCGGTGCGGTCGTCCAAGCCTTGCCGGATTTCTTGCTGGGGCTCGTACACCGGGTTGCCAAACCGGTCTTCAATCCGGGCGATGAACGTGGGCTCCACGTACACGCCGTGGTTCACGATGGACGCGTTGGCGCTCACCAATTCGCGAAGGGTCAACTGCGCCACCCCCAAGGCGATCGACGGCACGTTGGGGATGTCGCTCTCGATGCCCAAGGCGTGGGCCAAATCGATCACGCGCTTGGTCCCGTAATCCTTGATGAGCTTGGCCGTCACCGTGTTCATGGAATTGGCCAGCGCGTACTCGAGCGTCACCATCTCCCCGTATTCCTCGTCGCTGTTGTCGGGGCACCACCGGGGCGGGTCGCTGCCGGGAGGCAAGTCGA
>CALKFF010000031.1 GCA_938084585.1 uncultured Flavobacteriales bacterium
AGCTCGTTCGTGCTGGCGCAGTATGTGCACGCGCCGTCGCCCATGTTGTAGTTCGAGGCCAAGGGGTCGTTGCAGCTGTCCACGGTCTCCACACTGATCTCAGAGGAGGCCAACAAGGCGCCTTCCAACGAGTACACGTACACACCAAGGTTGTACACACCCAACGCGTTCGGATCAAAGTCCACATCCGCGCCCTGGGCAAGCTCAGACCAGAAGCCGAAGTCAAAGTTCTGGCTGTCCTGGAAGATGCCCTCCTGTGCGTAATCAATGCCTGTCTGCGTCTCCACAAGAGGGAGCGCCTCAGAGAACGAACCGAAAATGGTGTACGAACCTTCAAGGTCGGAGCCATCGAAGTCGTCGGTTGGATCGAAGTCCAAACCAAACTTCACATCCACATCCTCGAAAACGTACTCGCCCAAGTTCACGCTCAACAAGTAGTTCCAACGGGCACCAGCCTCAACGCCTTCAGGCACGTCGGCAAATCCGTTGTTCACTTGGTAGTTCGTCAAGTTGCCAGCTTCTGGCTCCACGTTGCCCACATAGCGCTCCAACACACCCAACGACGCGGTGATGCCGTTGCAAGCGTCGATGCCAACGTTCATGTGGTCGTTCGACAAACCAGTTCCAATCGTGAATTCCTCCTCAGGAGAGCTGTTCAGCTCGTTCGTGCTGGCGCAATATGTACATGCGCCTGCATTGCTAAAATTCGAGGCGAGCGGGTCGTCGCAATTCGTTTGGGCGTGGAGCGAACTGACCCCGAGTGCAAGCCCGATGAGAATCAACCTTTTGGTTTGAAAGCTGAATGCCATGATAAAGTGTGTTTGATGCGCTAAGCTAATCAGAATGGTGCAAAGTACGTATTTCATAATTCCGCCTGGCGAACCATCCAGTTTTTCTTTGCAACCCTGCGGTTGTCGACAAGTTCAAGGGCGGTTTTCGAATCGACATGCTTGCCACCTTATCAGGCACAAAAAAAGCCTGCGTGTGCAGACTTTTTTTCGTAGCGGGGGGGGGGCTCGAACCCCCGACCTCAGGATTATGAATCCTGCGCTCTAACCAGCTGAGCTACCCCGCCAAATCGGGGCGCGAAGATAGCAAGTTTTGGCAAGTCACAAAGCATTCAAGACTTGAAATGAGCTTTTCATGCCTTAACTTGTGAACCCGTACCACCGGCAGTTGTTGAGGAAGCGTCGTCAGGAATGAATTGACAACAAACCCGAACAACCGACCACCATGAGCATCACCACAGACATCGTGAAATTCCAACTTGAAATTCCCTTGAACAGCTCCAAAGGCGTGCTGTTCAACTGCATCAGCACACCTTCGGGTTTGGCCGAGTGGTTTTGCGACGACGTCAACATCAAAAAAGACGTTCACATCTTCTTTTGGGACGGAAGTGAAGAATCTGCCCGTCTTGTCTCGAAGAAGAAAGACGAATTTGTCAAATTCCGCTGGCTCGAAGCAGAAGAAGATGGCCTCGACACCTTCTTCGAATTGCGCATTCGTGTGGACGAGCTGACAGGTGAAAACGCGTTGGTCATCACCGATTTTGCCGAGGATGAAGACGAGGTGGAGGACGCCAAAGACCTGTGGCAAGCTCAGGTGGACAAGTTGCGCCAAGTGCTCGGCTGCTGAGTCCTTCCTCCTGTCAGTTTTCTTTCAAAAACGCAGACAACCTGTGTTTCAGCCATGGGGCCCAGCTGCCATCGTCCAGGTTCTGCGTCAACAGCACATCTTCCATGGGTGAATGCTCATGGCCTGCACGCTTGACCCACGTCCAGAGGTCCCGTATGGGCTCGTGCGAAGCACTCCAGGCGAGTGAGATGCGCTGAGAAAGCAACCACCCCTCCTTGCTTGCTGTGTCCCGAACTTCCTCTGCCCTGTCCGTGGGAAACACAAACTGAAAAACCCCAGCATCGTGGGTCACACGTCGGGCCTGAGCAAGGAGTGTCCGCAGTGGAAGCGTGTCGTCGTGCCGGGCCAAGTTCCTTTTGCGTTCTGGGCTTTTGGGATGGTTGTGAAAAAAAGGGGGGTTGCACACCACCAAATCCACGTCAGCTCCCTCCCAAGCCTGCACGGCCAGCTCGTGCACTGAAATCCGAGCGCTGAACGGGCTGGACGCCGCATTCTCAGCTGCTTGCCGGGCGGCGTCGGGCTCAAGCTCCACCGCCTCCACCACAGCGCGCTCGTGGCGCTGGGCGAGCATCAAGGCCAAAATGCCTGATCCCGTCCCGATGTCAAGAATACGCGTCACCCCCTGGAGGTTCTCCCCGGCCCAACACCCCAACACGAGGGCGTCTGTGCCCACTTTCATGCCGCACTGGTCGTCGGCCACGTCAAATTGCTGGAACGACTGGAGTCGACGTCCGTTGCGTCCCATGGCTCAGGCCTGGCTTTTGCGCTTGTGCCACGCGTCAAGCACGGGAAAATCTTCCACGCGGTGAGCTGGCGCCGCGGACAACGGATCCACTTCTTTCATGCGCGCATGGGCATCCGCTGGCAAAGCTTGGTACAAGGCTGTCCCTTCCGACTTGTGCTGCAACATTCGGTCGCTGACGTCGCCTTTCCGGGTGGCGGGATTGCCCACAATCAACGACCTGTCCGGCCATGACGTGGAGGCTTTGACCATGGCAAGCGCCCCCACCACGCACCCCTCCCCCAACACAACATCGTCCATCACCACGGCATTCATGCCAACCAAGCAATTCTTCCCAATGTGTGCACCATGAATCATGGCACCGTGCCCAATGTGGGCGCTCTCCTCCAACAGGACCGTTGTGCCTGGGAACATGTGAAGCACACACCCTTCCTGTACATTGACCCCTCGATTCAACACGATTTTACCCCAATCGCCTCGCAACACCGCATGGGGACCCACATAACAGTCTTCCCCCACCGTGACGTGTCCGATGAGGGTGGCCTGAGGATGCACAAACGCGCTCGGGTGCACCACCGGCACCATGCCTCGAAAGGAGTAAATCATGATGCCGATGCGTTGCGAATCACCACGGCGTAGCCTTGACCCACGCCAATGCACAGGGTGACAAGGGCATGTTTGCCTCCGGTCCGTTTCAATTGCCGCGCCGCAGCCAAGAAAATGCGCGCGCCAGTCATGCCGAGGGGGTGTCCAAGGGCGATGGCCCCGCCATTCGGGTTGATGCGGGCGTCGTCGTCCTTCAATCCCCAGCTTCGGATGCAGGCCAAACTTTGGGCTGCAAATGCTTCGTTCAACTCGATGACGTCCAAGTCATCCCAACCCAACCCCGCCTTGGCAAGTGCGCGGTTGGACGCCTCAACCGGCCCAATGCCCATGATGCGCGGGGGGACCCCCACCACAGCAGAGGAGACGATTTGGGCCAACGGTTCCAGCCCATGAGCCTGGAGTCCTTCCTCGTTGGCCAGCAGCAAGGCTGCAGCGCCGTCGTTCAGGCCACTTGCGTTCCCCGCAGTGACCGAGCCTCCCTCCTTTCTGAACGCCGGACGAAGCTTGGACAACACTTCCAACGTCGTGCCTGGCTTGATGAATTCGTCCTTTGAAAACAGCAGCGGGTCTTGTTTTCTCCTTGGAATGGACACCGACACAATTTCTTCTGCAAGTCGGCCTTCGATTTGGGCCGCTGCAGCTTTCATCTGACTGGCGTGGGCAAACGCGTCTTGGTCCTCGCGAGAAATGCCGTGCAACTCCACGAGGTTTTCTGCAGTTTGGCCCATCCCCTCCGTCCCGTAAACTTCTTGAAGCTTGGGATTGATGAAACGCCAGCCGAAGCTCGTGTCGTGCAAGGTCATGTCTCGACCGAAGGCTTTGCTCGTCTTGCTCATGACCCAAGGACCCCGCGTCATGTGCTCCACCCCACCAGCCACCACCACAGATGCATCGCCCACGTGCAACATTCGGGCGGCGTGGGTCGCCGCGGCCAAACCGGAGGCGCACAACCGATTCACCGTTTCACCCGGCACCTCTTGTGGGATCCCCGCCAACAGCGACGCCATGCGCGCCACGTTGCGGTTGTCCTCACCCGCCTGGTTGGCGCACCCCATAAGCACGTCTCCGATCGACGAAGGGTCAAATGAGGGATTCCGGCGCATCAATTCGGCCAACACGTGGGCAGCCAAATCGTCCGTCCGCACAGGGGCCAAAGTGCCACCAAAGTTTCCAATGGGCGTCCGCACGCCGTCAACCAAAAACGCGTTCATGCTTCGAAGATAAGTTGCCGCTGACGCCTTCTTGCCCCAAATTGCACCCATGCGCATCGGCATCGCTTCCACCTTCCCTCCCTACCGTGGGGGCATCGCGCAGTTCAACGACGCCATGGCCCGGGCGTTGGAAAAGGAAGGTCATGACGTGCATTGCGCAACCTGGTCCAGACAATACCCGGCGCTTTTGTTTCCCGGCAAAACGCAATTCGAGCCTGGCAAAACCATCACGAACGCGAGCATGCCTGCTTCCCTCGACAGCATCTCTCCCTCTTCTTGGAAGCGGGTTGGACGGGAGTTTGGAGAGCACCACCACGTGGACCTGTTGCTGCTTCCTTTTTGGCACGCGGCGTTGGCCCCTGCGCTCACGTCCGTGGCCATCCAAGCCAAACGTCAGGGTGTCCGACAAGTCGTCGCCGTCATGCACAATGCGAATTCGCACGACGGCAAAGCGTGGGAATCCGCCTTGACCAAAAGGTTTCTCCAGGCCTGCGACCGCGTGGTCACGTTGAGCGGTTCTGTGAGTGCCAAGCTTCGGCCATGGAAACCCACGACCTTGTTTCACCCATTGTACGAGCACTTCCCCAAGGGCCCCACGCACAAGGAAGCGCGCAGGCAATTGGGGATTTCGGAAGGCGATGTGGCGCACCTTTTTTTTGGACTCATTCGCCCCTACAAAGGGCTGGGCGTGTTGCTTGAGGCGCTTGGGCGCTTGCCCTCACACCACAAGCTTCTTGTTGCCGGAGAATGTTACGAGAATTGGTCTTCGTACCAAACCCTCATCGACCAACACCAACTTCAAGAACGCGTCCAACTTCACCTCGAATTCATCCCTGACAACCTCGTGCCCGTGTTCATGCAAGCCTGCGACGACGTGGTGCTGCCCTACTTGGATGCCTCACAAAGTGGGGTCACAGCGTTGGCGCTCCACCATGAAAAGCGGGTGGTGGCGTCTGACGTTGGCGACTTGGGGACGAGCATCGTGCCCAATTTGACGGGCCGATTGGTTCCTCCTGGTCAGCCCGAGGCGTTGGCCGAAGCGTTGGCTGTCCCGTGGCTCTCGCAACCCGCCGACCAAGCCATGGCGTTCAAGGCGGTGAAACAGAGGTTCAGTTGGTCGGCATGGGCAAGCCAGCTGACGCAACTGGTGCAATCTGAGGCACAGTAAGCTCAGAGAGCCCACGGATCAACGGGTCGAACACGAACCGTTGAAGCAACACCACTTCTCCTTCTGAAGTCACGCCGTACAATTGCTCGAGGTCGTGGGTCGCCTCGCCTGTGACCGCATCGGTCCCGGGCTTCCAGTGAACAGTAACGGACGAACGCTCGCCCTGCTTGTTCCAGGTGGCCAACTCTAACGCGCCTGAAGCCGAACGCAGGCTGTCTTCCACGGCCTTGTCAAGCCGTGACTCATACGTTTCCAAGTGCACCTTTTTGAAACGAAGGAAATGCTCCCTCAACCCCAAAGTGTCCCGATAGGCTTGGGGATTGCCTTCCAAATCTTGGAGTGACAACGCACCGTCTTTCGCCGAGGCCAACATGTAGGACTGCCCGTCCGCACTCAAGTGACGCACTTCCACCCTCGCCAAGCTGCGCTTGGGGTGGTTGAATAGCCCCGTGAAGCGCCAATCTCGTTCTGAGGTGAAGAACCTTGTGCTGAGGTAGCCGGTGAAGCCTTCCATGTGCACCACGTACGGTTTGGCGCCGCGGCCTTCCGGGGTCTCAAGCACCATGTAGGTGCCCGTGTGGCTCGGGGTGGCGGTGCCCACGTACCACGTTTTCACGGGTGTGTCGCCTCCTTGGTACACTTCCACTTTCTTTCCCCGTGCAGAAATCAAACGCACCACGTTCGGTTCCGCCGCCTCCGCCACCGGTCCTTGAATCGCCGCGCGCTTGAAGGTTTTCAAAAGCAGGGTGACCGCGTCTTCTCGTGCTTTGAAGCGTCCGTTCAAATCCCACAAACTCCCTTGTGCTGGCCGGGTCAAGGTGACGGACTTCCCGTCCATGTCCGCGATGAAAATCTTGTCAACCTTGGAGGTGTCCGCGACGGCAAAGTCGGTGCCTGCGATGGACGCCAATTGTCCTTCAGGTTGGGTGTACAGCCACACCCCTCCTGTCACCGCAGTGATCAGGATCAAGACGTAAAGAATGCGAAGGTTCGAGTGCATGTTGTTCAATTCAATGAGACGGCGTATGTGCGTCTGCGCATGGCCAACAGAACGCCACCGCTCAGGAGCACAAGCAACAAAGGCATGCCCACGGCCACAAACTGCCAAGCTTGACGGCGGGACTGGACCTCAGCGCTGTCCAACGACCGCAGTTCGATGGTCCTTGAGCGCACACTGATGAGTGCGTCCTCTTCCAGCAAATAGTTCACGGTGTTGAGCAAAAATTCTTTGTTGTCGTAGACCACACGCCCAGCGTTGCGGTCGTAGCCCAACGGCAAAATGCGACCGTCAGACCTGAATTTGTTGCGGGCCACATCGCCGTCCGCCACGACCACCATGGCCGTGGGCGCGCTGCGCTCCCTGAAGGCGAAGTCGTCCGAATTCCTCAAGGCATCGGGCAAGGTTTGGGCGAAGTGAGACCGGAAGGTGCCTTCAAGCAACGCCGCAAAAGGCGCGTTCGCTGTGTTCCCTTCGGCAAAATACATGGGGTCAAGGTCGACAATGCTGAAGGACACCCTGACCGGGGTGCGGTAGGCTTTGGCCTTGGCGCTCGAAGCCAGGAGCACCGTGGACGACACCTCAGGCTGGGTGTCCACCAAGTCCAACGAAGACACAAAATCGAAGTGGATGGGGTCCAAGTTGTTGGTGATGGGATGCCCCGATCCAAACGGCATCGCCAAGGGGGCAAAATACCAGTTGAACAGACGCATTTGTCGTTGGTTGCCATTGGGCCCAGCGTCCAACATGATGGGCGCGCATTGTGGGTCGACGATCAGGTTGCGGTTGAGACGCACGCCATAATCAAACAACTGCGCGTACAACCCGATGCTGCTCTCCACCCCGTACGTTTCGCTGGCCGCCCGCAGGCTGTCCAAATCCGTCAACACAGGGTCCACCATCCACAAGATTCGACCACCGTTCATCAGGAACTGGTCAAGGATGACCTTGTCCTTGTTGGAAAACATGGAATCCGGCTTGGCCACCAGCAGCAAATCGTAGCGGTTGCTGCGGTACTTCATCCCTTCCAACTTCTCGGACAACACATTCAGCCTTCCGTCCAACTCCACCCGTGCGACAAGGTGGTCTTTTTCAAGGGTGGACATCAAGTCCGCGATGGCCAGATCTTCCAGTTCACCATGGCCTTCGAGGATGGCGATGCTTTTGGGCTCAAACGACGTGCTCTTGCGAATGCCGGCCGCCAACTGGTATTCCATGGTGTTGATGGACCCTTGAATCATGGCCTCATCAGCCTGGGGCACTTCACTTCCAAAAAACTGAATCGGCGACTCTTCCCCCCGGTACGCCACCATGGCGCCAGGCCACACCGTTTTGAACGACTGCATGCCGTTCTCTTCAAACGCGATGCGTGTGAACTGGAGGCCCCGCTCGTACAGGGCCTGCTCGTTTTGGCCCACCGTCTGGGGATCGTCGACCGCATAAATGTCCGCGAACTGGTACGTCAACTTCCCGTCGCTCGCACGGGACATCCGTTGCAGCAACGATTCCATCTCCTGCTCCAAGCGACGCCATTCCTGCGGCAACTCGCCGGTCAAGTAACACGTGACCAGCACATCGTCTTGAAGGTCCTGCAACAATTGACGTGTCCCGTCGGCCAGGGTATGACGCTTCTCTGCGGTCAAATCCAAGGCACCGTGCACCATCTGACCCAGCACCATCACGACGCACAGGATGGCCGTGGACAGCAACAACGACGTGCCCTCGCGCACCAACCGGCCACGCCGCATGGCCAGGACAAACCGGGCCACCAGCACGGACAGGACCATCCAAGAGATGAAATACAGCACGTCCCTCGAGTCCAAACGTCCTTGGCTCATGGCGTCAAAATGGGCCTGCATGCCCAGCTGCACGACTGAGTGCTCCCAAGAACCCAGGACAGAAAAGTCTGCCATCGCACCCGGACCCACAAAACACACCACGGAAGCCACAACCGACAGGAGGAACGACACAAGCGGTTGGGTCGTCAGTGAAGAAGCCACCAAGCCCAGGCCGGTCAACGCCCCAGAAAACACCACCAAGCCAAGGTAACTGCCCCACACGGCGCCGAGGTCGACATTCCATGCCGGCTTGCCAAGCATCCCGAGGACCGCCACATACGACAGCGTCGGCAGCAAGGCCACCACGGAGACGGCCCACGTGCCCAAGAATTTGGCCAGGACCACTTGTCCCTCGGACAAGGGACGTGTCAACAACAATTCAAGCGTGCCCTGCCTCTGCTCCTCCGCAAACGACCTCATCGTCACGGCAGGCACCAGGAACATCAAGATCCACGGGGCCAGCGCAAAAAAGCTCGCCATCGAGGCCATTCCGCTGTCCAGGACGTTCCAAGCTCCAGGGAAGATCCACAAAAACAGGCCGGTGAACGACAGGAACACCGCCACAACGGTGTACCCCATCAAGGAGCTGAAGAAGCTCCGAATTTCTTTCAAGACGAGTGCCCTCATTGGAATCTAAGCCTCAAAGATAGCACCGGAAACATCCCCAGTGAGCTCGTAAGACTGGGCTTCTGGAGGCGCTGCGAAAAGCGCTTTGGTGGCTGGCCAGACTTCCCCGAACAAGGTCGATTGTCGGTAGGCGTCCAGGTCTTCTTGGGTCTCCCAAAAGCTCAATGTGGCACGTTGACAAGAATGACCTGGGACCTTCATGGCCCGCACCATGCGACATCCAGGACGGGCTTGAATGTGCTGCTCGAACAGGGTGTACAGCTCGTCAAAGGCGTCCACCGTCTCTGGGCTGAATGTCAGCCTGACCACACGAACGATCAAAGCATCGTGGATTGGAACTCAATTCGCACCGGATCTTGGTACTTCAGTCCCAGCAAAGCAGAAGCCCCGCCGTACCCTGAGTTGTTGCCTCCCATGCAAATGGCAATCTCGAGGAGCCCCATGGCGTTGAAGACCGCCACAGGTTCACCGGGGGTGCCATCCAAGTAGGACTTGCCAACGGTCCGGATGTCGCTTCGCGCCCGGCGCATGCTGATGTAGAACGAGCGGCCTTTGCCCACTTCGTGCAACAGCGCCTCGTCGATGTCCGTGATGCAATTGCCCCTGCCGTCGACATGCCTCACATGGCCGACGATGGCGTTGCCCTCCACGACGGGCCTGAGGCTCTCCACTTGCTTGGACAGGGCCGCAGGCCGCCCCAACATCTCAGGAATGCCCCCCTTGGCCAAGTGAGTGGCCGCCGGCACGAACAACGCACGCTCGGGAAACGTGGGCTCGTCCGCGTCGGTTTGGACGTTGGACAAGTCGTACACCGCCTCCGGCTCACGCAGCCCCATGGATTTGAACACCCCGCTGTCCGCCCCAATGAAGTACTGCCCCTTCATCTTGACAATGCGGTGGGGATGGTCTGGGGTCTCCAAGGATTGCACAGCCACGATGTGGACGGTGCCTGGAGGGAAACTGTCCATCGAGACACGCAGCACAAACGCGGCGTGAACGGCGTCGAATTGGCGAATGCTGTGGGTCAAATCCACCACCCTCGCATCCGGCATTCTGCGAAGGATGCTGCCCTTGAGCATGCTCACATAAAGGCTGTCTGGACCAAAATCGCTGATGAGGGTGATTGGAGTCACGTTGGCAAAGGTGAGAAAGCTAATTTTGTCCTCCACATGCATGAATCCAATCTTTCCCTCGACGGCCTGGACGCCATGGCCTTCTTGGGGCCCAACAACGAGAACTTGCGGGCCATGCAGGCCCATTTTCCGAAGTTGAAAATTGTGGCTAGAGGAACGTCGTTGAAAGCCATGGGTGACCGGGAGGACCTCGGACGATTTGAGGAGGTTATGCGCATGGTGTTTTGGCATGTCGACCGGTACAACGCCATCGGCGTCGACGACTTGGCGCGCATGGCCAAATCCGACGAATCCGACTTCTTCCACCAAGCGTCCAAAGACGACGTGATCGTGTACGGCCCTGGAGGGCTCAAAGTCACGGCGCGCACCCCCAACCAAAAGCGCATGGTGGACGCCGTCCGCGAACACGACATGGTGTTCGCCGTGGGCCCCGCTGGCACCGGAAAGACCTACACCGCGGTGGCCATGGCCGTGGCCGCCTTGAAAGACCGCCGTGTGAAGAAAATCATCCTCACCCGTCCTGCTGTGGAGGCCGGCGAAAACCTTGGCTTCTTGCCGGGCGACTTGAAGGAAAAACTGGACCCGTACCTCCAACCGCTGTACGACGCCTTGACGGACATGCTTCCCTACGAGAAAGTTGCCGACCACCTCGAAAAGGGCGTGATTGAAGTGGCCCCGCTCGCGTTCATGCGGGGACGGACACTCGACAAGGCGTTTGTGATTTTGGACGAAGCCCAAAACGCCACCTCTGCCCAAATGCGCATGTTCCTGACGCGCATGGGCAAGGAGGCCAAATTTGTGGTCACAGGCGACGGTTCTCAAGTGGACTTGCCACGGAACCAACGCTCTGGTTTGTTGGACGCCCTCCGTCTCCTGAAGGACGTGGAAGGCATCGCCACCATCAAGCTCACCGGCATGGACGTGATCCGTCACCGCCTGGTGGGCGCCATCATCGACCGGTTCGAAGCCGACGACGCCAAGCGCGCCGAAGAAGCTGACGCCAAGAAGGAAGCCAAACGTGTCGCCCGTGAATTGCGCGAGGCGCAGCGGCATGCCTCCTCCCACCCATTCATTGAAGACTGACCCTGCTCCCATGACTGCCATCCGCAACACCGATTTCTCTTTCACAGGCCAGACCGCGGCCTACCACGGCAAAGTCCGCGACATGTACACCATCGGAGACGACCTGATGGTGGCGGTGGTTTCCGACCGGATCAGCGCGTTCGACGTGGTCATGCCACGAGGCATCCCGTTCAAAGGCCAAGTCTTGAATGGCGTGGCCAGCCACTTCTTGAACGCCGTGGGCGACATTGTTCCCACCTGGAACCTGGCCACACCCGACCCCAACGTCACCATTGGCCACAAATGCGAGCCCATTCGACTGGAGATGGTCATCCGCGGATACCTGACTGGGCATGCGTGGAGGCAGTACAAAGCTGGCCATCGGACCCTGTGTGGTGCGCCAATGCCTGAGGGCATGAAGGAGCACGACCGCTTCCCCGACCCCATCATCACACCAGCCACCAAAGCGGAGGAAGGACACGACGAGGACATTTCCCCCGACGACATCTTGGCCCGCGGCATTGTGTCCGAAGAACTGTGGGCAGAGCTGGTCCGGGTGACGCGTGCCCTCTTCCAGCGAGGCACCAGCATGGCGGCCGAGCAGGGCCTGATTTTGGTGGACACGAAGTACGAGTTTGGCCTCCGAGACGGGGTGCTCACGCTCATCGACGAAATCCACACGCCCGACAGCTCGCGCTACTTCTACGCCGACGGATACGAAGCCAGGCAAGCGGCAGGTGAACCCCAAAAGCAACTGAGCAAAGAATTCGTTCGCGAGTGGCTCATGTCCCACGACTTCATGGGGCTGGACGGCCAAGCGCCGCCGGAGATGGACGACGCGTTTTTGGCCACGGTGACGCAACGCTATGTGGAGTTGTACGAGAAGGTGACTGGGAAGACCTTCCAAGGCGATGCCGCAACCGACCCACACGGACGAATTTCCGAGGCCGTCGAAGCTTGGCTCGCCCAACACAAGGGCTGAACATGGAGAGGAAACGCCGGGAAGAAGCTTGGCACGAAGACGCCAGGCAAGCAGTCCGTGTGCTGAAGCAGGGCGGCGTGTTGTTGCACGCCACCGACACCGTGTGGGGTCTCGCCTGTGACGCCACCAACGACGAAGCTGTGCAGCGCATGAACACCATCAAAGCGCGCCACCCCATTCATCCAGTGCTCGTCCTGGTGGCGGACGAAGGCCACGTGGAACAACTGGTGGGCGACGTGCCTGAAGCGGCTTGGGATTTGATGGAACTTGGAGACCGTCCCACCACCGTGGTCTACCCCCAAGGCCAGGGCGTGTCCTCAGCCTTGCTTGGCGCCAACGGGAGCCTTGCGGTGCGATGCATTCGTGAAGACTACAGTGCGTATGTGATTCGAGGGCTGAACAGGCCACTTGCCTCCACCAGCGCCAATTTCACGGGGCACCCCACCCCCAAGGGTTTCCGTGACATTCCGGAAGACCTCAAGAAGCTCGTCGACCACGTCAGCGCTTTCAGAAGGGACGAAGTTGGCGGCGCGGGGGTGCCGTCCATGATGGTGGCGTTTGACGAGGCAGGACGATTCACTTTCCTGAGGAAATGACACCTCGGACAGAAGTACCTTTGCTTCACCCATGATGAACTTGGCGTCACACCTAACCCACCCCGTCTTCAAGCGGGTTGGAGAACTCGCCGACGAGCGCGGACAGCGTGCGTTCGTGATTGGCGGATTTGTACGCGACTTGCTGCTGGATCGCCCCTGCAAGGACATCGACATCGTGACCGAAGGCAGCGGCATCGAACTGGCCCGGGCCACCGCCAAATCCATGGGCATCCGCCAAGTCCACGTCTTCAAAAACTTCGGCACGGCCATGTTCAAGGCGCGCGACTACGAAGTGGAATTCGTCGGGGCCCGGAAGGAAAGCTACTCGCGCGGCAGCAGAAAACCCGTCGTCGAAGATGGCACGTTGGAAGACGACCAAAACCGTCGGGACTTCACCATCAACGCCATGGCCATCAGCCTGAACGCCGACTCGTTTGGCAAGCTGGTGGACCCGTTCGGCGGGGTCGACGACTTGAACCGCAAATGGATTCGAACCCCCCTGGATCCCGACGTGACGTACAGCGACGACCCGTTGCGCATGCTCCGCGCCGTTCGGTTTGCGTCCCAATTGGGGTTCCGCATCGAGGAAGGGAGTTTGGCTTCCATCCGTCGCAACGCCAAACGACTGAGCATCATCTCGGCGGAGCGCATCCACACGGAAGTGAACAAAATCATCTTGTCGCCCCGTCCTTCACGTGGCTTCAAGTTGCTCTTCAAGACCAAACTTCTGCACAAGTTCTTCCCTGAAATGGCGGCGCTGCAAGGCGTGGAATGGCGCAAAGGCGTGGGCCACAAGGACAACTTCTATCACACCTTGGAGGTCTTGGACAACGTGGCCGAGCACAGCGACTCCTTGTGGTTGAGGTGGGCCGCCATCATGCACGACATCGCCAAGCCCCCCACCAAACGGTTCGACGCCAGGTCGGGCTGGACCTTTCATGGGCACGAGGATCGAGGCGCCCGCATGGTGCCCAAGATTTTTGCGCGCATGAAGCTCCCCATGGACGCCAAGATGAAGTACGTCCAGAAACTCGTCTTGCTTCACCTTCGCCCCATCGCACTCACCAAAGAAGTGGTCACCGACAGTGCAGTTCGGCGGCTTTTGTTTGAGGCGGGAGACGACATCGACGACCTGATGATCTTGTGCCGCGCCGACATCACCTCCAAGAACGAGGCCAAGGTGGAACGGTACCTGAGGAACTACGACGTCGTGGTCGAAAAGCTTCGTGAGGTGGAGGAGAAGGACCACATCCGCAACTTCCAGCCCCCTGTGTCAGGAGAGGAAATCATGGAAGCGTTTGGCATCCCACCTTCCCGGCCTGTGGGCGACATCAAGAAAGCCATCAAAGAAGCCATCCTGGACGGCGACATCCGCAACGACGTGGTCGAGGCGAAGCGTTTGATGCTCGAGTTGGGCGCGCAAATGGGGCTCACCCCTTCCCCTTCCAGCCGTCCTTAAGGGTCACAGCGCGGTTGAACACCGGCTTGCCTTCTTGGCTGTACTTCGAATCTGCGGCGAAATATCCCAGTCGTGTGAACTGCCAGGTTTGACCTGGCTGCGCAGAGGCCAGCACAGGCTCCACCTTGCACCCCTGCAGGATCTTCAAGGACTCGGGATTCAAGAATTCCATGAAATCTTGCCCCTTGTGTCCGTCCGGACTTGGGTCGTTGAACAGGCGCTCGTACAAACGCACCTCGGCGTCGTGGGCGTGGGTGCACTCCACCCAATGCAAGGTGCCCTTCGCTTTGATGCCGCTGGTGTCTGAACCAGACTTGCTGTTGGGGTGGTATTCGACGTGCACTTCGGTGACGTTGCCGGCTTCGTCGGTTTTGTGGTCCACGTAGGTCACGATGTAAGCGCTCTTCAATCGAACCGACCGACCGGGCGCCAAACGGAACCATTTCTTGTTAACCCCCTCCACTTTGAAGTCTTCCGCCTCGATGTAGAGTTCTCGTCCAAACGGAATGTCCCTCGTCCCCTCATCTGGGTTTTCGGGGTTGTTGACTGTGGGCAGCATGTCCACCTGACCTTCCGGGTAATTGATGACCACCATCTTGATCGGGCGCAACACGGCCATGGCACGTGTGGCGGTGGCGTTCAAGTGGTCGCGAAGCGCAAACTCCAACAACCCCACGTCGATGACGTTGTTCCGTTTGGCCACCCCCACGCGATCGCAAAATTCGCGGACGCTCTCCGGTGAATATCCCCTTCGACGCAACCCACTGAGCGTCGGCATGCGCGGATCGTCCCAACCGTCCACAACCTCCTCCTCCACCAAGCGAAGCAGCTTCCGCTTGGACATGATGGTGTAATTGAGGTTGAGGCGGGCGAATTCACGCTGCTTGGACGGGAAAATGCCAAGCTTCTCGATGTACCATTCGTACAACGGACGGTGCACTTCGAATTCGAGCGAGCACAAGCTGTGGGTGATGCCTTCGATGCTGTCCGATTGGCCGTGGGCAAAGTCGTACATCGGATAAATGCACCATGCGTCGCCCGTCCGGTGGTGGGTCGCGAATTTGATGCGGTACATCAGCGGGTCCCGCATGTGCATGTTGGCATGGGCCATGTCAATCTTGGCCCGAAGCACCATGCTCCCTTCCGCGTGCTTGCCTTCGCGCATTTCCTGGAACAAGGTCAAATTCTCCTCCACCGCGCGGTCCCGAAAAGGACTCGCTTTGCCAGGCTCTGTGGGGGAGCCCTTTTGAGCTGCGATGTCCTCCGCCGATTGTTCGTCGACGTACGCGTCGCCAGACTTGATCAACTGAACGGCGTACCCGTACAGCGTTTCGAAATAGTCTGAGGTGTAGAATTCCCCGCCATTCCACTCGAAGCCCAACCACGCGAGGTCTTCACGAATGGCGTTCACATACGCCGTGTCCTCCTTCACCGGA
The DNA here is from genome assembly GCA_938084585.1 of uncultured Flavobacteriales bacterium. GTDB lineage: Bacteria > Bacteroidota > Bacteroidia > Flavobacteriales_D > Sanyastnellaceae > UBA11663. Next base: position 15,493 of record CALKFF010000031.1, read on the forward strand.
TTGGTGTCGTCAAAGCGCAAGTTGACCTGGCCGCCGTACTCCGCCGCCAAACCAAAGTTGACACAAATCGCCTTGGCGTGCCCAATGTGCAAGAAGCCGTTGGGCTCCGGTGGAAACCGTGTGTGAACCCGGCCCTCGTGCACGTTGGCTTCACGGTCCGCGTCAATGATTTGTTGGATGAAGTTGCGCCGTGCCGTACCTCCCTCGTTGCCTTCTGCGCCCTTGTCAAGTCCAGCGTGTTCCATGACCCAAAATTACATTGCACCTTCGCGCCGATGACCAATGCACCCGAGATTCGATGGCGCCTGCGACATGAAGGTAAAATCGTGGGCTACGAACGCCACGTCGGCTCACGCGTTTGGTCGAGCAAAGACGGCTTGTGGTGGCGTGGACAACGGTTGAAACACTCCGAAAAAGACCGCTGCTTGGGCGTCAAGGACCTCAACAACCAATGGCTTTACGAGCATGACGTGGTGACGTCCAAGGAACACGACGGCGTGTGGCTTGTGGTGCACTTTGCCAACCAATGGGCACTGGTCCAACAAGACAACATGATTTCGGCCCCGACTTCCGACCGCCAGCTCAAGCGCATCGGGTGCAAATTCCCTGAAGGCTGAAGGATACCTCAGATGAGGTTGATGTGACGCATCAGTTCCTCTTTGTAGGTGCGGCTGATGGGGATTTCCAAATCTCCCACCTTCACGGTGTACTGGAACGTGTCGATGTGCTGAATCTGATTCAGATTCACCACAAAGTTTCGACTCACACGGACAAAGCGGTCTGAGGGCAGCTTGTGCAGCAAGTCTTTCAAAGATGCTTTCACGTTGTATTTCCGGTCCCTGACCTGCAGGGCACTGTACTTCCCTTCCACCTCAATGAACAAAATGTCGTCCAGCGACACCTTGCGCAGCTTGTTGCCAACCTTGGTGTAGATGTAATCTTGTACGTCATGCTGCGTGCTCGCGCGGCGTTGCACCAACTCAACCACTTCCGATATCATCATGCCCGCCTCAGCATGGTCCTCGCTGTCGGCATGGCCATTCGCATGGCCGTTGCCGTTGCCGTTGCCATTTCCGTTGGAACCCACGCCACTGGCCAGCGCGGCCGGAATGGCGATGAGGGACTCCACCGACACAAGTTTTCCTGTGGCGAATGCGGCGTCGGTGAAATCGTTCCAGGATTCATCCTGAGGACCCACCATGAGCACCAAGTCAACGTCGCCACGCACCAAAGCAATGGCCGCGGCCAATGGGGAATCCGAGCGCTGGACCTCGCAACCTGCTTTGGCCAACCCTTCGGTGAGCTCGCTTGGAACCCCCACCCCGACAATCAACAATGTGCTGTTTTTCATGACTGATACTTACAAGGGGAACACCTTGAACCCCTTGAAGTTCGATTGGTGAACCCCAAGGGCACAGGCAGACTTTAAGCCGGTATGACCTTCTATCTTTGCACCACAAAAGCGAGACCCTGTGAACCGCCTCATCACCGCCAGCGCAGTTGAAACCCAGGAAGACGTCCTGTCCGAAGTCGCCCTCGACGGAGACTGGAGTGTGGTGCTGTTCAACGACAACCACAACACCTTCGACCATGTGATTGACTGCCTGATCTCCACATGCGGGCACGACGCGTTGCAGGCCGAACAATGCGCCATGATCGTCCACTTCAAAGGCAAGTGCACCGTCAAAACAGGCTCCTACGACGAGCTCGCCCCCATTCATCAATCTTTGACCGAGAAAGACCTGACTGTCGAGTTGAATCCCTAAATTGAGGGGATGAAGGCAATTTGGAAGAATGTCCTCTGCGCGTGGTGGGTTGGGCTCGTGTCTCATTCCGTGGTGCAGGGCCAGGTCTTCACCAACCAGGCCGATGCGTTCGGCATCACGCAATACAACTGGAACGGCCACTTCGGAGCTGCGCTGTCTGTGGCCGATTGGAACGACGACGGTTGGCCTGACCTCACGTTTGGCAGTTCCAACGGGGCGTTGCGAACGTACAAGAACATCGAGGGCACGGGCTTTGAGATGTTTCCACTGCCTTGGTTGGAAATGAGTGAAACCAAAGCCCTGATTTGGGCAGACTTGGACAACGACGGGGACGACGACTTGTTCATCCAAGAGATTTCAGGGAGGGTCGGCATCCTGCACAACATGGGAGAGCAAGGATTTGAAGCCATGGACATCCCTTTCTTGGACGACGTGGTGACCGAAGCGGCAGGCGCGTCTTGCGCGGACTACGACAACGACGGCGACCTCGACATTCACCTGGCGAGGTATGTCGAAGACCCCGTTTACGAAGGTGCTGCCAACCGCAACGTGCTGTTGCGCAACGACGGCAACTTCCAGTTCACAGATGTGTCTCAGACCTCTGGCATTGACTTGTACCACAGGGCCAGCTTTTTGGGGACGTGGTGGGACCACAACCACGATGGTCATCAGGATCTGTTTGTCATCAACGACAAGTCTTTTCCGAATGCCGTGTTTGAAAACCAGGGGGACGGCACATTCGTGGATGTGAGTGCCTCTCTGGGGGCCGACGTCAACTTCGATTGCATGTCGTTCTCCTTGGGGGACATGAATGGCGATGGACTTCAAGACATTTTTCACACCAACACCTATTTCGCCGGGGATGGTCTGGGCTCCAAACTTTTGGTTCAAAATGATTCCGGCGGATTCACAGAAGCTGCGGAGCAGCACAATCTGGCCATCGACGCCTTTTGTTGGGGCGCCGTCTGGATGGACGTCGACAACGACATGGACCTCGACATTTACGTGGCAGAACACGATGGATTGCAACCTTATGGCCTCAATCATCTCTACGAAAACCACGTCGTTTCGGAAGACACCACAGCTGAGAACCAAGGCACTTTTCAGCCGTTCAGCACCGATGTGTATGACCTCGACTACATGAATTCACATGTGGTCGCCAGTGCGGATCTTGACAGAAATGGTTGGGTTGATTTTGTGGTGCACAACGTGGGAAACCACAAGGCGAGAATTTGGATGAACGGCGGGTTTGACAACGGGTACAACAGTTTGACCCTTGGACTGGTCGGAACCCTTTCCAACCCCCAAGGTGCAGGCGCCGTCATCACAGTTCACACCGCCACGTCCTCGCAGAGCAAGGTGGTGTGTCTCGGAGAGAATTACCTGTCTCAGGAGAGCGAGTACAAGACGTTTGGATTGAAAAACGACGTCATTGACTCTGTTCAAGTGGACTGGCCTTCAGGCTTGTCCGAGATGTTTCTGCCTGAAGAACACGGCATCGATCCCGGTTCATGGAACGTGCTTACAGAAGGAGAAAGCCTGTGTGCCAGCCCCCAAACTGAAATCACGACATGCGATTTCCCCCACCCTTTGCCCGTTCCAAATTCCACTGGCCCTTTTGACCTCATGTGGATTTCCAACCAGGGTGACACCCTTTCAAGTGGGGAAGCCCCCATCTGGTTTGAAGCCGAGCCCACGATTTGGACCCGACAAGTCTTGTGGCAGAACACCGTGATGTGCACAGCCACATACGCCCTGGCCTTGGATGCACCCGAGGCCGACCTGAATCAAGACGGCCATGTGTCCGTGGTCGATTTGATTCTTGTCCTGGAAGAGCTTGGCTGCAGCTTGGACTGCACGTCGGACATCGACGGGGACGCGGCGGTCGGAGTCACCGACCTTCTCTCCCTGTTGACACAATTTGGCGCAGGCTGCAGTGACCTTTAGGGCCTGTTGATGTGTCTCTTGAGGAGTGCCAAACTCAACAACCCACTTCCCCACATCATCGCCGCCATGACCTGAGCAGCGCCCATCAATCCGAGCTCAGGAATGCGCCACATGCAGCCCAAGGCTGTGACGACGAGCACGGCGATGTTGGTCCAAGTGTTCCAGTTGGCCCTGCCCAACGCAGAAAGCAAATTGCCCAAGGGAATGCGCAACAGATGCGCCCCCAAGCTGCCGACCAACAACACCCTCATGAGCCCCACCCCATCCACGTATCGGGGGCCAAACACCTCCAGCAACCAGGGCGCCGCCCAAGCCACCACGCCCAACGCGACGGCGGAAATCCAACCGAACGTCCTCCAATACCCCACCAAGTAAGACCAAATCTCTTGGCCTTGGTCGTGCTTGGAGGCGTTGCGCACAAAATCCGTCGCCGCCACGGCCGTCGGAAGCACATGTGTGGCCAGTGGAATCAACCAAGCCACACGGTACACCGCCAAAGCCTCGGCGTCCTCCAACCAAAGTCGACCGATCAAAAACACATCCACCGCGTAGAACCCTTTGGCCAGAACGCCCCCCAAGGCAGTGTGCACTCCGTATGGCCAGAATCCAGGTGCCAACTCGGACAACCGACCCCACGACATGCGGAGGGCACCCAATTTCATCCCAAACGGCAACGCCGCCAAGAATGGGCTCAACACCACAGCCAAGGCGTACCCTTGGATGCCGCCGAAGTGCACCCCCACCCCTGCTCCGAAGACCATCAATGCGGCAAACGCCAAGTCCACTTGGGCGCACGTCCTGTTGTCGTTCAGGGCACGTGCCAGTCCTTTGACGTGCTCCATCCAAAACGTGGACACCGTCACCCACGCCAACAAGCGCATGACTGCAGCGCTTTCAGGCACATCGGCACAAATCCAAGGCGCGGCCAAGGTCAACAGACTCGCAAGTCCCACGGCTCCCGTCAACCCCCAACCCGTGGCGCGACGGTGCAACTCCACACGTTCCTCGGCGCTGGCTGTCAGCACGCTGAAGCGAACAAACGCTTGGTACGCCCCAAAGCCCATGAACGGCACCGCGGTGGCGACCAACCCCATGGCGTAGGCGTACCACCCGTACTCCGTTTCCGAAGCGGTGCGAGTCACCAACACCACCGCCACAAACCCCAGCACCTTGACCGTGCCCTGCGAGGCCATCATCCACAAGCCATCTCTGGCGAGAAAGCGTCGCAGGTAATCGATTCGGTCGGACCAAAAGGGCTTCATGGATGAAACAAAAGTCGTGAAGCCTCCAACAACGTCAAGACGGACGACTCGGCCGTCATCCCAAAGCTGCGCCAAGAGTTCCCCAACGTCTCCTTCAACTCAGGATGGTGCTTCCACTGGGCCAACAGCACGGAATCAGGTTGGTCGAACCAAGCTTTGACTTCCGGGGTGTGGGCACGCCAGTGGCCCACAGGCGACATCGATTGCGCCGAACGCCACGGCAGCCTCTTTTGGACCCTCGCCTCCCACGTGGCGCGCCAAACAGCGCGGTTGAACGACGCTCCCAGCACAGGTCGGACCCGGTATCGCTCCCACAAGTGGTCTTGCGCTCCGGGGTGCTTTTGGGCCAACCAGGTCAGATAAAACCTGTGGTCGGCCAACAGAGACGGATGAATCGCCAACGCTGCCCGAACCACATCTGCAGACGCAAAAGGCGACCAAAGGACACCCCAAGGCCGCGTGCTGTACGCACCTGAATTGGTCGAAAGAAAACTCCGGTTCCACAACTTGGCCACATGGGCGTCAGGGCTCGAGGCCAGGGCCTCTTCCGTCGCCTCGCGGGCCAAGGACTGCAACGCCCTGGGAACTCGGCCCAATGGGAACGCGTCATGCATGCACTGCGGGGCCTTCTCAGTGAAGAGAACGTTGGCGGTTTGGCCCGATGCCAACACCCCCATGTCCAGGCCTTGGGCAGCCTCCAGGGCAGATCTGTGGTGGGCCGAGGCCAAATGATTCACTGCGCCATCGTAATCCTCGACCGTGGCCAGCGATGTCATATACGACCCGGATCCAAGGCTGTGAAAATGGTGTCGCGTGCCTTGGGCCTCGGCGACCTCGGCGGCGAGGATTTGGTCCAAACTCCCCGCTCTGGCAAAGCAGAGGCTCTGCACTTCTCGGGCATGCCGTTGGGTGGCCAACAGCACCAACCTCGAATCCAACCCGCCGCTCAACAGGTTGACCTGGGCGCAGCCGTGCGCCTCGTTGGTGGCGACCATGGATTGCACCGACGCCATGAAGGCATGGTCGACCAACTCGATGGCCTCGGACATGTCTTGCACCTCGTGCCGATTGGCCGTCAAGTCCAACCTGGGCCGCTGGGAAGCGCCCTGGGGCGTCCATTCGAAGGTGTGGCCCGGCATCAGCTTGGACACCCCCATGACCAAGGTTCGCGTTCCCAAAATCGCGCCATGCGCGACCAGCAATGCGCTGGCCTTGGGGTCCGGCTCAACAGACCAGCCCATGGTTCGCATGAGCGCCACCAAACGCCACAAGCTGTGGGCGAAGGCCAGGCCCTGTTCATGTTCGCACACGAACAACGGATGTTGCCGCGCAAAGTCCACGTGCAATTGCAACTTGAGCGTCCGCTTTTCAAACCGCAGGCCTTGAAGCGGTCCTTTCATCTCGTCAAACCGATCGAGCGCTTGCGGTGCGTTGGAGTCGTCCCACCAGTTGGGTGCAGGGGCGTTCAACCACGTGCCGTGAATTCCACGCACCTCGTCAGGGGTGTTTTGCATCCAAACGCCTTGGACACGGTGGACAGGCATCGAGGCATGGAACCGCCAGTGCCAAACTCGGCCAAGGGCGTCTGTCGACTCGCCCGCCACCCCAGGCTCCCCTGCAGGGAGGGGAACGGTGGACACCACACCTTCAAGCCCCGAGCGCATGGACGGAGTTCAGGCGTTGGCCAAGTCCGAGGCGGCTTTCAATGGGTCGTCAGCCTTGAACACAGAAGACCCAGCCACGAGGACATTGGCACCTGCGTCCACCAACGCACGGGCGTTGCCCATGCCCACACCGCCGTCGATTTCGATCAACACATCTGAAGCGCCTTCCTCGTCAAGCGTGGCCCGCAGGGCCTGTGTCTTGGCATACGTCCGCTCGATGAAGGATTGCCCACCGAATCCAGGGTTGACACTCATCAAACACACCAAATCAAGTTCCCCGGCCACATCCCGGATCGACTCCACTGGGGTGTGCGGGTTCAGCGCCACGCCAGCTTTCATTCCAGCCTGGCGAATGGCCCCCAAGGTTCGGTGAAGATGCGTGCATGCCTCGGCATGGACCGTCAGCACGTCTGCCCCCAAGTCCGCGAACGTCTGGATGTAACGGTCGGGGTCGACAATCATCAAATGCACGTCCAACGGCTTTTTGGCATGGCGGGCGATGGCCTCCATCACAGGCATCCCAAAGCTGATGTTGGGCACAAATACCCCGTCCATCACATCCAAATGAAACCAGTGCGCGTCGCTGGCATTCACCAGTTCAACGTCACGTTGGAGGTTGGCGAAATCGGAGGCCAACAGAGATGGGGCAAGCAGGTGCGACATGGTGCAAATGTCCGGAAGCCCCCCTCAACTTCTTCAGGCTGTGGGCAAGATGTGAAAAGGTGCACCTTTGCACCATGGCATTGAGACATGCATCGCAACGCCCATTTGTGGTGGGGGTCACCGGCGGCATCGCGGCTGGCAAGAGCACGGTGTGTCGCATGCTTTCTTTGATGGGGGTGGCCGTGTGGGATGCGGATCGCGCCGCCAAGTCGCTGTACCGAACGGACCATGGCTTGCGAGACGACGTGGTCGGCCACTTTGGCGTGGAGGTCGCCATTCGAGATGGCCAAGGAGCCACAATGGACATCGACAGGCCGGCGTTGGCCAAAAAGGTGTTTGGGCACCCCGACGAGCTCGCCTGGTTGGAATCGAAAGTTCATCCCGCGGTGGCCCGTGCGTTCGACACTTGGCTTGACAATCAGCGGGCACGCACCTGGGTGGTGCGCGAGGCGGCCATCTTGTTTGAGTCTGGCAGCGACCAAGGTTGCGACGCCGTGGTGACTGTGGAAGCGCCGGTGGCGTTGCGCGAAGCGCGTGCCCTTCGTCGAGGCGCCTCGCCTGAGGACGTCGCGCGACGCATGAACGTTCAATGGCCCTCCGAAGACCGAATTGCCCGCGCGCAAGGGACCATCTGGAACGACGGTGTGCGACCTTTGCTGCCACAAGTGGAGCAACTGTGCGACACCGTCGAACGTTGGGCCGCGTGGCGAGGTCAAGTGGATTGAACTTGCCTGGCGTTGTTTCGCTTGTAGGATAGACCCTTGCCATGGAACACCTGCAGCACGCCTTTGACCTACAGCGTCAAGACCTTCTCGTCCCTACCGCCGACCAACGTCGAGCTTGGCTGAGCCAACTTTGGAACGCCATCGACGCCCACCAAGAGGCTTTGGTGGAAGCTCTGCAAAAGGATTTGGGCAAACCACGTGAAGAAGTCCTGTTGCACGAGGTGTTTCCAGTGAAGAACGAAATCCGATTCGCTCGAAAGCACCTCCGGGGGTGGATGTCGCCCCAGCGAACCCCAACACCCTTGACGATGGTGGGCACCAAGTCCTTCATCCAACACCAACCCAAAGGGCAGGTGCTGGTGATTGCGCCTTGGAATTTCCCCATGATGTTGACGCTTCGGCCGTTGGTGTGCGCGCTGGCTGCAGGCAACAAGGTCATGGTGAAGCCCTCCGAACACACGCCACACACCGGCGACTGGATTGCCAAGGTGGTGGAGGAAGCGTTGCCTGCCGAGGTGGCCAAAGTCATCTTGGGCGGGGCCGAGGAAAGTGCCTTTTTGACACGCTTGCCTTTCCAGCACATTTGCTTTACTGGCGGCACAGGCATCGGCCGCAAGGTGATGCATGCCGCGGCCGACAACTTGGCGTCTGTCACCCTCGAACTCGGCGGGAAAAGTCCGGCCATTGTCGACGC
>CALKFF010000032.1 GCA_938084585.1 uncultured Flavobacteriales bacterium
TGGAGGAGGAGGCATTCCAGAAGGTCAATGTGACTGCGATGGCAGCGTCCTTGATGCCTGTGGAGCCTGTGGTGGAAATGGTTACACCGGTTGTACAGATCCTGAGGCAGACAACTACGACTCGGACGCCTGTGCTCCGCCTTCACCTGGGTTTCTGGTCCAAATGTCAGAGAGTGCTGACTTGACGGGTGTTTCCTGGGTAGTGCGACAAGGTGGAGTGGATGTGTACGAGGGAGCAGTGCCATTCAACGGGGAAGTCTCATTGCCTGCTGGCAACTACAACCTGGTACTTTCTGCCCCCAGTATGACCAGATTTTCGGATTTAGAATTCGGAATCCTTGTGAACGGGGAAGTTGCAGTCCAGATTCCAGTCCCGGTTGTTTTCCCAAATGGTTCAGTCACGGGGGTGATTGATTTCGAGCTGACTGGCGACCCTTGCCTCTACTCTGGTTGCACAAACGAAGCCGCGTGCAACTACGATGCCAGTGCAAACGTTGAAGATGGAAGCTGTTCGTTCCTGGACGAATGTGGGGTTTGTGGAGGTGGCGGATACTTGGCATGCACTGATTCCACAGCCTGCAATTACGATGCTGGAGCATGTGACGACAACGGCTCTTGCACGTACGCAGAGGAGTTTTACGATTGTCAGGGTGTGTGCTTGATGGATACCGACGGAGATGGCGTATGTGACGAGCTCGAGGTCGACGGATGCACGGACCTCACGGCATGCAACTACAATTCCAGCGCCACAGACGACGACGGATCATGCCTTCAGTTGGACGCCTGTGGTGTGTGCGGAGGTCCAGGTGACATCTACGAATGCGGGTGCTCAGACATTCCGGAGGGTGACTGCGATTGCGAGGGCAACGTGCTTGACGTGATTGGGGACTGCGGAGGAGACTGCACCGCCGACGAGGACAACGACGGCATCTGCGACGACGTGGACGAGTGCATCGGAATTGTGGACTTCTGCGGCGTGTGCAACGGACCAGGGGCCACCCTGGCGTGCGGATGCACCGACATTCCTGAAGGCTACTGCGACTGTTTGGGCAGCCAAGAGGACGCCATAGGCGTATGCGGCGGCGATTGTGAGGCGGATGAAGATGGAGATGGCATTTGCGACGATGTGGACGATTGTGTGGGTGAAGTGGACGCGTGTGGCCTCTGCAATGGCCCTGGCGACATCTACGAGTGCGGTTGTGAGGACATCCCTGAAGGCGACTGCGATTGCAACGGCAACCAGCTTGACGCGGTTGGCGTGTGTGGAGGCACGTGTCTTGCGGATGCGGATGCCGATGGCATTTGCGACGACGTGGACGACTGCATCGGTGTCTTGGATGCATGCGGGGTTTGCAATGGCCCAGGCGAGATTTTTGAGTGTGGATGCGCTGATATTCCCGAAGGCGACTGCGATTGCAACGGCAACCAGCTGGACGCGGTTGGCGTGTGTGGAGGCACGTGTCTTGCGGATGCGGATGCCGATGGCATTTGCGACGACGTGGACGACTGCATCGGCGTCTTGGATGCATGCGGAGTTTGCAATGGCCCAGGCGAGATTTTTGAGTGTGGATGCGCTGACATTCCCGAAGGCGACTGCGATTGCAATGGCAACCAGCTGGACGCCATTGGGGTGTGTGGTGGAGATTGTCCTGCCGATTTGAACAACAACGGCATCTGCGACTCGGAAGAGGAGTGCGCTGGATTTGAAGACGAATGCAACGTGTGCTTCGGGCCAGGTGCGATTTACGAGTGCGGATGCTTCGACATCCCAGAAGGCGATTGCGATTGTGACGGCAACCAGTTGGACGCAGTGGGTGTGTGTGGCGGCCCATGTGAAGCGGATGTCGACGGCGACGGAGTGTGCGACGTGGACGAGATTTTCGGTTGCACCGACGAAGCAGCTTGCAACTACGATCCAGCGGCCACAGAAGAGGACGGCACTTGCGCCGAGCTGGACGAATGTGGGGTGTGTGGCGGCATTGGCATCGCCCCTGGCGAATGCGATTGCGACGGTAACGTCCTCGACGAATGTGGGGTGTGTGGCGGAGAAGGCATTGCCCCCGGCACGTGCGACTGCGATGGAAATGTGTTTGACCAATGTGGCATTTGTGGTGGCGATGGAAGCGACTGCGCCGGCTGCATGGAAGAAGGGGCCTGCAACTACGACCCAGAAGCCCTGTTTTCGGACGGGTCATGCGAATACTTGACCTGTGCAGGATGCACGGACCCAGACGCGTGCAACTACGACGACACGGCGACGATTGAAGACGGTTCATGTCTGGCCTTGGATGAATGCGGCGTGTGTGGGGGAGAGGGCGCCGTGTTTGAGTGCGGTTGCGCGGACATCCCAGAGGGCGACTGCGACTGCGACGGCAACGTTCTTGACGAGTGTGGCATTTGTGGCGGCACAGGCATCCCTGACGACGAATGCGATTGCGACGGCAACGTGTTGGACGCACTCGGCGAATGTGGAGGCACGTGCGAGGCTGACGACAACGGAAATGGGGTGTGCGACGACATCGAGGTTCCGGGCTGCATGGACATCAACAACCCGTTGTACAACCCGAATGCGAACGTGGACGACGGGTCATGTTTGATTGGGGGCTGCACCTTCGAACAGGCTTGCAACTACGACCCTGAAGCAGAATTCCAAGAACTGGGGGCGTGCGAATTCGAAAGCTGCGCGGGCTGCAGCGACGCGATGGCCTGCAACTTCGACGAGGATGCTCAAATCGCGGACGACACGTTGTGTGTCTACCCGGACGAAGCGTTTGTGGATTGCGATGGCGTGTGCCTGAACGACACGGACGGAGATGGGGTGTGCGACGAACTTGAAGTCGGAGGCTGCACGGATTCCAACAACCCGGGATACAACGCGAACGCCACCGACGACGATGGGTCGTGCTTCGTGGGGGGATGCTTGTTGGTGTTCGCATGCAACTACAGCCCAGACGCGGACTTCGTGGATCTGTCTACATGCGATTTCAACAGCTGTGTGGGCTGTACGGACGCCACGGCGTGCAACTTCAACCCCGACGCCACCTTGAGTTCGCCTGGTTCATGCACTTACCCATTGAACCAGTTCTACGATTGCAACGACGACTGCAACAACGACGCTGACGGGGACGGAATTTGCGATGAATTTGAGATCCCTGGTTGCATGGACGACGCGGCCATCAATTACAACCCTTACGCCACAGAGGACGACGGAACTTGCATGGTCCTCACGGGAGGTTGCGTGATTCCGTTCGCCTGCAACTACGACCCCAATGCGGATTTCTACGACGGCAGCTGCGACTTCGATTGCTTGTATGGCACCGCAGAAATGGGGTGCAACCACGAGATGGCGTGCAACTACGGCACCGCAGATGAGCCTTGCCTCTTCTTCAACGCGGAGGGCCAAACATGCATCCCAGGCGGTTGCTTGATGGAGTCTGCGTGCAACTACGACAGCGACGCGGTGTACAGCGACGGATCGTGCGACTTCGACACGTGCATCACCTTCGGATGCATGTTCGAGCAGGCGTGCAACTTCAACCCGCTGGCCAACACCAACGACGGTTCGTGCGACTTTGATTCTTGCCAGGTGATGGTTTCAGGCTGCACCAACCCGTTGGCCTGCAACTTCCAGGATGTGGCGAACCACGACGACGGCACATGCGACTTTGCGTCTTGCCTGCTGTTGGGATGCACCCTGCCCAACGCATGCAACTACGACGCCAACGCGGTCATTCATGACGGAAGCTGTGCGTTCCCCGCAGAGGGCATGGACTGCAATGGTGAATGTGTTCAAGACACGGACACTGACGGGGTGTGTGACTTGTTTGAAATGCTCGGTTGCACCGACGAGGGTGCGGTCAATTTCGACGAAGCCGCCACCGACAACGACGGCTCTTGTGCCTACGCCAACAGTGGGTGCACGGATGCGTTCGCCTGCAACTTCAACCACCTTGCGACGGCCAACGACGGCTCGTGCGAGTACGGTTGCTTGGGATGCATGAGCATCCACGCGTGCAACTTCAACCCGGAATCCACAATCCACGACCCCGAAGCTTGTGAATTCTTGCTGGACTTGGCAATCATGGGGCCGACGTCTGTCGCCAGTGGTGAGCAGGAAGTTTACACCACAACCGGCACAGCGGGCGCCACCCTTCATTGGGCCATTCAAGGTGGCACCATGATTGCAGGTCAACACACTGAATCCATCACGGTGATGTGGACGGATGGTCAAGGCGTGCTTGAGCTCACCGAGGTCACTGCGGCTGGATGTGAGGGTGAAACGTTCCTCTTGGAAGTGGAAGCCGAGGCCACTGGTGTGGATGCGGTCGGCGTGAACTTTGCGATGTACCCCAACCCAGCAAATGACCAGGTTGTGCTCGAATTCTCTGGCGGACACTCGGCGAGTTTGCGCATCCAGGATGCCGCCGGCCGGGAGGTGTACAGCATGACCAACGTCCAGTCGCGCCACGTCGTGTCCACAGCGGGTCTGGCGGACGGCCTGTACCAGGTGGTGGTCATGACAGAGGGCCAACGAGATGTCAAATCCTTGGTCATCTCTCACTGAGTATGCCCTACAGAATGCTTCAAAAGCCTCACCTTCATGGTGGGGCTTTTTTTTTGCCGCCCATTGGAATCATCCTTCAACTCGGAGTGTCGTAAATTCCAGCCTCTCTCGACACCATGCGCATTCTCCTCTCTTTCATGCTGATGTCCGTCGTTGGGATTGCAGTGGCTCAGCCTTGCAATTACACGTTGGATTTTTTCTCCCAGCTGTCTTCAGGCCAAACCGACACGGAGTCCGCCAACCTCGCCGGTTCGCTCACTTCCGTGACGTTCAACCTCAATTTCACTGGTTTTGGGGCGAGCTTCCCCTCGGACATGATGGTGTACATCTACGCGCCCAACGGAGACTGTGTGGTCTGGGGTGGCTGGAACATCGCCCCCACAGGAGGGTGTCAAAACATCGGCACAGGCGCCAACAACTCGTGGCCTGGCAACTGGAACACGACAACCAACGGGTTTTACACGTACACCCTCAACACCAACGCATACGGTTTGGACGGGTCTGGAGTGTGGTCCGTGACCATCCAGAATGCGTGGAACTTGTCGTCAACTGCCACATACAACTTGGACGTCATTTTCAACGGCTTGTGCGACGGCGAGTGCTTTGACCCCGAGGCGTGCAATTTTGAGCCCACGGCCACCATCGCCAACAACGATTTGTGCGAGTACGCGATCGACTACTACCCCTCGGGACTGTACGATTGTGACGGCAACTGTTACCTTGATTTTGACGGCGATTTGATTTGCAACGAATTGGAAATCGCTGGATGCCAGGAGCCTTGGGCGTGCAACTACAACCCGCAGGCGACAGACCCTCCGCTGCCGGGCTTACCATGCACCTACCCCCAAAGCGACGACGTCGATTGCGACGGGAACAGCATGTTGCCCCAGTTCTTGACCCAGCCGCAAGACTTGACGGTGTCTTGCGAGAACATTCCAGAGCCCCCGGCGGTGGCCACCCAGCCAGCACCAGCAGCCATTGCTTACCACAGCTTGTTCCCCAACAGTTGTTACGACAACTCCGAACTTCAAGTGGACTACACAACGAACACGTTCCCTGGCGAATGCCCTGGCAACTACACCATCCAGCGCAACTGGCTGATCACGGATTGCATGGGGTTCCAGAACGCCATGACCCAAACCATCCAAGTGGTGGACAACTTGGTTCCTGTGGTGTCAAGCGGTTTGGACACCTTGTTTCTAGGTTGCATTGACAACGTGGTGTTCCCACCGATTGTGGCCAACGACGAGTGCGGTGGGGCGGTCAGTTTGGTCAACCAACCGGCATTTGTGACGCTGCCAGGCACATGTCCCAGTGAATTCACAGAGAAGAAGATCACCACGCTCACCGACGAGTGTGGCAACGTCACCGAGGTGGAGCAAGTCATTGTGGTGCAAGACAACGCGCCACCCATTTGGCTCAATGCCCCTGACGAGTTGATCGTCACCGACAACATCAATGGGGACGTGTTTGACGAGCCGGTGGCTGAAGATTTGTGCTCGGAGGTGGTGGTCAACGTGACCAACAGCTACGGGGACGGAAACTGCCCCTTGTCCGTGGTGCTGACACGCACCTTCATCGCCGAGGACCAATGCGGAAACACGTCGTCCACCTTCGTGCAAACCATCCAAGAAGCCACGGATTTGTCGGCGTCGTTGGTCACCGACGAGGTGACGTGTCACGGCGGCTCAGACGGCCAGGCTCTGGTGAGCATCGAAGGTGGTGTGGCTCCTTACACCACCAATTGGGGTGGGTACGATCCCATGGCCTTGGAGGCGGGGAACTACAACGTCACGGTGTTCGACGACAACTTGTGTCAGCAGTCGGTTTCTTTCCTGATCACGGAGCCTTCCGAGTTTTATGTGGAACTCACTTCAACAGTCCCTGAGTGCAACGACCCCAGCAGCGGGTCCATCGCGACAGAGATCATCGGATATGGAGGCCCCATTGAGTTGGACTGGGGAGGAGCCGACCCCACCATGGTGGCCGCAGGTGAGTACACTGTGGTGGCCACCGACACCTCTGGGTGTTCTGTGATGGGTTCGGTGGTGGTGGATCCGGCGGACATCCCTGAAGATTCGGAGTTGAACGGAAGTGCCAGCGTGGCCCAGGGGGACAGTGCGGCGTATTACTACGAGTACACGCTGGGCAGCAACTACACCTGGACCCACACGGGAGCGGAAGAGCAGCAAGTCTTCAATTCGTTCGCCATTTCGTTGATGTGGACCGAGCCAGGGTTTCACGAAGTGTGCGTCACAGAGACCAACCAAGACGGGTGCACAGGCAACCCTGTTTGCATGGAGGTGTTCGTGGAGGACGACGTTTGGAGTGTCGGCGGCCCCTCGGAGCTGGATCACATTCTTGTTCTGCCTGGTGTGGCGAGCGACATGGTGTCCGTTGAAGGCCTGTCAAGCCACGCGCAAGGCACACTTGAGTGCTGGTCTCTGACAGGGCAGAGGGTGATGGTCGAACCCATTCAAGGCCAAAACCGTGTGACGATGGATGTGTCAGGCTGGGCTTCAGGGCAATACCTCCTCCGAATCCGTGAAGCCCAAGGCGCGCGGCGTTTCACCGTGCAGCACTGAGGTCAGATGCAGACCATGCCGTAGTAGATGAGCATCAACAACAAATCGTCGATGCCCACCACGCCGTCTCCGGTGAACTCGCCTTCACATTCTGACGTGCATCCGAAGGCAACCAGAAAGTCAAGGAGGTCGTAGACTCCGGTGGTCAAATCGCCATCCAAGTCGCCAGGGCAAAACTCAAAGAGGCAAGAATTGTCCTGGATGTTTGCTTCAGGGTTGAAATTGATCGCTTCGGGGTTCATGCACCCCATGACGTCGACGACACAGCTGCCGTCGTCCAAGGTGGCTTCGACGTTGAAGTTGTTGGCCTCAGGGTTGGTGCAGCCGGGAACCTCGATGGTCAGCACGAAGGAACCGTACACTGATTCTTGGCCAAACGGCAAATTGAATGCCGTGATGTACCCCGTGGTGAGGATGTCCAATTGGAATTGGCCAGCCTGGGTGGGGGTGCCCACCAAATCTCCACAGTATTGTTCTCCACCGAGGTAGGAACAGGGGTTGCCTGAATCACCATTGTTGTTGCACACCACTTCCAAGCCAATGTCTGCCAAGGAAAGGACCTCCATGGTCTCCAGGTTGGTCAAGGACGTTCCAGACAGCGCAACGCTGTCCAACAAAGTGTCGTCGTTGAACGCGAAGGACTCGTCGACGTCGTTCACGTACGTCGGCAACAAGATGTGCAACACGTCGTAGTAAGGCTCACCCAAGACACCCACCTCGAACTGTTCACCCTCCTCGGGATTGGGGGAGATCCCAATCACCGCGTCTCCGAAGTCGAAATCAATGGCGCATTGTTGCGCCAAGGCCACGTGAGAAAGGGGGGCAGTGAACATGGCCCCGATCAGGGCGGCAAAGCGAAACATCTTCATCATGACTCATGGTTTGAGCCGCAATTTGTTGAATTCCTGCACGATTTGCAACAGACATATTTCGGAAGCCTCGGAGGAGTCCAACATGCCCAGCACGTCTGCGACGTTCAGCTTTTGGTCTCCGTTCAGGTCGGCCTTGCAACGAACCTTGTCTGGGACAGGGCTCAGGTCCATGCCAGGGGCGCTCGCCACCTCTTGACCAGACAAGCCGTCCGGCATTTCCAACACCGTGACGATGTCCATGCCCGACACCGTTTCGACCACCACGTTGGACAACTGCAACTCACCGGCGTTGTCGCCTTGAATGGGCCAGGTGGCCTGGCCGCAAGGCGTGAAGGACCAGCCCCCGAGCCAGTCGTCTCCCGTGATCACATCGCGGTCGTAGAAATCGATGTGGTGCGTTTGCTCGTTCAGGATCACCACGGACAAATCCTCCAACGACAACGTGAGCGAATTCTCCACGGTGGGCGAAGTGTAGAACGGTCCTTGAGGCCCACTCAACACAAAATACAAGTCGGGGTCGCCAAACACGTCGTCGATGTCTTGGTTCCATCCATCGCCCACTGTGGTCCAATGAAATGCGGTCATTTGGAGCTGCACCACATTGGCAGTCAGACTCAATTCGTACGTACCAGGTTGGCCGTAAACGGCCGTGGGGTGGGGCTCCGCGCTTCCGTTGCCGTTGCCGTAATCCCAGGAGTGCATGACCATGGGGCCGTCGTACAAGCTTGTGCAGGACACGTGCAGCGGCGCAAACCCCGTCAACGTGTCGGTCTCAAACACCAAGTTCTCTGGCCCTTCAAGCTCGGGGGCATGCACGGTGAAGGGAAGGCTGAAGAACTCAAACACGGTTTCTTCCACCCCAAAGGCCGACGCGACCACTTCCACCGTCAAATCCACTGAGAATGAACCTGATTCCAACGGAGTGCCACAGACCACCGCACAGCCGTAGTCGTCTCCTTGGATGGGGTGATACTCTCCGGACAGAATGTTGGGGGTGAAGACCAATCCCGCAGGCAAACCTTCGACCGTCATGACCGTCATGGACAAGAAGTCCACGGTCAAGCCTGACCCAGGATCCACGACAATCGGCGGCAAATGAAAGGTGGCGGACTCTTCGTAGTACTCGCCAACGGTGGCGTCGGGCATGGCGCTTGGACACAACACAGGATACGTTCCGCCAAAGCATCCCGGGTCGATGGCGCAATCAAAACACTGTCCCCGTGCGTCGGACGCCGAGAGGAAGACAGCCAAGGCTGTCCAACATGCCATGAAGAAGGGGAGGCGAAACATGAAGATTGTCTTGTCCAAAAATAGACCACGCTCGCCCGGGGTGAAGGCAAGCTCTCAGGTATCTTCGCTTCAAAGCACTGGACATGGGACGCGCATTTGAATTCCGGAAAGAACGCAAGATGAAACGTTGGGCAGCGATGTCCAAGATTTTTGCCCGTTTGAACAAGGACATCATCCTGGCGATCAAGGAGGGTGGAGGCATCGCCGACCCTGACACCAACGCACGTCTGAGGGCGGTTTTGCAAAACTGCAAGGCGGCCAACATGCCCAAGGACAACATCGAGCGCGCCATCAAAAAAGCGACCGACAAAGACACTTCTGATTACAAGGAGGTGACCTTCGAAGGTTACGGCCCCCACGGCATTGCCATTTTCGTGGAGACGGCCACCGACAACAACAACCGAACGGTCGCAAACGTGCGTTCCCATTTCAACCGCGGAGGAGGGCAGCTAGGCACCACGGGCTCCGTGGAATTCATGTTCAACCGCATGTGCTTTTTCAATGTGCAAGACACCGGCATTGATCTGGACGATTTGACCTTGGAGTTGATTGATTTTGGTGCCGAAGAAGTGGAACGCGACGAGGAGGCCAACCAAATCATTGTTTCCGCCCCGTTTGAATCGTTTGGCGGTTTGCAATCCAAGCTGGAGGGAGATGGCTACGAAATTGTCGAGAGCGGCTTGGAGCGTGTGCCCACCACCACCAAGGCCCTCGACGCAGCTCAAACCGAGGAGCTCGAAAGCCTGATCGAAAAATTGGAGGGAGACGACGATGTGCAGGCGGTTTTCCACACGATGGAACCTTCCGTCGGCTGACTCGTGCCCGCAACCTTCCAGCCCACCACATTGGGGACGCCCCAAGTACCATCCGGTTTGTAACTTAAAGTGATGACCTGGATGAATCCCATTGTTGTGTGTTGTTTGCTCCTGGGCGGGACAAACCATGCCATGGGCCAACAGGAACATTGGTCTCAACACATGCGTGCCCATGGCGACAAGGCACATCCCAGCCTGGAGGACATTCGTGCAGCGTATGAAATCCAACACGAAAGCGAAAGCGGACTTCGTGGCACAGGATTGAAGCAGTTGGAACGTTGGTCTCACTGGCAAGCCATGCGAGGTGGGCAGACGCAACGTGTGCTGGCGTCGTCTTGGTGGCAAGAGAGCGCAGGAGTGCGGGCCCAATGGTCGCAAAACGATGCGCCAACGTGGAATTACGTGGGTCCAGTCTCAGAGACTTCGGTTCCGGTGCATGGTGGCGCCGGGCGCATCAACAAACTCATCCCATTTCCCGGACAGCCAGACCGTTGGTTGGCGTGCGCCCCTTCAGGCGGCTTGTGGCAAACGATGGATGCGGGTCAGTCGTGGTCCGTGTTTGGCATTGACGCGCTGGCGCCACTAGGCGCAAGCGACGCTTGGATTGACCCCAACGACCTGGACCATGTATGGCTGGCCACTGGCGACAGCAACGGCGGAGACACCTACAGCATCGGCATATTGGAAACGTGGAACGGCGGGACAACATGGACGCCTTTGTCACTCGGGCTTGCCGTGGAAAACCAACAACGCCTGCACGTCCTTCGCGCGCACCCTTCCCATGTGGGACGCTTCTGGGTCGGCGGTGATTTGGGCTTGTTCACCACAGACGACGGCGGGGCAACGTTTGCCTTGCAAAGCTTCGGATTCGCGGTGAGGGACATTGCCTGGATGTCCGACTCCACAGTGGTGCTTGCCCTGGAAGACCAGGGAGTCGCCCTCAGCACAGACGGAGGGGCGTCGTGGACGTTTCCCACCTTGCCATCTGACCTGGAAAGCGTGGGACGCATTCAGCTCGCCGCCGAGTCTTGGAATGGGTCATCATCACGGGACACGCTGTACGCAGTTGCAGGCCACGATTTGCAGCAAAACTTCTTGGGATTTTGGCAAAGCACAGATGCAGGAGCTTCATGGGAGGCCATGTCCACCAAGGCCTCTGGTCCCAACCTTCTTGGCGTGGCCGTGGACGGCACAGACAACTTGGGCCAGGCCTTTTGGGATCTGTGTCTGGAGGTGAATCCCAACAATGCCGAGCACGTGCTCGTTGGCGGCATCAACCTGTGGAGCACCATGGACGGAGGCCAAAGCTGGACGTGTGAGCTTCACTGGCAAGGTGCCTCCTGGGCCCATCGGACCCACGCCGACCAACACGACCTTCTTTGGCTGGACAACGGCAACGTGGTGGTGTCCAACGACGGCGGGGTGTTTCGCTGGGACGATTCCGGGGTGTCCGATCTGTCGGCGGGTTTGCAAATCACCCAAGCGTATGCGCTGGGCATGCACCCAACCCAGCCAGGTCAGCTTGTGTTGGGATCTCAAGACAACGGCACGTCTCACCAAACGCCGCTGCATCAGGCCCGTGTGCTGGACGGAGACGGGTTCGATTGCTTCTTCAGCGGGAACGCCACGGACACCTTGTACGCCTCTGCGTATTACGGCTTGTTGTTCCGCTCGACCGACGGAGGAAGAACCATGACTCAGGTGGCGAGTTATTTCGGCGGGACAGGATCCGTCAACGAAGTGGGGGCATGGCACACGCCGTTTCAACCTCACCCCGCCGTGCCTGGACGGATTGTGGCCGCCAAAAAATCGTTGCATCAATCAGACGACGGAGGAGAATCTTGGACGTCCTGGTCAGGGACTGGCGAGGTTCGCTGCACCGCGCTTGCGCTCTCCTCGTCCGACCCTGAGGTTGCGCTGATGGCCAAGAACAGCATCTTGTACGCTCGGCATGGGGCAGAAGGGTTCGTCCAGGTCGATGGCCTGCCCGGATTGCACATTGGAGACGTGTCCTACGCCCAGTCAGGTTCAAATGAAGAATGGTGGGTGACTTTTGCGGGATACGAAGCGGACTCGAAAGTGTGGCGAACCCTCGATGGTGGCGCAACCTGGAACAACGTGAGTGCCGGACTCCCCAACTTGCCCATTCATTGCTTGCTGGAACTGACAGACGGCACATGGATGTGCGGCTCTGACCTCGGCGTCCACCTGTGGTCTGAAGAGTCACAATTGTGGACCATGTACGGTGCCGGAATGCCATTGACGCCTGTGACGGACCTCGAAGAAGACACGACGTTGAACCGTCTCGTTGCAGGAACCTACGGCAGGGGAGCTTGGGCTGCCCAATTGCCCAATGCACCTGAATGGACTGTGGTTCCAGTTGCTTTGGACGCGTCTCCGGCTCAATGCGAAAACATCATTTCAGGCCGCGTCTTGCTTCACAACGCCGGACAAGCGAGTGTCACTGAATGTGCGCTCGAAATCACCTTGGCCCAAGGCTCCGAACAATTCACCCTTTGGGAGGGCGTGAATTTGCCCCAGCCCTTGCAACCTGGAGCCTCTGTTGCCACACCTGACCTTTCGTTCAGTTCACCATTCACAGGTCACGTGGAGATGTCCGTGCAGGTTCATGCGCCGGATGGGACGCCCACTGGAGCATCATGGACCTCAGAAATGTGGACTTCGGGAATCGCCGAGACCACAGTGCTTACGTGGTGGGGCGATTGTGAAAACGAGGACATGCGTTGGGCCTTGACGTCCCAAGACAACGGCAACGGATTGGCCCTGGCCAGCACGCCTTTGGCTTCGGGCGACACCCTTGTGACCTCCTGGTGCCTTCCCGAAGGTTGCTACACGTTGACTTGGAACGACCAGGGTGGGGACGGTTTTTCTGGCGACTATTGTCAAGGTGCTGGAGGCTTCCGATTGCAGTCTGGCACAGGGGAATTGCATCATGTGTCAGAAGGCCAAAACTTTGGAGACACGTTCAGCGTGTCGTTCTGCACAGGCGCCTCAACGTGCCACGCCGACTACAACG
This sequence comes from uncultured Flavobacteriales bacterium, assembly GCA_938084585.1. GTDB lineage: Bacteria > Bacteroidota > Bacteroidia > Flavobacteriales_D > Sanyastnellaceae > UBA11663. The sequence goes on from CALKFF010000032.1 coordinate 13,164, forward strand.
GAGATGGCGTTCGAAATGTGGAGGATTTTCTGTTGTTGTTGGCGGACTTCGGGTGCACCAATGGCTGCACGGCGGACAACTCCAACGACGGGGTGGTCAACGTCATTGACGTGATGAATTTCCTCACGCTTTACAGCCTCGATTGTCCGGCAGACTGAGTGCAGTCTGTTGAGGCGTACTTTCGCGCCATGGAGCACTTTACAGTCAAGCACCCCGTCGAGCTCATTGAAGCGCTGATGTCTGAGGTTGGGTATTCCACCCGGACCCGTGCGCGCAATGCCTTGAAGCGCGGTGAAATCCTGGTGAACGGGAAGACCGCGTTCAAAGGAAACGACGTGCTCGAGCCTGACACCAAGGTGTCCATCTTGTCCAAGGCCGATGTGGAGAAGCAAGCGCGGACCGGCGGCACAGGGCGGAAGCCCAAGGCGTCACACACCACCAGCGTCCTGCGTGCGCCGTTTCCTGTGGTCTACGAAGACGAGAACATCTTTGTGTACGAGAAGCCTGCAAACTGGGTTTGTGCCTCTCCCAACCCCAAGGTGAAGACCACCTACACGGCCGTCAAGGCGTACTTGGAGAACAAGACGGAAGAGGAGGTGGATGTCCATTTCGTCAACAAACTGCCACGTGAGGCCAGCGGACTCCTTGTCGTTGCCATGTCAAAAGAGTGGCGGCAGCACCTGCAGGAGCATTGGGGGAGTTTTGCCAAGGGCTTGTACGTTCTGGTGGAAGGTCACCTTGCGGCCGACGACGCCCTTCTTTTGCGCCCCGAGAATGGGGACCCGTACGAGTTGGAGTACCGCACCATGCGGGCCACGGAGCGCTTCACCTTGTTGAAGTTCAAGTCCGGATACGACGTCATCCGGGACATGTTGCCGGCGTTGAGAAAGCAAGACTGCCTGTTGATTGGGGTGGGCAAAACCGCCCCAGACCCCATCAAGCGCGGCGGGATTCACCTGTTCGCCCTGGCGATTCAAGGTCCAAACGGTGAGACCATCAACGTCAAGACGAGAGTGCCCAACGAGTTCCTCAAGTTGGTCCGTGGGGGCAGTTCCCCAAAACCGGCACCACGGGCGTCCCAGGGTCGATCAGAACCACGCCCAGAGGTAGGTGGTCAGAGCGAAAAGCGCCGCTCCACCCAGTCACGCAAGCGCTGAGACTCCTCCAAGGGAAGCTCTTTGAACGCCAAACGCAGGGCCCGCCTCATTTGGGTGGGCTCGGAGTGCACGTGGCGGATGAGGCTTTGGAATTCCTTCAGGCGATCTGGTTCATGCTGCAAAGGAATGCCTGTGAATGTCATGTCGTGTGATTGAAAGTTGCACTCCCTTACGAGACCTTGTGGCGAAAGTTTCAACGAATTGAGATGGCCGTCCATCAATCGGGCGGAGTCCGCCTAATTTTGGAATCCAACATTGAACATCAACGACATGTCAAACACAGTGTACATCGTGTCCGCCGTCAGGACACCCATGGGCAGTTTTCAAGGCAAATTGGCCTCTGTGCCCGCCACCCGACTTGGTTCCATCGCCATTGAAGGCGCCTTGAAGCACGCTGGTGTTGACGCCACTGCGGTGCAAGAAGTGTTCATGGGGCAAGTGCTCCAAGCCGGATCAGGCCAAGCGCCTGCGCGTCAAGCGGCCTTGGGCGCAGGTGTGGGATACGATGTCCCATGCACCACCGTGAACAAAGTGTGTGCCAGCGGCATGAAAGCCATCGCGTTGGGTGCCCAAGCGATTGCTTTGGGAGACGCAGACGTCGTGGTGGCAGGAGGCATGGAGAACATGAGCATGGTTCCCCACTACCTCCAAGGTCGCAATGGCGCCAAGTTTGGCGACATCAAAGTCAAAGACGGCATGTTGTTGGACGGGTTGACCGACGTGTACAACGCCACCCACATGGGGAACTGTGCTGAATTGTGCGCCAGGGAGAAAGGCATCAGCCGAGAAGACCAAGACGCCTTTGCCGTGGAGAGCTACCGCCGTGCCACAGAGGCTTGGCAATCGGGTAAATTCAGCGAGGAGGTCGTTCCGGTGTCCGTGCCCCAACGCAGGGGAGAACCTGTGGTGGTGGATTGCGACGAAGAGCACACCAACGTTCGTTTGGACAAAATCCCTCAATTGCGCCCTGCCTTTGACAAGGAAGGCACAGTCACCGCTGCCAATGCGTCGACCCTCAACGACGGCGCCTCTGCACTGGTGCTGGCAAGCGAAGAGGCGGTGGCCAAGGTGGGGTTGAAGCCTTTGGCCAAAATTCACGCTTCAGCCGACGCAGCCCAGGCACCTGAGTGGTTCACCACTGCGCCGTCACTGGCCATCCCCAAGGCCCTTGACAAGGCAGGCTTGGGTGTGTCTGACATTGATTTGTGGGAGCTCAACGAAGCGTTTAGTGTTGTGGGCATTGCCAACAACCTGGCGCTCGGGCTCAACCCCGAGTGTGTGAACGTCAACGGCGGTGCCGTGGCGTTGGGGCACCCGCTGGGTTCCAGTGGATCTCGCATCGTGGTGACATTGGTGCACGCACTCAAGCAGCATGGCAAAAAAATGGGCGGCGCCGGCATTTGCAATGGTGGAGGCGGCGCGTCTGCAGTGATTGTCGAATCTTTGGCTTGAGTGCCTCACCCTGCTTGAAATGACTGAAGCCTGGTGCCCACTGAGCCATGTCCCTCTGAGGGCAGAGGCCTCTGACCGCGCGGAATGCGTGAACGAGGTGCTGGCAGGTGAAACCGCGACCGTCTTGAGTGAAGGCCCTGGAAACTGGGTGGAAGTGAAGCTTCCAGACGGGTACACAGGGTGGATGGACCGAAGGCAACTTCGTCCTGTGACGTCCATGTGGTTGGGCAGCCCGCAACGAACCACGGCCTTGTCCAGCGCTTGGGACGGCGTCCCTGGCGGATGGCTTCCTGCGGGCGCGTGTGTGCGAGAGCACGAAGGTCGCTGGCATTTGGGGGAAATGGAGGTGACGCCAAACGAAGGGGCGATTCCTAGACCCACGTCCTCGATGTGGGCTTGGGCGAGGACCATGCTGCATGTGCCTTACCATTGGGGCGGTCGGAGCGGTTGGGGGGTTGATTGCAGTGGCCTGGTGTCTTTGGCCGCCGCTTTGCGAGGCCGCACTGTGCCACGGGACGCCAGCCAACAATTTCTTGTGGGCCTTGAGGTGGAGTCGGAAGCTTGCCAAATGGACGACGTCGCGTTTTTCTGTAACCCAGAAGGGCGCATCACCCACGTCGGTTTGTGCGACGGCCAAGGTCACATTTTGCACGCCTCCGGGGAGGTCCGGATGGACCTCCTTCAGGATGGACAAATCCTCCAGACCGAGGACCACAAGCCCACCCACACGCTTGCTGGAATCCGCCGCTGGTTTCCTTAAAAGAACTTGGATTCAGCCCGAACCATGTCCCTGAGGATGGGGGAACATCTGTACCGTTCTTCCCCGTAGCGCAGGTGCAGCGCATCCATTTCAGACACCACGTCCTGCGCCCCTCGCTCGTCCAACCAGGCCAAGAGCCCTTTCGGGTAATTCACGCCCTTTTGCATCGCCGTGTCGATGGCCTCTGGCGAAGCCACTTGCCAAAACACCGCGTCGGCCGCCTCGTTCATGAGCATGGTCAAGATGCGCTGGCCGACGCCTTCCACCACCTGTCCTGTGGCGTTGTGCTTTCCTTCAGCACTGTATGCGTAGAACCCACGACCCGTCTTCCGTCCAAGCCAATTGGCCGCCACAAGTTGGCGTTGGGTGTGACTTGGTCTGTAGCGTGGGTCGCCGAAAAACGCGGCATGAACGGTGGACGTCACAGCGTAGTTGACGTCATGTCCGATGAGGTCCATCAGTTCGAAGGGCCCCATGCGGAATCCAAGACCTTTCATCGACGCGTCGATGTCTTCCACGGAGGCCAGCCCTTCTTCCAAGATGCGGATGGCTTCGCTGTAGAACGGACGGGCAACCCGGTTCACGATGAACCCGGGGGTGTCTTGCACTAGCGCGGGGAATTTTCCCCAAGAAGTCAACGTGTCCATGGCGTGCGGACCGAGCGCTGCATCGGTTTGGAGGGCGGGGATGACTTCCACAAGGCCCATCAAAGGAGCGGGGTTGAAGAAGTGCAAACCGATCACACGTTCGGGGTGCTGACATGCGCTCGCCACGCCGGTGACCGACAAAGAAGACGTGTTGGTGGCGAGCACGCATTGTGGCGACACCATTTGTTCCAAGGTTTGGAACAGCTTTTGTTTGGCCTCCATGGATTCCACGATGGCCTCGACGACCAAGTCGGCTTTTGACAGCGCATTCAAATCAGGAGACCGGGTGATGTTGGACAGGGCGTTGTCCGCTTGTTCTTGGCTGCGTCGTCCCTTGGCAACCAGCTTGTCCATGGTCGCCTGCAAGTTCGACTCGTGCTTGGCCAACGCTTCTTGGGAAGCGTCCACGAGCGTCACGCGGCATCCTGCTTCTGCAGCGACTTGGGCGATGCCGCCGCCCATGGTGCCGGCACCAACAATGCCGATGTGGGTCCATTTCCTCATGTCACGAAGGTACACCCTCCAACGTCTGTCGATTGTGTGCGTGCAAGCGCAAAACGGCTCGCCAAACTGAGCTGGGATGCCTTCAGATTTGGAACATGAGTGAACAATCGAATTTGGCTGGCGCGTGGACAAGACGTCGCTGGATGGTGCGAAAAGCCTTGGACAAGAACCGGGCCTTGCTGAGGACCCTGCGCAACCTGGAAGACAGCACGGGTCAAGATGGGTGGCGCGTTCAAGAGAGCAAGGCCCAGTGGCTCGTGCGACGTGGCTTCGATTTCCAATTCCACACCCACCTCGACACCCTCAGCGATGGCAGGGTCAAGGTCATGTGTTTTGACGAAGGGTTTGTGATGGACAACGGAGACGTTGAGCTCTGTCCAGAATGAACTTAGCGTCGACGTTTCTTGGCCTTGCCTGAGGACTTCTTTTTCTTTTCGTGAAAAGCTCCCTTGTAAGTGGGGTCCGCCTTTCTCTTTTGGAAGTCGATGGTCCTGGCCATGGCTTTGGCTTCCCAAGGAGGGGTTTCGCTGACTTCGACTTGCGCCGGGAACTCCTTCCATGAAGGCCTGCCGTCTTTGGGCAACCGCTCCAGGACACGTTCCAACGCCACCATGTCCGTCGGATCCACGAACGTGTAAGCGATGCCAGACCGATTGGCCCGGCCGGTTCGACCAATGCGATGCACGTAGTCGTCTGACATCCTGGGCACAGTGAAATTGACGACAACCTCGGTTTCGGGCACGTCGATGCCACGGCTGCTCACGTCGGTGCTGACCAGCACGCGCACGTCGCCTTGCCTGAATTGGTTCATGGCCGCCAGACGCGTGTGCTGGGCTTTGTTGGAGTGAATTTCACCCACGAGTCCAGGCATGACCGCTTCAAGCGCTTGGCGAATCTTACGGGCATCTTCCTTGGTTCGCACAAACACGAGCGCTCGGGAGTCTTGGTGTTTGCCTGTCAGCCAAAACGACAACAAGTTCAATTTGGTTTGAAGGTTGGGCACCTTCACCATGTGCTGATCCACTGTCGAGACTGGGGTTCCTTCAGGTGCGACTTCGATCCTTGTGGGCCACAGCAAGAATTCGTCGGCCAAGCTCTCCACCCGTGTGGGGAAGGTCGCGCTGAACAAGAGGTTCTGTCGCTTTCTCGGCACCACCTCCAGGATGTCTCTAAGTTGTGGCATGAACCCCATGTCCATCATTCGGTCTGCCTCGTCCAACACCATGGCCTGCAGCTTGTTGACGACCAGCGCGCCTTTCAGATACAGCTCCATGAATCTGCCCGGTGTGGCCACGACAACTTCTGCCCCCTGCTCCAGCGCCGCAATTTGGGTCTTGGGGCCAACGCCGCCGACCAGGGCCAGCGCACGCATGTCTGTGTGACTGGCGAAATCAACCACAGCCTGATGCACCTGGAGCGCCAACTCTTTGGTGGGGACCAAAATGGCCACGCGTGGTGCGCCTTCTTGACGTCCTTGAATGTGCTGGAGCAGTGGCAGAACAAACGCAGCGGTCTTGCCTGTGCCGGTCTGGGCCACCGCAATGAGATCCTGTCCAGCCAGGATGCGAGGAATCGCCTTCTCTTGGATGGGCGTCGGTTCGCTGAAGCCCATGTCGTCCAGCGCCCTCAAAAACTGCCTTTTGAGTTTCAGTGCTTCAAAGCCCATGTGCCCAAAGGTACTCCCCAACGTATCTTGCGGCATGCCCAAGGCAGAGGTGAATCACACGGGGTTTGAGGACATGGCTCCTCTGAAAGGAGAAGAGGCGGCCAAGGCGCTCGTGGCCTTGCGCGACGGCACAGATTGGGTGCGCCAACTCGGCAAAGTGCTCTCCCAAGAGCAGGCCCAAGGACTCCTCGCCGCGTGGACCCAGGTCCGAGATGTGGCGGGTTTTCAGTTGAGCGTGGTCAAGCCATTCCTTGAAGCACTCGCCGAGAAAACCACGTCTGGATTCACATGGAGTGGTGACCATTCTTCCCTGAAGTCGGGGTTGCTCTTTCTGACCAACCACAAAGACATTGTGTTGGACCCTTCCTTCCTGAACGTGGTTCTGCTCGGGCAGGGGTTGTCTGCAACTGAAATTGGCATCGGCTCCAACTTGCTCTCGTCACCTTGGGTCAATGCGTTGGTTCGTTTGAACCGTTGTTTCGTGGTGGAACGTTCGGGCTCTGCGCGCGACCGTTACCAGCACAGTTTGCGGACTGCGGCGTACATCCGTCATGTCACGGCCCAAGGCCAGCCCGTGTGGTTGGCTCACCGTGAGGGAAGGGCCAAGGATGGGGTGGACGCCACCGCACCGGCCTTGATTCGGACACTTTCAGACAACGGTCAACCTGCCACATGGAATGCCTTGCAAGTGAGCCCAGTCTCGTTGAGTTACGAATGGGATCCCTGCGACGGCATGAAGGTCCTCGAGCTCTTGACGCGTGAACGTGACGGGAATTACACCAAGACTGAAGGGGAAGACCAACGTTCCATGCTTTTGGGCATGGTCGGCGACAAAGGCCGGGTGCACTTTCACTTCAACGACCGGGTGCCTTGGGAAGCTCCGGCAGAAGGGGTAAGGCCAGAGCAACACATGGCCACCAAGGTGGACAAAGTTTTGATGACGGGCATGCGCTTTTGGCCAAACCAAAGGCTGTGTGGAGAATGGTTGGGACTGGCCTCTGAGATGTTGGCTCCGGCGCCCGAGCCCACCCAGGAAGATCGCGACGCGTGGCAAGCCAGGTTGTCGGCCATCGTAGGCCAGCTGAAGGAAGCAGGATGGTCTGAGGAAGAGGTGTCGCGGAAATGGTGTGAGATCACCTCAGCGCCCTTGGCCCACCGCCACGCCTTGTTGCACCAATGAGGCCGCGGCGATGGCCCCGGCCACGGAAGCGTTGAGCGACTCGGCCCGGCCCGCGCCCGGGATGGAAGCCATGACATGGCAGGCACTCCTCACATCTTCAGAGACACCATGCGATTCGGACCCCACGACGAGCATCGTTGGCGCTTCCTGGTCATGGAGTTCAAAGAGGTTTTGTCCACCTGCGTCCAAGCCGACCACCCGGCTCTTCCACCGGGCTGGCAAGTCAGCGAAGTTTTGGATTCGAACGGGGGTGTGAAAGGCAGATCCCATGGCGCTCTGGATGGCTTTTGGGCCGAAAGGGTCTGAAGAGTCGGTGCTCATCACCACACCGGCCATGCCAAACCAATCGGCCACACGCACCAAAGTGCCCACGTTGCCAGGGTCATTCATGCGGTCCAAATAAAGCCAAACCCCAGCCGTGTGCTCTGCACGTCCTGCTTTGTCCGGCATGGTGGCCAGGGCCAGCAATCCAGGAGGTGTTTTCAGGGAAGTCATCAACTCCATGTCTTTGGAGCTGACTTCCGCCAAGCTGGTGGAAGGTTGCAACGACTCCCGCAATCGCCCGCTCAACTCGCGCCCTGCCGTGAAGTAGATTCGCTCCGTGATCCACGTGCTCTTCAGCAATTCGAGAATGGCCTTTTCACCTTCCACGGTGATTTGGCGTCTTTCCCAGCGCGTTTGCTTGCGCTTGAGAAGTCGGATGTCTTGGCGTTCTTGCTTGGGGATGGCCATGGCGCTTCAAAGTTATGCCGTCCACATGGCAACTTGGGGGCAAACCGGAGCAGATGTCGCTCCCCACGTGTTGCGTCGAACGAGCGTGGAGCTGTTGGAGTCCCGGCCTGACAGCCCAAGTCGAACCACGGTCGCAGAATGGGAATCGTTGCTTCCTCAAGGCAAATTCGAATGGCCACCGTGGAAGCGCACACGTGCAGGGATGGCCCACGTCGAAAAATCCCTTATGAGCGAGGAGCTCGCGACGTCGTTGCGCAACAGAATGGTCCTCGAGGGATGGCTGCATGCTCGGGTTCGGCCTCGCTGGCAATCCAACCGTCGTGGAGATCATCTGGTCCTCGAAGCGATCCCTGGAGCGCGTTGGACCGTGGCGAGTGCGGCGTGGCATCTGGAAAAAGCCGGGCTTGGAGAGCTGGAGTCAACGGCCCATGAACTCTTGCCCACAGGAATTCCTTTCTCCAACAGCTTGTTGCGGGAGAGGCAGTCCAAATTTGCCCACCACGCCACTTCAATGGGGTACGCCACATTCCATGAGGGGCTGCTTCTGTTTCAAGCGGACACGATGACCTCCGCAGCACGTGAGCAGGTTCACCTGCAGGTATGGGCCCAAGGCAGGGTCGCCGATGGCACTCTGGACGGCCAACCCGACTCCGCGTTGGTCTCCGCCCACCATCCGTTGACCTACCAGGGGAACATCTCATATCAGGGAGTGATGGGCTCTGAGGCGCAGCCAACCAAGGGGGGGCTGTCGGCGGACGTCTGGGAACATGTTGTGGACTGGAAGCCTGGCGCCGTTCATGGTGGGGCAGAATTGGCTGCGGCGGTTCAACGTCTGCAACGCTTGACCAGTGTGCGCCACGTGTCGGTGGAATCGTCCATGAGGGAGGAGGGGGATTCGTTGCGCGTGGATGTCGACCTCCAAGTTCAGCACGGTGCGCCTTACGATTTAAGTCTTGAGCTCGACTTGGTGCGCAACAACGTGCGGTACGGCCCCCGTGCAAGTCTGGACCTCGCCGCTTTGAATGCCCGGTCAAGAGGGGGGCGCCGTTCGGTGAAAATTGGGGTTGGATACGTGGCGACACAGCCATTCTCAACTTTCAGCAGGGATGCCTGGTTGAACAGCGCCGAATGGTCCCTGCATTGGAATGCCGAACGCCTTGGAGTTTGGCCGTTGCCCTTGCGTCGCTTCCATGCCCAATCGGAACCACGCACTCGATTTGATGCAGGTGTGGACCGAGAGATTTGGCCTGAATTCACCCGAACGCAACTTCAGTCTGATGTGTCGTTCGTCTTGAAGACCGGTCGCACTTACGGAGGAAGAGTGGAATGTGTGCCCATGAAGGTGTCTTACGTCAATTTGACCAACCGTTCCGCCGCCTTCCAAGACTGGCTGGAGTTCGAGGCCAGCCCGTTGGTGGCAGGCCGGTTCATCAATCACCTGAATGTGGGGTCGACCATGTTGTGGACGAATTCCTGGAGCGGCGAACGGCTTTCTGGGAGCGTGTCCCTTCAATCCAGTTGGGGTGGATGGCTCGGCCAAACGGTTGCGGAACGATTGACGCAAGACCCATCGCGTTTTCATCCAGAGACCGGCGCATGGATGGTCCGTGAAGATGTGCCTTTGGTGCAACATCAACGGCACTTGGTCCGAGTGCATCTCGCACCCCGTGTGAGAAGGGCGATGCGATGGAGTCCGCATGTGCGGATTCAAGCGGGATGGGCAGGGGTGGGGGCCAACACAGTGTCGTTGCCTTTGGAACACTCGTTCTTGTCAGGAGGAGCCAATGGCATCCGAGGTTGGCGCCTCCGGGAGTTGGGGCCGGGCAACTTGAATCCGATAAACGCGAATTTGGTGGTGGAAGGCTTGGGCGACTTTCAATTCATGTCTTCGCTCGAATGGCGTTCCCATTGGGTGTCGCCTTGGGACCTCGCCTGGTTCGTTGACGCCGGAAACATTTGGCTGCACGGGGCAGACGCACCAGGCGAGACGAGATGGGGTGACACGGGATGGAGCAGCTTGGCCTTGGGTTCTGGCATGGGCGTCCGCTACGACTTTGAAGTGGTGGTGTTGCGCATGGATGCGGGTTTGCGGGTGCATGATCCCGTGCAAGCCGAAGGCCAACGGTGGCTAGGTCAAGGGCCATGGCGCGGCGCGTTGCACCTTGGGGTGGGCATGCCGTTTTGAGGCTATCCACGACGAGGCGGTGAATTCCGTGGACAACTGGATGGAAGCGGCCTGGGTCGGGATGCCCACCCGCGTAAATTTGCCACATGGGATGGTTCAAGAGAAACACCGAGGGCATCACCACCTCGAGCGCGGAGAAAAAGGAAATTCCTGAAGGCGCGTGGTACCAATGCCCCAGTTGCAAGACCGTGGTGTCGAAGCAAGACCACGCCAACAACATGTGGGTCTGTGGCATGTGCGACCACCACGAGCGCATCGGGAGCGATGCGTATTTCGGCTTGCTGTTCGACGAAGGGAAGTGTCGTGAGATTGCACCCAAATTGAGTTCTGCCGACCCCCTGGAATTCAGCGACACCAAACCGTACACCGTGCGGCTTGAAGCGGCCCAAAAGAAAACGGGTTTGACCGACGCCATCCGCGTGGGTTCAGGCACCATGAATGGCCAGTCTGTGGTGATTGCCTGCATGGACTTTTCTTTCATCGGAGGAAGCATGGGGTCTGTGGTGGGCGAAAAGATTGCCCGCGGCATTGACCACGCCATCAAGAAAGGAGTGCCGTTCATCTGCATCAGCAAATCAGGCGGTGCAAGGATGATGGAAGCCGGACTCAGCCTCATGCAAATGGCCAAGACCAGCGCCAAGTTGTCTCTGTTGTCCCAGGCGGGCTTGCCTTTTGTGAGCCTCTTGACCGACCCAACAACAGGCGGGGTCACCGCGTCCTTTGCCATGCTCGGGGACCTCAACATCAGTGAACCCAATGCGCTGATTGGTTTTGCGGGCCCCCGTGTGGTCAAGGAGACCATCGGAAAGGACTTGCCCAACGGATTCCAGCGTGCAGAGTTTGTGCTGGAGCACGGATTCTTGGACGCGATTGTCGCCAGGAAAGAGCTTAAGGATAAGTTGTCCTTTGCGCTGAAGATGCTTCACGCGTCTTCCTGAACTGAACTTCTGCGGCGGGTGACCTATCTTTGCCGCTCTTATTGTTTCACATTCCGAACATCCAAAAGATTTCGCACATGTATTTAGACGCTGAAAAGAAGAAGGAATTCTTCGCCAAGCACGGGAAGGGAGCCAACGACACTGGCTCACCCGAAGGCCAAATCGCCATGTTTTCCTTCCGCATCGCTCACTTGACTGAGCACCTGAAGAAGAACCGCAAAGACTACAACACACAACGCTCGTTGATCGCATTGGTCGGCAAGCGTCGGAAGTTGTTGAACTACCTCGCGGCCAAAGACATCACCCGCTACCGGGCGATTGTCAAGGAACTCGGCCTGCGTCGCTGACATCAGATTTCAAACTTTCAAAGGCGGTTGATGGTCAACCGCCTTTGGCATATTGGGGCTTGCCGGCCCGTTTACACGTAGAAGAAGAGGCAACATGAACATTCAAAATCAAACCATCGATCTCGGCAATGGGCGCGAGATCACCATCGAAACCGGCAAGCTCGCCAAGCAAGCTCACGGTTCTGTGGTCGTCCGCTCGGGCGATACCATGCTGTTGGCCACCATCGTGTCCAGCTACGAACCCATGGACGTGGATTTCCTTCCACTCACCGTGGACTACCGTGAGAAATACGCGGCCGCCGGTCGCTTCCCAGGAGGATTCTTCAAGCGCGAAGCCCGTCCTTCTGACACTGAAGTGTTGGTGATGCGACTCGTCGACCGGGCGTTGCGTCCGTTGTTCCCAGGCGATTACCACGCCGGAACACAAGTCATGATCCAATTGATGAGCGCCGACAAAGAAGTGCTCCCCGACAGCTTGGCTGGTTTCGCCGCGAGCGCAGCCATCGCCGTGTCAGACGTTCCGTTTGACGGCCCGATGTCCGAAGTCCGCGTCGCCCGCGTCAACGGAGAGTTTGTCATCAACCCCTTGCGCTCCGAATTGGAAATCGCCGACATGGACATCATGGTGGCTGGCACCATGGACAGCATTGTGATGGTGGAAGGCGAGATGCAGGAAGTGAGCGAAGGTGAGATGGTGGACGCCATCGAAAAAGCACACGAAGCCATCAAAACCCAGTGCGAAGCCCAGAATGAGCTCGCAAAGAAAGTCAACGCGTTCGGAAACAAGCGTGAGTACAACCACGAAACCCACGACGAAGAATTGCGCGATCGCATCCAAGACGAGATGTACCCCAAGTTCTACGAAGCGGGCAAGACTGGCGCCACAAAAGAAGAGCGCAAGTCTCGTTTCTCTGAGCTGAAGGAAGCGTTCATGGCCACCATGAGCGACGAGGAGAAAGCTGAGAAGGGCGGTCTGGCCAGCGACTACATCAAGTCGGCACAGAAGAAAGCTGTTCGCGACCTGATTTTGAACGAAGGCCTTCGCCTCGACGGCCGCAAGACCACTGAGATCCGCCCCATTTGGACAGAAGTGGACTACCTCCCCGGTTGCCACGGTTCATCCATTTTCACACGTGGTGAAACGCAAAGCTTGACCACATTGACATTGGGAACCAAACTCGACGAACAGTTGATCGACGGCGCCCTCGTCCGCAAGAATGAGAAGTTCTTGCTGCACTACAACTTCCCGCCGTTCTCCACAGGAGAAGAGCGCCCCTTGCGTGGCACCAGCCGCCGTGAGGTAGGACACGGAAACCTCGCGCTCCGCGCGTTGAAGCCTGTGTTGCCTCCGACCGACGAGTGTCCTTACACCATCCGTTTGGTGAGTGAAATCCTCGAGTCCAACGGTTCATCTTCCATGGCGACGGTGTGCGCAGGCACCCTTGCCCTCATGGACGGTGGTGTGAACATCAAGGCGCCTGTGTCAGGCATCGCGATGGGCTTGATCACCGACCTCGACTCTGGGAAGTACGCCATCCTCTCTGACATCCTTGGCGACGAGGACCACCTCGGAGACATGGACTTCAAGGTGACAGGCACTGCCGACGGCATCACAGCCTGCCAGATGGACATCAAGATCAAGGGATTGAGCTTCGACCAATTGCGCGAAGCCCTGGAACAAGCTCGTGAAGGACGTCACCACATCCGCAAGGCCATGCTCACTGAGATTGCTGAGCCTCGTGACGACTACAAAGACCACGCACCACGCATCGTGTCCTTGGAAGTTCCTGGTGACAGCATCGGCGCCATCATTGGCCCAGGTGGAAAAATCATCCAAGAGATTCAGGCCGAGACCGAAACCACCATCAGCATCGAAGATGTGGACGGCAAGGGCATGGTCGAAATCGCGGCCTCTGACAAGGCTGCCATCGACGCGGCGTTGACCCGCATTAAGCAGATTGCCTTCCCACCGACCGTCGAAGTCGGCGAGGAGTACGAAGGCAAGGTGAAGACCATCATGCCGTACGGTGCCTTCGTGGAAGTCTTGCCAGGCATCGACGGGTTGTTGCACGTCAGCGAATTGGATTGGAAGCGCGTGGAGAACGTGGAGGACATCCTGAAGGAAGGGGAGCTCGTCAAGTTCAAAGTGGTCGGCCGCGACCCCAAGACTGGCAAAATCAAGCTCAGCCGTAAGGTGTTGCTCCCGAAGCCAGAAGGTTACGTGGAGCGCCCACCACGAGGAGACCGTGGGGACCGCCGCCGTGACCGTGGAGACCGCGAAGACCGTCGTCGCGACCGCGGACCACGTCCTGACGGCCCCAAGAACGAAGGTTAAAACCCACGCTGGGACGAACCTTTTGACGTTCTTGTCCGTTCAATCATTGTTGCACACGAATTTCAACAGCACGCATGAGGCAGTTAAAAATCACCAAGCAGGTCACCAACCGGGAGACTGCATCGTTGGACAAATACCTCCAGGAGATTGGCCGTGTTGACTTGATTACTGCGGAGGAAGAGGTGGAACTCGCCCGCAAGATCAAGGCAGGAGACCAGGCCGCATTGGAGAAGTTGACCAAAGCCAACCTCCGATTTGTGGTCTCTGTGTCCAAGCAATACCAAAACCAGGGATTGTCTTTGCCTGATTTGATCAACGAAGGCAACCTGGGACTCATCAAGGCCGCGCAGCGATTTGACGAGACCCGTGGTTTCAAGTTCATCTCTTACGCGGTTTGGTGGATTCGCCAGTCCATTCTTCAAGCCTTGGCAGAGCAAAGCCGGATTGTTCGACTCCCGTTGAACAAGATTGGCTCGATCAACAAGATCAACAAAGCCTTTGCCCGCTTGGAGCAAGAGTTCGAGCGTCCACCAACCGCCGCCGAATTGGCGGAGACGTTGGACATGACATTGGACGAAGTGAAGCAAAGCATGAAGAATGCGGGACGTCACGTGTCCATGGACGCGCCGTTGAAAGACGGAGACGAAAGCTCCAGCAACATGTACGATGTATTGCAGACAGGCGACACGCCTTCTCCAGACACCGACTTGATGACGGAATCGCTTCGCAAGGAAATCGAGCGCTCACTGCGCACGTTGACTCCGCGAGAAGCAGACGTCGTGCGTCTTTACTTCGGCTTGAATGGGGAACACCCCATGACCTTGGAAGAAATTGGCGAGCGATTCGACCTCACGCGCGAGCGTGTGCGTCAAATCAAGGAAAAGGCCATTCGCCGGCTCAAGCACACCAGCAGGAGCCGCATCCTGAAAGGTTACTTGGGCTGATTGTCCAGACTCTTCCACAAATGCAATGAAGCCACCGTTCGGTAGGGCTTCCAACGATCAGCCCGCAGTTCAAACGCTGCGGGCTTTTCTTTTGCATCGATGCCCAGGTGGATCATCATCGCGTTCCGCAGCCCCAAGTCTCCCGCAGAGAACATGTCCAGGTCGCCAAGGCCAAACATCCCGAACATGTCGCAACTCCATGGTCCCAGCCCCTTGATCTGCAGTAGTTCCTTCCGCCATTCCAACGAAGGCATTTGGGTCAATCTCTTGAGGTGAATCCCATCAGGCCCTGCCATCTCCGCCACACGCAACACGCAAACTGCTTTGCTTTGGCTGAGCCCAGCCCCTCTCAAAGTTTCCATGGACAAGGCCTGGATGCGCCTTGGCTCGAGTTGGCCGTCACACGCCGAGGTCAACCGAGCTGAAATCGTCGACGCGGCCTTGACGCTCAATTGCTGGCCCACCACTGTGCGAACCAGGGCTTCAAACGGTGGACGAGGGGCAGGCAAGTGCAGAGGTCCTTGGCGGTGAACCAAATTGTGCATGTCTGGATCGGTCTTGACAAGCAACGCAAGAAATGCGGCGTGAACACGTTCATACATGCATGCAAGTTGGACATCTTTGCAACATGATGCTTTATAGGCTTTCGAGTATTCTCCTCGGTGCAGGATTCCTGTTCATCGCTGGGGCCTTCATTCTGGGCACTCAAGGCTGTCAGAGGCAAAGCTGGGACACCAATCCAGACCACATGCTCAGGCTGTCCACAGACACGTTGTTCTTCGACACCGTGTTTGCCACAGTGGGAAGCGTCACGTTGCCACTCAAGCTGTACAACGACCACGACGCCAGCCTGCGGGTGGAGGACCTGCAACTTGCCGACGGTTCTTCGAGTGCCTACAGGCTCAACGTCAACGGATGGCCTGTGCAGGACCTCAACACTCCTCTGGAAACACTGTCGTTGCTTCCTGGTGACAGCATGTACGTGTTCGTGGAGGTCACCGTCGACCCCAATTCAGGGGCAGGGGCCACGCCATTTTGGGTTCGGGACGAGTTGACCTTCGTGACGAACGGCAACGTCCAAGAGGTGAAGTTGCTTGCGCGTGGCCAAAACGCGGTGTTTCACGGTGGCCCCAACCAATACACCACTTTGGCGTGCGACGAAGTGTGGACGGCAGAGTTGCCACACGTCATCTACGGAAGGATTCTTGTGGACCCTGGGTGCACCTTGACCATCTTGCCAGGTGCGGAAGTGTACGCCCACGACGGTTCGGGCATCTGGGTCAGGGGAGGAACCCTGGTGGCCGATGGCTCGCTGGGGGCACCCATCCTGTTCCGCGGCGACCGTTTGGAAGACAACTACGCCACCACACCAGGGCAATGGGGACTCTCTTTTGAAATCACCGACACGCTTTCTGGAAGTTTGGTCAATTTCTCTGCATTTCGCGGGGGGATTTGGTTGGACAGGGCGGTGAACTGCGTGCTTGACCACGTCGACCTCAGGCAAGCCACAGTCGGGGTTTGGGTGGACAGTGTGGGGACGGATGCAGACTATGCTTTGCGGCTCACCAACAGCGTGTTGTCCAACATGGAATCCATCGGTCTGCTGTCCCAGTCGGGGCACATTGAAGGATACAACAACCTCATTTCCAATTGCGGTCAAGCATGTGGCTACTTCGCATTGGGCGGCAACATCCAATTGCACCTCTCGACTTTCGCCAATTTCAGCACACAGGGAAGTGGGTTGCGACAGTTTCCCACCGTCTACGTCAACGACTGGTACGAAGCTGCAAACGGAAGCGTCCAAGTTCGGCCCTTTGCCGGCACCACGGAGTTTAGAAATTGCATCGTCGCGGGCAACAACGCTTCGCTGAATGAGTTCAGTGAATTCATTGTGGACCTGTGGGATTCAAGCTTGTACCCATCTCCGTTGTGGACGGCATCCGCCGTGCAGCACCAAATGGAGGCGTTCCCTGCAAACATCTTGGACGACGCCACGTCCGTCAACAGCGATCCGCCATTTGTGAACGTGTTTGAAGAGGACTTCAGGTTGGAGACGTCAGCCGCGTCGTGGACCGGCATCTCCTCTTCGCCGCCATTCAGTGCGTTTGAAGTGGGCACTGATTTGACTGGAGAGCCACGCAGCACATTCGCCCCCACCAAGGGCTGTTACGAGCGCATCAACTGAGTTGGTCGCCGTGTCAGGCTGAAACTTTTAAGGGTTAAGGCCCGTATGAGAAGGGCAATCGCGCCTTTCCATGACGACAAGCGTCCTTCAAGCACTGATCCAATTGTTTGCCCTTTTCGCCGCCGGCCGCGGCAAAGAGGGCATCGCCATGGGCCGTCGTCATGCGTCACGTTACATGCAACGCCAAATGCCCAAAATGCATTTGGAGGACAGCCTTCAGCGCTTCGATGAACTGGTCAACGTGTTTCAAACCATGCCCGGGCAAGGCGAGGACATGATGGCCAAGCGGCTGTCCAAGCTGAGCGTCAAGCTGCTCCGCACTTGCGCCCAAATCAACAAAGGCCTCGAATTGCATGAAAAGCACATCGTGGTCATCCGCTTGCTCGAATTTTTGCGTGAATTGCCAGACCCTGAAACGGGCCAGGTCTTTCTCCGCACGGTTGTGGATACCTTCAACATGGAGGACGACACCTACCAGGCCATGCAGTTGTTGGTGAACCAAGTGGGAGACCTTGACGACAGCTCTTCAGGTACATTCGTTTTGTCACAAACAGCGCTTGACGGACGGTTTGGCGGCATGGTGGCCGGTCTGCACGTGGAAGAGCAGAACTTGTTTCTGCTACGCGCGGGCATCGACCAAGAATTGCGCATCAACCACGAGCCAGTGCCGATGAACTCCGTGGTGATGTTGGCGCCTGGAGGAAGCGTGCGAGACGGCCTCGGGTCCACGTTGTTTCACAGCGAATTGGTGGCCCTGCTGAACGCCCAGAAGGGCGAGAAGGCGCCCTGGGCCTTCCAAGTGCACAACATCAGCCATTGGTTCCAGAGTCCTAAGTCTCAGGCCCTCCACCAATTCAGCTTCGAAGCTCGCGCAGGTCAGCTGGTGGGAATCATGGGCGGCAGCGGGTCCGGTAAATCCACCTTGCTGAGCATCTTGAACGGCAGCATGCGTCCGACGTTCGGCTCGGTGAAGTTGATGGATGTGGACATTCACGATGCACCAGAGCGTGTGGCAGGTCTTATTGGCCACGTCCCTCAGGAGGATGTGCTTGTGGAAGAACTCACCGTCCGTGAAAACCTCGCCTTCAACGCCAAGCTCAGCTTGTCTCATTTGTCTGAAGACGACCAACTGGCGAGGGTGGACGAGGTGCTTCAACAACTGGGACTTTGGGAGACCCGCGATTTGCGCGTCGGATCGGTGTTGGACAAAGTGATTTCAGGTGGTCAACGCAAGAGGCTGAACATCGGACTTGAACTGCTCCGAAAGCCAGAGGTGCTTTTCCTGGACGAGCCCACAAGCGGGTTGTCCAGCAGAGACAGCGCCCAAATCATGGACATCCTCAAAGAATTGACCTATGCAGGTCAATTGGTCTTCGCGGTCTTGCACCAACCGTCATCTGATTTGTTCAAGATGCTCGACCGCCTGTTCATGCTTGATGTGGGGGGGCATCCGGTGTACTGGGGCAACCCGTTGAACGCCGTGCGCCACTTCAACGAATTGGCGTCTCGGGTCCACGACGACCAATGCGAGTGCGCCTCCTGCGGCAACGTCAACCCCGAGCAAATCTTCGACATCCTCGAGGCACGCACCGTGGACGAGTACGGCCGCAAAACCGACGTTCGGCGGACAACGCCTCAGGAGTGGAGCGACTTCTACACGGTGCTGCTTGAGCAAGAACCCGACGCTTCGGAAGCAGAGACCCCTGTGGTCAAGCCATCCACCCGAGCCGCCTCTGGTTGGACGCAATGGACTACGTTCCTGTCGCGTGACATCCTCACCAAATGGCGCAACAAGCAGTACCTCTGGGTCAACTTGCTGGAGGCGCCGGCGCTTGCCATGTTGCTTGCAGGGTTCATGAGGTTTGCCTTGGCCGACGCCGATTACACCTTCCGGGCCAGTGAAAATGTGCCGCCGTTCTTGTTCATCTCCGTCATTGTGGCGCTGTTCCTGGGGCTGAGCGTGAGTGCAGAGGAAATTCTCCGAGACAGAACACTGCTCAAACGCGAGCAGTTTCTGCAGGTCAAATGGCACAACTTCGTCCACGCCAAGCTGACAGTGGTGGCCGCCGTGTCGGTGGTGCACAGCCTGGGCTTTGTCTTGGTGTCGCATGCCATTTTGGACATTCGGGGATTTGTGCTCACCCACACCCTTGTGTTGTTTGCCGTGGCTTTTTTCGGCAACGTGCTTGGGCTGTTGATTTCTGCGCTGTTCAACACGGCGAAAGTCATCTACATCGTCATCCCACTTTTGGTGATTCCCCAAATCATCTTTGGCGGCGCGATCATTCGATTTGAGCGGTTCAACCCGGCCTTCACCCAGGCCGACGCTGTGCCTTGGTTCGGCAATGTCATGGCGTCCCGGTGGGGCTTCGAAGCGCTTGCCGTGGACCTGGCAAGGAACAACGCCTACGACAAGACATTGATGCCTTGGGAAGACCGACTTCATCAAGCGGCATGGCGGCGCGACTTCTGGCTGGCTGAGCTGCGCAAAGTGGAAGACGAGGCGTTGTTGATGTCTGAGCTTTCGTTTGCCCAAGACGAATTGAGCCGTTGGGAGGGGAGTCCTTTTGCTTGGCCTTTCGACACGTTGTCCCAGCCAGATTGGAATGTGGTGAAGGACGTGTACAACAACCACTACCAGGCCGCCTTCAAGGCACGCAACCAAGTCCGCGCGGGCTTGGCGGAGGCAGGTGACTTGGTTTCATTGAAAGGTCATCACCACAACGATGAATTGTGGTCGTGGGTGCTTCAAGACGACCGCAAGGAACGCGTGCTCAAGGTGGAGGAAACCCTGGTTCAAAAGTCAGGCCCCATCCATCGCTTGGATGCACGCACTGAGGCATTCGACAGCACGATGTACACCCCCTTCAAGAAGCTCGGAGGCTCGAAGATCCCCACCCTGGTGTTCAATGTGCTCGCTCTGATGGGAATGGCTGCCCTTGTTTGGGCGGGGTTGCTGATGCAACCTCGAATCAGTGGTCTCCTGAAGTCTCCACAAGTTTGAAGGGCAGCTGGATGATCGCGGCGTAATCTTCACCAGCCTCTTCCATGTCTTCGTCCTCTTCCTCGTAGTACCAGTACACTTCGGCGTCGCACTTGGAAGCCTCCACGCGCTTCAACATGTCCATCAGGCACTTGGAAGAACTCGTGTTGAAGTACTCGAGTTTCACGTGGATTTCGACCCGGCCACCAGCCTCAGGACAAAACGCTTGCACCCAATCCAAGAGTGGGCCGTAGAACTGAATGGAGTTTTCAGGAATGCTCCTTCCAGCAAGGGTCAACTTGCGCTCCAACGCCATGAATTCCACCTGCGGTGTCTTGGCTGTGCGTTCAAGGATGAGATCCTGCATGATTCAGTCTGACTTGGGGTTAAGGACAACGTGAAGCACGAGCTTTCCGCCGCCTGATTCGAAAGGTATGCATTCTGCCGCTAGGTTGTCGCGGGAGCACAAACGAAGGTCCATCAGTCCCAAGCCTGCCCCACCCGTGGCCGTCCGAGCACCATGCTCCAACTGCGCCAGCCGGCGGGCCTTCAAGGACGGCATGTCCAACGCCAGCACAGGATCAAGGGCTTGCCGCAGACCATCCCACTGAATGGGGGCGACGTCGTTCTCCGAACGGAGATGGCACTGCCCCTTTGCGTCGTACCCGACCTTGAGGTTCACGTCTGAAGCGTGCTTTGTGAGGTTTTGGAACAACTCGATGGCACAGCGCATGGCCTTCTTCGACGGCCCCTTGGGCCAGTCACGCCTGCGAATTCCCTCTTCCAACCACGACAGCAACACCTCATTTTGCCTCGCCTTCAGGGGGCCATGCCAATGCAACGCCCAGTCAGGATTGAGGTGGTTTGCTTGGGAAGAAGGTGGCGTTGGTCTCATCGCTTGCAGTGCATGTCAAAGAACGAATTTTATGCCGCACTTTTGTGGCCCGATGGGCCAGGAATTGCAACGAGACGTGTGGAAAACGGACCCGGAATGGTTCAGACCTTGGTTCAACACTGAGGCGTACCACCGGCTCTATGGCCACAGAAGCGAAGAGGAGGCCGACGAGCTTGTCCAAGCCCTGCTCAACCAGGAAGGTCTCGCAAGTTCTGGACGCGTGTTGGACGCTGGATGCGGGGCGGGGCGACATGCCAGGGCATTTTTCCAGCGAGGATGGGACGTTCACGCCTTCGACCTGAGTGAAGCGAGCATCGCTTCTGCGGTCAACCATCCTCTTGTCCCGGCCAACGAGAAGCTTCAGTTTCAGGTCCACGACTTGAGGGAGCTGGACGGTCAGCGCGGTTGGCATGGCGCCTTTGACCTTGTGGCCAACTTCTTCACAAGCTTGGGCTACTTCGACGAGCCCCAGGCCATGGAGCGCATTGTGGGGCATTTTGCCGCTTTCCTGAAGCCTGGCGGCCACTTGCTTGTGGATTACCTCAATGCAGAAGCGGTGGCAAAACACCTTGTGCCTCATGAACGCATCACGAAGGCGGACACAACGTTCGACATTCGCCGCCGCATTCACCGTGGATGGATCGAGAAATCCATTCAATACACATGGGACGGCGAGCCCTGCCACCATGTGGAACGGGTGCAAGCCTTGACCAAATCCGCGTTCCACTCTGCGTTGTCAAATGCTGGACTCGAAGTGTCCCACGTTTGGGGCGATTACGCACTTTCCAAGTGGACACCTGACTCGCCCAGAACCATGATTCTCGCACACAAACCCACCAACTCCTGACGGCATGCTTTTGACAACTGCTTTGTTTCTGGCGACTGCGCTCTTCGGAGGGGGGCTGTTTGTGCTGATGGGCAAGAGGGGCATCGACAACCTGGGACTCATCTTGTCTTTTGGCGGGGCTTTCATCATTGCCATGTGCTTTCTGCACCTCGTCCCCGAAGCCTTTGCTGGCACGTCGTCTGCTGGACTTTGTGTGCTGGCGGGTTTCTTGCTGCAGGGGTTGCTGGAATTCCTGAGTCAAGGCATTGAGCACGGCCATTTCCACGCCCACAAGCACGGGCCTGAGTGTGAAACACCATCTTCCTGGAAAAAGCTTCCTTGGGCGGCGTTGCTCAGCTTGGGGCTGCACGCCGCCTTGGAAAGCATGCCCGTCATCGGGCCGCATGTCCATCATGAAGGTCACGTTCACGGCCCACTGTCCTTGGACCTCATCGATTGGGGACTGACGGTGGGGCTCATCCTGCACAAGGTTCCTGTGGCCATGGTGCTCATGGCCATGATGCTGGAACAACACGTGCCCAAGCGGACGGCTTGGTTGGTGCTTGCAGGGTTCGGAGTGTCGCCAGCCTTGGGCATGCTCAGCGCGGACATGGTGTACCACGCGTTGGATGCAAACGCCGCGGCCGAGGTCACGTCCATGCTGCAGGCGCTCGTGGTTGGCATCCTGCTGCACATCGGCACGACCGTCCTGTTTGAAGCAGGGGAGGGGCACGCCTTCAACAAGGCCAAATTTGCGGCCACCTGCGCCGGTTTGGGACTCGGCCTGTTGGCCTTTGCCTGAAGCGAAACCTTTTTGAGGTGGGTGCGTACACCCGCCTGTCATGAGACACTATCGCATCCACATCAGTTTGTCCAAAGTCGAGACGATCGAACTGTCGTCGTCGTCGTTTGGATTCAAACTCCTTGCGTACGGCCTGAACTGACAGTCGAAGAACGTCAGCCGAACAAGTCGGCTGCCAAACTTTGGGCTTGGTCCAAGGCGTGGGAGCTCTTCGCTTTCCACAGTCCTTTCTGTTCAGCCCATTCCACCAGACGTTCCGTGGGAGCGTTGCCCACAAGATCATCCTGGGCCATCGGACAACCGCCCACCCCACGTATGGCCCCATCGAACCGCAGACAACCGGCTTCGTGGGCCGCTTCCACTTTTCGCATGCCATCCAAGGGATTCATGTGCAGGTGCCCGCCGACTTTGTTTTGTCCCCACCTTGGCACGCATTGCCCAAAGACATCCTTCACCTGAGCAGGGGTGGCCATGCCCACCGTGTCGGCCACTGAGATGACCGATGGGTCAAAGGTCTCCAGAAGCCGATCTCCCCAAGCCACCGTGTCCGCCACAGCCCAAGCGTCGCCATAAGGGTTGCCAAACCCCATGCTCAAGTACACGACCAAATCCTTGCCGTGTTGGACACATGCGTTTGTGGCCACGTCGAGGCGACGCATGGCTTCGTCCTGGTCGGCTCGCGTGTTGCGCTCTTGGAAGGTCGGGCTGATGGAGAAGGGAAAGCCCAGCGCCGACACCGACTCAAATTCCACCGCATCTCGAACGCCTCGCTCGTTGGCCACAATGACCAAGGCTCGTGTGGTGGTTTGGTCCCAAATCGCTTCTTCTTCCAATTGCTGGAGGACCTTGGGTGTGTCAGCCATGGCCGGCACCGCCCTCGGAGACACAAAACTCCCAAGGTCGAGCCAATCGAATCCCACACGAAGCAACGTCCGGAGGTAGGCCAACTTGTCCTCGGTCGTGATGGGGTAAGGCCAGCCCTGGATGGCGTCGCGCGGACAATCCACAAGCTGAAGTGGGAGGGAGGTGTTCACACCATGAAAGTAAGCCACCACAGACCAAGTGAAACCTTTTCCAGCGGGTTGGCGTAAGAAGCCTTGACATTGACCCACCGCAGAATCCTTGCCCCATGCAACTCGACTCATTCAACCGACTTCCGCTCGATCAGAAGACCAACTACATGTGGGACCACGGCGTGTGCCTGGCCCAACGTGTGATCGAGGACCGATACATCTTGTGCATTTTCGAGGTGAATGGCTTCTTCGTCGAAGCGATTTACTCACGCCGCAACAACCGGGTGAACGCCATCCTTCCCATCGCCGACCTGCCAGAATGGGAAGCCTACGTGGATCAAACCCTCACTCAGCTTCTGAAACTGAGCTGATTTCCATTCCCAGGGACACCTCACAGGTGCCCGCTGGATTCTGTCCAAAGTCCCACACCCCCGAAGGTGGTTGGGACTTTGTCGCATTTGGACCTGTCCATGTGGTGTTCCACGTCACATGAGACAGCCCCAGGTGGTCCACCAAATTGGCCGCCTTGACAGAATCCCTGGGGGACGAGACCCACACTTCACCTTGCCACCCATCTTCCATCAGCCAGGCGGACTTCCATGCGGACACATGCCAGAGCCGCTGGCCCAGGTTGTTGTCCGAAGTGCGGCATTTGAACGCAACATTCACACCCGCACCCACAAGCACCGCCAAACCCATCGCATGCCTGACCCACAGCCGGCGGTGGCGCCCTGGAAGCAACGGGCACAACCACAACAGGGCTGTTCCCCACACAAGGGGGCTGAACCCTGCACGTTTTACCCAACCCAACCTCCAAGTCAACCCATCCAATCCGTTGATCCAGGCGGCCATCACCAAGGCCCTCTCGCCAAATTCTGCGAGCCCAAGCTTGAACCATTCCAGGCCACATGCAGCTCCCACAGCGCAACACGCCAAGCCCCACACCGCCACGGCTGACACCACATTGGCGGGGTAAAAGAGGAGGGGGAAGGTTTGGAAGTCGTGAACGTTCCAAGGCAAGGTGGCCCATTGGGCGCGAAGAGGCACCCGCCAGGCGAGGTGCTTTCCATGCAACGCGATGAGGGCTGCCGTCGCGGCAAACGACAATTGCGCCCCCAACTGGCGGGGCGACATGGGGTCCAGCACGGCCACCACGCACCCTGCGGCACCCAACAGCCCCCATGTGTTCAAGGATTTTCCGCGTACCAAGAACCACCATCCCAAGGTGGCCATCGTCGCCGCCCTGATGGCCGAGAGAGACCAGCCTGTGGCCGCCACAAAAGCCCAAACCACGGGCGCCCCAAGCACACTCCCCCAACGCAACAAGCGTTGTTGCCTTTGCATCAGGAGGAAAAACACCAACGACACCAAGGAGACGTGGTACCCACTGACCGCCAACAAGTGAGACAGCCCCAACTGACGAAGGGCATGTTGGACTTCGGGGGACACCGATTTCTTGTCGCCAGCAAACATGCCCAACACGAGGCCTGATTCATCTGTGCTGAAGGTTCGCTTGACCCACGTTCGCCAGCGGCCCGCGAGGGTCGCTGGCGTTGAAGGCCTGGACTCCACGTTGGTCGATCCGAGAAATTGCCCGACACGTGTCACCCCCAAAGAAGAGAGGTGTGCCGGAAAATCAAAAGCGTCGGACAAGTCGAACCTTCTTGGCGACGTCACCCGAATCCACATGGGTCCGGCCTCTAGAAGTGCGGTGTCAGGCACTCCCAACCACATCCTTTCCATGTGGCCGAATTCGTTCCTGCAGCAAAACACCCCATGTTGGTTGGCCTTGCCCAGGGAAGGCGTGAAGGTGGGCCTGAAATCGAGTTGCATCAACGTGGGCGAGTTGGTGTCGTTGGGAAACATCTCGGACCGCATCGTTGCCAGATTCCAATGGCCAACACCCCAGCCCAACAACACGAACGGGGCCACTCGACGCCATTCATCCAAAGGAACCAACACATGAAGCATTCCGAGGACACCCCACACAAGGACCGGCAGCGGGATCGGTGGATCTTGGAAGGCAACGGCCGCCCACATTCCCAAGCCAAGCGCAACAGTCCAAGCCATGGACCAAGCTCAGCCGAACCTGGACCGATTGTCGGCACATCTGACCGACGTCGGCAAGGAATTCAGGAGCGATCCGAAAAAGGCAACTTCAAGTCGCGCGCGCGCTGGACGCCTTGGACGAAGTGGGCCCACACCACGCTCTTGTTCCACCACCCCACGAGTTCAGCCCCAGGCTTCGCATGCTTGCGCAATTGGGCGCGCTGTCGAAGCACCCTCGGCAACGTCAGATAAAACGCGCCATGGGCCTTCCCGACCGCGAGGAATTGCTTCCACTGTCCTTGAGACAACATGCGGTAGGCCGCAATTCCGTCCAACGTCATCCGCCGGAACGCAAAGACGGGCCATGCGCCACGCCGATTCTTGACCATCACAATGAGGTTGTTGCGAAAGTTCAAGTAGGTCTTGAATGGGCTTGAACTTTGCAACGTGCCACCGCCCAAGTGCTGCACCGTCACCTGTCCCGCACACCCGATGCGGTGGCCCATGTTTTGGAGCCGCCAGCACAGATCGATTTCTTCCATGTGTGCGAACAGATCGCCGTCCAGACCACCTGCCTCGACCCACGCCGACTTTCGAACGAACAAGGCGGCGCCTGAAGCCCAAAACACGTCTCGGTTTTGTCGGTGCCAGTCGTCGACAGTCTCCACCTCTTGGAACAGACGCCCCAGGCAAAATGGAAACCCATCCTTGTCCATCCAACCGCCAGCTGCGCCAGCATGCTCGCACAGCGCAGGATGGATGTCTTGCACCAACAGGGGGCTCGCCACCGACCACTCCCGCGAGTCCATGATGTCCAGGACAGGGTCGATCCAACGCGACACAATCCGCACGTCCGAATTCAAGAGCACAAACACATCCGCCTCCACTTGGGCCAGCGCCTTGTTGTAGCCCTCCGCAAAGCCCCAATTGCGTCCCAAAGCGATCGTTTGCACCTCGGGATGGTTCGCCTTGAGCCAAGCCAGGCTGCCGTCGGTGCTGCCGTTGTCCGCCACCCACACGTCGGCCTCTGATCCGGAATGCTCCAGGACAGAGGGCAAATAAGTCTCCAAGTGGTCGCGGCCATTCCAATTGAGGATGACCACCGCCACGTGCTGATCGGCGCGGGTCACGTCACTCATCTTGGGTTGTAGAACAGATCTTCTGGCTCTTCACGGGAAAAAGCATCTCGGGGGTTCAGCCGGTTTTCCATGGACTCGGAGACCCTCAAGCGGTTTTCACGCGATTTGAGCTGGGCCAACCAGTCTTCGTTTTGGCGTTCACCCAGCATGTCGCTGTGCAGCAGTTCGAAGCACTCGGACACCACGTGCGGCGCGAAAAA